>NZ_JBJQOQ010000016.1:0-109719 GCF_046036945.1 Brevibacillus sp. B_LB10_24 | reverse complement strand
CTCTTAGCTTCTTTCGGCGCTTGAAGAGGGAGTCCTCTCGGTGGGCATGATAGAAGCGGATCGCTTCATCGTAGTCCTTCACTAAGATCGTAATATGGCCAAATGTCCTGTTCAAGATGCAACCCTCCTTTCTCTCTTCAGGCCTCCCCTGACGGAGACGGCAGACAGCCCGATCTGGCCAGCTTACGGAATCAACAGCACCTTGCCCCGGCTGCGCCGCTGCTCGACCCAATCCTGCGCTTGGGCTGCCTCTTCCAGCGAAAACGTCCGATCGATGATCATGCGCAGCCGTCCAGAAGCGAGAAGCGCGATCACCTCTTCCCCGCTCTGACGCAGCGCCTCTGGACGCTCTCGCCGATAGGTCCCGAGACTGTACCCGAGAATCGAGCGGCAGCCAGGACTCAGCGAACCCCAAGAGATGCCGCCTGCCCCGCCCCCGGCGTTTCCGAACTGGACGAGACGACCGAACATTGCCAAACAGGAGAGGCTGTTTTCCAGGACTTGCCCGCCGATGGAATCCAGGATCACGTCGACGCCTTTACCGTCGGTCAGCTCTTGTACCTTGGCGGCAAAATCGGCGCGGTCACCGGCAATGACGAAGTCCGCACCAGCCTGATAAGCAGCGTCCGCCTTGGCTTCACTTCCAACCGTTCCGATCACCTGACGCGCCCCGAGAATTTTGGCGAGCTGGATTGCCGTCGTCCCCACTCCTCCGGCGGCAGCGTGGATCAGCACGGTTTCTCCCGCTTGCAGGGCAGCGGCTTTGTGAAGCATATTGTAGGAGGTAAACGATACGATCGGACAAGCCGCCGCCGTCTCCATGTCCAACGCGTCCGGGATGGCGTAGGTCAGCACCTGGTCCGCCGTCGTATACTCGGCATAAGACCCCCGATTAGGGAAGGCGATCACACGCTGGCCGACCTGAAATTGTGTGACCTCACCGCCGACCGCCTCGATCGTGCCGGCCACGTCCAGTCCCGGTATGTACGGAGGTGTCTTTGCTCCGTGGTACTTCCCGTATCGCGCTTTAATGTCGGCAAAATTGACGCTGGCTGCCGCTACCCGGATCAACACTTCAGTCGGTCCAGGGGAAGGCATGTCGGTATGTTGACAGGCTAAAACCCCCGATCCGCCAAATTTTGTTACGAATACTCCTCTCACAGTTGCCCTCCTTGATCAAAAGTAGCCTTCCTGCTGATTGCCTTCAGGCATGCTTCCCATTTTGAACACTCAACCTGTCTGAATTGTATCATTTATTCCGACTTTAGAGCTATAATCACGGTAGGAATCCATTATCTGCAATTAAAGGAGCCAAAGGATGTTTACCATACCCGGCTATCGGTTTCAGGAGTTGATTTTGGAAGAACCTCATATGTTTGTTTGCCGTGCCTTTTCTGAGCAGAACTCAAGCTATGTGACGATGAAAATTGTAAAGGACGGGCCTCGTTCCATCATCGAGAACGCAAAATTAATGCATGAATACGAAATAGCCGGCAATTTGCACATCCGGGGCGTCCTGAAACCGTATTCGCTGATGAGACAAGGAAATGTGCTTGTATTAACTTACGAATGGGTCAATGGCTTAACATTGCAGCATTATTTTCAAACCTGCGCCGTCCCCCTGCCGCTGTTCTTACAGTTGGCGATAAAGACCTGTAAAATACTGGATAATCTGCACCAACAGCAAATCATCCATATGAATATTCGGCCGGAGACGCTCATTTTGTCTCCATCGTCACAGCGAATCTACATCACCGGGTTTGGCCACGCGATCACAACGGCGAGGCAAGATCAAACACGGAGAAGCATCCCCATGATGGAGGGAAGCCCGCCCTATATGTCTCCGGAACGCACCAGACGCATGAGTTGGGGGATTGACGGCAGGTCGGACCTGTACTCGTTGGGAATTACGTTTTACGAATTGCTGACGGGAATCTTGCCGTTTTACGGAAAAGACCCGGTTGAATGGGCACATGCCCACCTGGCCAAACAGCCGCTCCCTTTTCCAGACGGGGTCTCTATCCCACCCATTGTTGGGGCCATCATTTACAAGCTGCTGCGGAAAAATCCTTCTGAGCGTTACCAAAGCGTTCGCGGATTGATCGCCGATCTCAACAGGTGTCTTGCCGGTTGGGAAAAAAACGGTACTTGGGATCATTTTGAGCTGGGAATGCATGATGCAGCAAACGCAGAACTCTTTGCCTATCCCGGGCAGACCGATAGCGGCGACCGGGGGATCCTCGCTGCAAACAGCGATCCGAATGAACCAAAAGCGGTGGACTCGCCAGGAGTAGAATATTCGCAATTGATCGATTTGGCCGCCGTGATGAAAGCGTCACAAGCTTTTTCACAGGAGATGGATCTGGATGCGCTCCTGCAGAAGCTGATGACGATTATTCTCGAAAATGCGGGAGGCCAAAAGGCATTTTTACTGTCTGTCCGGGATGGTCAGATGTATGTCGAGGCGGTCGCGAAAGCGGGCGAGCGGGTGAATTCCCCCGGGGAATCTGCGCCGTTGTCCAAATACGGCGATCAACTATGCCAAGCAATCGTGCAATTCGTCGCGAAGACATCTGAAGAATTCATTCTGAACGATGCCGCATGCCCAGCTTGGTGTCTTCAAGACCCATATATCGTCCAAATGCAGCCGAAATCAATCCTGGGGCTGCCCATCCCGATCCAGGGAACGTTGGCCGGGGTTCTTTACATCGAGAACAACCTGATCCAAAGCGCATTTTCCCAGGACCGAATCCATATTCTGCAAATGCTGGCCTCCCAGATCATGTATGTACAGAAGATGCAGCGTTCCTTTGCAAAACAGGCGAAGCAAGAACAGACAAAAAAACAGCTGCTATCTGAAATCAATCACCCTTTAACCGAACGGGAAAGAGAAGTGTTACTACTTTTGGCAGAGGGCCTGTCCAACTCGGAAGTGGCGGAAGCCCTGTTTTTGGCCACCGAAACCGTCAAGATCCATCTTAAAAAAATCTTTTACAAGCTTCAGGTAAACAACCGGACGAAAGCTGTAGCCAAAGCGAGGCTGCTTGGTTTGCTGCAAGACGACTAATCCGGGGGGGGGGGGGCTGGTCGCGGGAAGTGACGGTAAGGGAGCTGCCGGTCGCAACCACGCTTGCCGGCGTTAACATGCGTCTGACGCCAGGCGGCGGCCCTGGTAGAGATCGAGCCAGGGGGGATGCGGGAGATGCATTGGCACCCGAATAACGACGAATGGCAGTACTACCTCTCCGGCAAGGGGCGGATGACGGTATTTGCCGCCAATGGCAGTGCCCGCACGTTCGATTACCGAGCTGGAGATGTTGGATACGTGCCGTTTGCCTACGGTCACTACATACAGAACACCGGCAATCACAGCCTGTGGTTTCTGGAGATGTTCCGGAGTGACCGCTTTGTTGACGTATCGTTGAATCAGTGGTTGGCGCTGACTCCTGTGGAACTGGTTGAGGAAAATTTATGCGTAGGATCGGCGCTGACGGACGCGCTGCGCAAGGAGAAATGGCCTGTCGTCAAATACCCCTGGATGACAGAGTCATCCGACGAGTGCGAGTCTTCTTAAGCGTTATCCCAAGCATCAGCTAAAACGCTGCAAATACAAAAGGGCACTCCATGATCGAGTGCCCTTTTTACCGTTTGTCACAAATGGCTGGCTGCCTTCCGCACCTCTGCACAACGGCTTGGTTTTGGAAACAGTTTGTCAGGGTTCAATAAGTTCTCGGGGTTAAACACACTTCGAATCCGCGTCTGGGCCTGAATCTCCTCCTCGGTGAAAACAAAGCGCATCTCTTCCTGCTTTTCAATGCCGACACCGTGTTCTCCCGTGATGGAGCCTCCGACATCGGCACAAACCTTTAGTATCTCGGACCCGACCCGTGCAGCCAATTCCGTTTCTCCCGGCTTTCTTGCATCAAACAGGATCAGCGGATGGAGATTTCCGTCACCGGCATGAAATACATTGGCAATTCTCAATCCTGAACGTTGACTGATCGCCTCCACCTTTTCCAACACCTCTGGGAGCCGGCTTCTGGGAATGACGCCGTCTTGTACCAAATAGTCTGGAGAAATAGCCCCCATCGCCGGAAACGCGGTTTTCCGGTTTGCCCACCACTGGGCCCGCTCCTGTTCCGTTTCCGCCACCTTTACCTGAATAACGTTTCTCTGTTTGCATACCGTTAAAATTTCTTCTATTTGATCTTCAATTCCCGCTGAAATGCCGTCCACCTCTATGAGCAGCAGCGCTTGCAGACCCTGCGGGTGGCCGACCGGATAATTGCCGGCCTCTACTCCTTCAATGGCGGTTTTATCCATCATTTCCAATGCCGCCGGGACAATCCCGATGGCAATAATGTCGGAAACCGCGTAACTGGCGTCTTCCACACTGTCGAAGTAGGCCAGCACCGTTTTCTTGTCCTCGGGATTTTTCAGAATGCGGACCGTGATTTGGGTAACAATCGCCAGGGTTCCCTCCGAACCGGTTAAAAGCCCCATCAAATCATAGCCGGGTGCATCTGGAACTCCGCCGATTTCAATGATGTCCCCATTGGCCAGCACGAGCTCCATCCCCAGTACGTGGTTGGTGGTCACACCGTATTTCAGGCAGTGGGCCCCTCCCGCGTTTTCTGCCACATTTCCCCCGATGGTACAGGCGTATTGGCTGGATGGATCAGGGGCGTAGTAATACCCTTTACTCGCTACAGAGTTGGTCAGCTTCAGGTTGACGAATCCGGGCTGTACCACAGCCAAGCGATTTTCCCAGTCTACATGCAGCAGTTTTTTCATTTTTACCAGACTGATGATGACTTCCCCCCCTCGAGGGGAAGCTCCCCCGCTCAATCCCGTTCCCGCTCCGCGCGGAATAAATGGAATCTTCCGCTGATGGAGCAGTTTTACAACCCTTGATACTTCTTCTGTGGTAGCCGGAAATACCACCGCAAGCGGCTGCTGCTTGTGAATCACATAGCCATCGCACTCATAGGCTATTAGATCCTCTTCCCGGTACAAAACAGCTTCTTTTCCGACAATTGCTGCCAGCTCGCGAATAAGTGCGTCTTCAGCCTGCATCGCCCATTCCTCCTTTCCTCCTCATTTTCCGCTCTCCCCTTCTGCCTGGTAGGCCCGATCGAGCAGCTGTATCGTATGAACGACTTTTGCGCTGCGTCCATGCTTCCTGACGCCGACCGCCATCTGGAGCATGCACCCGGGGTTGCCCATCGAGATCAAATCCACATCCTCCGGGACATAACTCATTTTTTCATCCAAGACCTTCCCGGCCATGTCGGGGTTGGTTATATTGTAGATGCCCGCACTCCCGCAGCAGCGGTCGGCATAAGGCATATCGACCATTTCCACACCCGGGATATCCCGCAGCAGCTCTCTTGGTTCCCGGCGAACGCCTTGTCCGTGCGCCAGATGGCAGGCGTCGTGATAGGTCACACGCGTTTTTACCGTTCCTTGCGGCTTTTGGTACCCATGGTTCAGCAAAAAGGCGGACACGTCCTCTATCTTCCCGGCAAATTCGGCTGCTTTTGGCCCGTACTCCGGATCGGAATGAAGCAGCTCAGGATATTCCTTTAGCGCACAACCGCATCCAGCAGCATTGACGACGATCTTATCTACTCCTGCGGCCAAAAAGGCGTCAATATTTTGCCGGGCCAGCCGCTTCCCTTCGTCGCGGTCTCCCGCATGGACGTGAAGAGCGCCGCAGCAGCGCTGGTCACGGGGGACCACGACTTCGTACCCATTGCGGACCAGCACCCGGATGGTCGCCTCGTTGATATCGCCAAACATGACGTCCATCACACATCCGGTAAGCAGAGCGACCCGCATTTTCCTCTGGCCCTCGGCTGGAATGATTTCCGGGTATTTCTTTCTCACCGGGTCCTTCACTTCCGGCATGACTGCCTCCATATTTTGGAGATGCTGCGGCATGATCTTCAAGAGGCCCATACCGCGGACCAGAGTCTGCATGCCGCTCTTCTGGTACAGCTTGATCAGATTTCCCAAGGTATGCAGACGATTGGGATGCGGGAAGACCCCCCGCAGAAAGAACTTGCTGACAGCGGCCTTCCAACCGGTCAAGGGAATGGATTTGCGAATCTGACCGCGCGCCTGTTCGATGAGAGAACCGACTTGTACACCGGAGGGACATGCCGTTTCACATGCCCGGCAGTCCAGACAAGTGAAAATGGGATCTTCAAATCCTGCATTTAGTTCGATCCTGCCCTGGGCAACCGCCTTGATTAAATGCACACGACCTCTGGGGGATTGGTGTTCGTGTCCGGTTTCCAGATAAGTCGGACATGATTCCAGACACATTCCGCAGTGAACACATGCTGAGAACTTATCTTCATCAGGCGGATCTTCCCACAGGTAGTTGCTTTTCGTCTGGCGCTCCGGGTTGTCCTTTCGTTGGATACTCATGTTAAATCCCTCCTATAAACCGTTTTGGGTTTAACACGCTGTGGGGATCGACTGTTCTCTTGATGCCTTCCAGAAGCGGAAAATAAGCCGGCTTTTCTCCCCAAACATCAACCTTCTGACGGATCGGCAGTGGAGCGTGCTGGATGATGGCGTAACCGCCCCGCGATTCAGCATGGCTCCGTACCCCATGGACGAAGGCGAGCAGCTTCGACTCATTCCCTTTTACGTAGGCGCGGGAGATTCCATGGCCGGCCCCTCCGTGGCTGAGCACCTCTGCCTGAAGTTCCTGACCGAGCTGATGGCACAGCGAGACCACCTCGATCGTGTCCAAGTTCTTGCTGCCTACCTTCAGACCGATCTCCATCTCCTCTTCCGTACCAGGCTGGGCTTTATATGGAGGAATCCGGGCAAAACGATCCCACCATTCATCTGCCTCATCCTGTGACAGGACCGTGAGAGAAGCGTTCTTCGGGAGGTGGCGCTTCAGCCATTCAACCTGGTACTGAACTGCCTTTTCCACATCCTCGAACGCGATGGCCAAGCCAAACTCCCTCACCCCGTGCAACCGCTCGCTGAGGGATGGGCTTACCACCTCGAGTGATACCGGTTCATTTTGGGAGTCCAGGATGGCTGTGACGAATGAACGAATCGCTTGCCAGTCTCCATCGGGAAAAGTGAGGATGACCAGACTTTTATAAGCAGGACACGGGCGCAGCTTCAAGGTTAGTTCACTGATCACGGCAAGCGTACCCATTGATCCGACAAACAGCTTGTTCATATCGTACCCCGCTACATTTTTCACCACTTTTCCGCCTGTTCGGATCACTTGGCCGTCAGGGTATACCAGGCGAAGGCCGATGAGCAAATCTCGGGCCGAGCCGTATCGCAAACGCTTGGGGCCGCTGTCATTCGCGGCAACCACACCCCCGATCGTGGCATGCTCCGGCCAGAACGGGTCAATCGGGAGCATTTGCTTGTTCATTTTCAGGTAATCGGCTATTTCTTTGATCGTTGTGCCCGCTTTCACGGTAATCGTCAAATCTCCTTTCGAATACTCTACAATCCCCCGATGCCGTGAAAGCGACAACAAAAGCTCGGCCCGCTCTTCCGTTCCGCCAAACCCTCTTTTCGTTCCGCCGCCCATGGGAATGACCCTCAAGCCGCGTTCATTCGCATGTTGTAAAATGGCGGAAATCTGCCCTTCAGAATCGGGGTAAGCCATCCATTGTCCATTGTTGCCTAATGGATGGAATTCCCCCGGCGTGACGTGAATCTTTTCTTCTGCAAAAAGCTGATCCAAAGCCGTTAATACCATGCTCTTCACCCCCGGTACGCTTCTGCTGGCTGCCTCGTAATCTACTTTTCAGATATCAGATAAGTGATCTGTGAAATTCATTATATTTTCAGAATATTATTTTGTCAATTTTGCAATTTTAAAATATTCATACACATAAACCCTTCGAGAAATGCGAAAGGAGAAACATTTTATTGTTCCCCCTTCCTTGTCTAATGGATTTCAGATTTTCAGGAAGCGATTTTTTTGGACTGAATCGCATTCAACCGCTGCAGATTGGTACTGATGATATATACCGCTGCAAGCGCGATTGCGAAAGCGATAATCGTCCCGATGTTGAACAACCCTTTTTGCGAATACCATACGATCGAATATCCGATCGCCCCTGCCAGCAAGGCGTAGTAAGTGAAAGGCAGCAAGGTCTGGCGAATCACAAACCCTTCTTTTCCGACCAATCCCACGACAGCAGAAGCTGCGACGACGTTGTGGACGCAAATCATATTTCCAGCCGCTCCGCCAACAGCCTGGAGAGCGACAACCCATGTGGGATCCACAGCGATTCGCTCACCGACGCCAAATTGGAATAACGCGAACATCATATTGCTCACCGTATTGCTGCCGGCAACAAAGGCGCCGATGCCGCCGATAAAGGGAGCAAAGATCGGCCAAGCCGAACCGGCCAAAGCGGCTACTCCTTCCGCCAAAGCAATCGGCATGGTCTCAAACCCTGCTGCTCCGCCGCCGGAGCTGATGAATACCTGGACCATCGGCACCGTAAAGACCAGTGCCGTTGAGGCGGCCACTGTGGTTTTCAAAGAGTTCTTCCAAGCCTGCTTGTAACGATTTCCGTCCATTTGATGAAGGAAATACGTGATGAGCGAGACCGCGATAAAAATGGTGCCTGGCAGGTAGAGCGGCTGAAAGCTGGCGGTGATATCCGTTCCGAAGATATTCGAGATCTTCACGTTCCATGCTTGCAGCATGCCCATTAAAGGAAGCGTTTTCAATCTGGTGAGAACGAGAAACAGTCCAACCAGAACATAAGGTGCCCAAGCCTTCACTATACTCATGCCGCCATGTTTGCTTGCGACGTCCTGGATGACGATCTTTCCAGACCACTCGGAATCCCAGTTCTCTTTTTTATCAAAATCCCAGTAGTCTTCCTTCTTCGGCATCAGGAATCCCCGCTTTGCTGCGCTGATGACGATCGCCAATCCTAGCAGTCCGCCGGTCATCGAAGGAAATTCCGGTCCGAGCAGGTTTGCCACCAGCAAATAAGGGATTGTCATCGAAAAGGCCGCAAACAAAGCAAATTTCCATACCTTCAACCCTTCACGAAAGGTTTTGTTCTTTCCGTAAAACTTGGTCATCAATCCGACGACAAACAACGGCACAAGCGTCCCGGCTATCGTGTGCAGCAGGGCCACTTTCGTTCCTACCATCATAAGGAACTGGCTCCAATCTGAGTACCCGATGCTCGCGGCATACTGCTTAACGGAGTCGCCTACACTTAGTCCGTTACTGACGCCAACCACAATAGGGGTTCCAACCGCTCCAAAGGAAACCGGAGTACTCTGGATGACCATCCCGGCCATCACGGCTGCGATCGCCGGAAAACCCAAACCGACCAGCAAAGGCACAGCAACGGCTGCAGGAGTCCCGAAGCCGGATGCCCCTTCAATAAAGGAACCGAATAACCACGCAACAATAATGACTTGAATCCTGCGGTCGGGGGTAATATCGATAAAGCCTTGACGGATCGTTCTCAGGCCGCCGCTTTCCTGCAGCGTATTAAGCAGCAGAATCGCCCCAAAGATAATGTATAAAAGCGTAGCAGCCACAACCAGTCCATTCACCGAAGCTGCGGCAACCTGTGCCAACGGAACTTTCCAGACAACGAGCGCAAGCGCTGCCGCTACGATGTAGGAAATCGGCATCGCCCTGCTGGCGGGCCAACGCAAAACGACGAGAAACAGTCCGACAGCGATAATAGGCAGCAGGGACAAAAAAGACAGCATGCCTATGCCCATACCTTACCCTCCTTCACCTTACCTTTTTTTCCGATGACGAATGAGAATGAGCCAACCGTTAATCCTTTATCATCGCTCCCCTCCCCCTGGTTACTAGCTCTGTCAGCCTCCCCCTTCACTAGCGTTTGCGTTATAAGATATCTGATATGTGATAGGTTCTATGATATTTTAATTCTGACAATTTATTCTGTCAATTATGTAAATTCAAATAATTATAGCCGAATACAAAAAAACATCCCGTTTCACTGGATAAAGTGCAGCGGAATGTTTGTTTTGCCGGTTATTGATTGTCCTGGACTTGATTTAATAATGATTCAACATACGTCAGATGCTCCAGCATGCGCTGTCTGGCAGCTGTACTGTCTCCCTCTTCAATCGCTTTATAAATGTTTTCGTGCTGAGTTAAGATGTTTTGGCTTAGTCGTGAGTCGGAAAATATAATTCTGTGGCAGTCCATGATGGCCTTCTTCGTGGTTGACGATATGATCTCCATCAACTGTACGAGTATTTCATTTTGTGTGGCTTCCGCTATGGACAGATGAAATTCGTAATCAGCCTCCCAACCCTCGATCGAATTGGCTGACTTCATGCTCTCAATGGCGTGTTTCATCTTGGCCAGGTGTTCAGGCTGACGGTCAACGGCAGCTGACTCGGCGATACCCGCTTCCAAGATCTTGCGCACATTATAAATTTTGATGACATCATTCCGGTTTAGCAGGATCGATTCGTAAAACAACTGGGAGTAGTTATAGTGGCAGACATAAGTCCCTTCCCCCCGTTTTACATCGACGAGTCCCTTCCCCTTTAGTGTGGTAATGGCATCGCGAATAGCAGAGCGCCCGACGTCAAACGCTTCGCATAACTCCCGAACAGACGGGAGCTTGTCTCCTGGCTGCACCTTGCCTGATACAATCCACTGTTCGATCTTCTCCGAAACAATATCAGATATCTTCCTGTTAGGAATTTTCTCTATGTTCAATTCGTTCACTCCCCTTTGTTACAAGATATCTGATCCTGAATTAAGATCATTTAAACACAGAGAATTTGGCATAGCAAGGGAATCGAAAATACAAAGCCACCGGACAGGAATGGTCTCTGACCCGACGGCTCTTTCAAATAATCAAATTCGATTAGCAAGGGACCTCCATCCGAATATTACAACTCAACCGGCAAAACGCCTGTCTCCCCCTCGAAAGCCTTTGCCTTGTTCTTCATCGTAAGTCGCCGAATCTCCTTGAACCCTACAAATGACTTGCTCTGCTCATTCCAGACGCGAAACCGCAGGGACTGCAAGCTGGATGAGAGCGTGATGCTTGGAACCTCTTGCAAAAAAGAATTTTGGCTGTGAACCACAGGCAGATAGTAGTTCGGTACCCGCGGACTCAAGTGATGAATGTGGTGAAAACCGATATTTCCCGTAATCCAGTGCAGGATCTTCGGCAGCTTGTAAAAAGAACTTCCCTGCAGGGCCGCTTTCACGTAATCCCAATCTTCTTCCTTTTCAAAATAAGTGCCTTCAAACTGGTGCTGTACGTAAAACAGCCAGATCCCTGCAGCACCTGAAATGAGGAAGATCGGTCCTTGAACCAGGAGAAACGCCTGCCACCCCAGTGTCCAGCACAAAACCCCGGCAATCGCGGCGATGCTTGCGTTGGTCAGATAGGTGTTGAGCCGCTCCTTCAACCCGCAGCGCTTTCGGTTAAACCGGTAATCTATCAGGAAAATGTAGATTGGGCCCAGCCCAAACATCAATACCGGATTTCGATAGAGCCGGTAAACGATTCGCTTCCACAGAGGCGCTGACACGTACTCGTCCACCGTCAGCGTCCAGATATCCCCGGTTCCTCTCTTGTTCAGATTGCTGCTCGTGGCGTGATGAACGGAGTGGGTATACCGCCACTGCTCGTAGGGACAGCAAGTCAAGATGCCGGTGACCGTCCCGACGATGGCATTCGCTCTCCGGTTCCGGAAAAACGACTGATGACAGCAATCGTGGAAAATGATAAATATCCGGATCAAAAACCCTCCGGCCACAACAGCCAAAGGCAGGGTCAACCAGTAAGAAATCGACAGGCACAGGTAAGCGGCGTACCACAGCAGAGCAAACGGTACAAGCGTGTTGAAAAGCTGCCAGACACTGGTCCTGATGTGAGGCTTCTCGTAGGGGGCGATACTCTTTCGCCAGTTGGCTTGTTCTTGTTGACGTGTGCGGATTGTAATCTTCCTCTCTTTCGATTCTGTATTCCTACTAGTGTTATCTGGATTCCGAATCAAAGGGGGAGACTGATTCATGCCCAAATCTAGTATGAAGGGGATTTTTGACCTACATGAAGAGACTTTTGGATTTTTGGGAGGGCTTACAAACGTTTTATTCATTGTAGCAGATTGGAGGAAAAGAAGCGATGAACAATATTTTTCATAAGAGGATAGTTTGAGGCGAACTGCTGATGCCTGTGGCCATTGGCTCCCGATGGATGAGGAAAACCCCACAGGCATTGGCGCTCAATAAAGAAGTCGTATGCAGCAGATAGCGCTGCCCCAGATACAACTCGTCGCTTATCCGGGATGTTCAGATGGCAGAAGCACAGCTGCCACTTTTTCACGAAACCTCCCAAATGGCTTACCTTTTGCCGATACGCCGTTCACTCCTGCTGCGGCTTCTCGTTCTCGGGGTACAAGGTCACAATAATTCCTCCCATGTTGTCACCCGAAATCGTATAGTAGCGATTGACTGGCAAATCGATAGTCGTATCGCGTGAAACAGGGTAATAGATGATTTCATATGTTTCACCATCGACTTGAACCGACAAGTGCTCATTTTCTCTCACGTAATCCAGATACTCTTCCAAAGCAAAGTGATGGTCTTGAATAATCGCACTGTGCGGCAACCCTACGTAACGGTAATGCCAAGGTTCAAATACCGTGCCTGTGACCGCTCTTTTGTCCTCTGGGTAGCGTAAAATAAATCCGTATTTCCAGGCATTTTCTCCAAGCCATTTTCCTTCAGGAGCTTGTTCCATTTTCATCTGCGTAGACCCAATATCGATCGCCAAACCCAGATTATGTTCGCTGTAACCGCCTGGCATCGCAAGCTCTGGGCCCATTTCTTCATAAAGCTGTTCTTGTTCATCAAAATCGCGATAACCGCTGTTAATCATAAAATGGCTTACGTTATCTTTCTCGGCGGCTTCAACCATCTCTAAAAATACTTTCGCTACACTCTCTGATACTTTAATCGAGCTGTCGAGCAAACTGTACCCCCTTACCAGTTCCATATTATGGTACAGATCGACCACATCGGATTTTACTCCCTCGTTATGAACCGGATGCTCTCTATTCACCAGCAAGAGATTTCCTTGGTATACCTGATCCTTTGCTATTTTGATCGTCTGGTATCCTTCCTTAGGAGTCACCGCTTGCGTTTGCGTGTGTTCGCTGCCTGCATCCATAGGCAAGCCCCCAGCTATCTGTTGAAAGGCTTTATACCCCAGCAATAGGATGACAAGCCAAAAAACCCACTTTTTCATTCCAGCTTCCTCCTTCGTGCTTTACCCATTCAGGATAGAGAAAACCGTTTAAATAAAAAGTGGGGTAAACATAAAATATTTCTTAAATCATCGGGTTCGTTTCTAAACAGATTCTTCTGATAAACGCTCTTGCGGCAAACGCACTTCAAAGATCGTACGAACGATACTGCTCTGAGCTGTGATCGTTCCGTTATGCTGCGTGATGATATTCTTGGCAATAAACAAGCCGAGACCTGTACTTCCCCCTTGGTGGGTTCGCGCTTTGTCCCCGGTGACGAACATCTCAAAAATATGCGGCAGCACCTCCGGCGGGATCTGATCACCGTAGTTGATGACCTGAACAACCACCTCTTCTCCATCAAGATAGCCGTTGATATCGACAAACTGGCCGTCATTTCCATAACGGATGGCGTTAGTCAGGAGATTTTCAAATACGCGCGCTAATAGCTCTCCGTCGCCGCAGATCGGCAAATGCGGAATCACGTTCACTCTGGAGGTCAGTTCGTTTTTTTCAAAGGCGGGATACAGTTCTTCGTTTACTTGTTTGAGCAGTTCGCTCAAATCGATTGGTTTTTTTTCAATCGTAAGCATACCGTAGTTCATTCTCGTTATTTCGAATAACTCATCGATTAGTTTTTCCAATCGCTGGGACTTGGTAAAAGCAATGGTTGTATAATGTTTGACTTGTTCTTTCGTCAAGTGATCATCATTCAGAATGAAGTCCAAATAACCGATTACAGATGTCAACGGCGTTCGTAAATCATGGGCCAAATTCAAGATTAACTGGTCTTTGCTGCTTTCGGCAAAATCTCCTCTTTCTATCGCTTGCTTCAATTTTACGATTGCCAGATTAATGTCTTTGGCAATATCTCCAAATTCATCATCGGATGAGATCTGAACGCGGCTTGTAAAGTCGCCATTGGCAAGCTGATGAATTCCAGTGGAAATCTCCATAAAATAATCCGCATAACGTTTGGTGAGAAGAAAGAAAAACAAGATCGCAAGCGGGACAAAAATGATCAAAAATACGTTCACATCGCCAATATTCCTGATAATGGAGCGAACATCATGCAGGGAATCCTCGTAACGGACATTGGAACGATAATAAAGCTGGAGAGCTTTGTAGATCAAATAGGTAATCGCACCGGACAGAAGCATGCTTGCGCCCAACAAGACGATCATTTTAAACCGGAAGCTCCGTATCATGTTAGCCATTGAATGAGTACCCCACGCCCCATACGGTTTTGATCAATTTGTTTTTATTTTTATCTTCTCCAAGCTTTTTTCGCAAGGTTCGTATATGCACCATGACGGTATTGTTGCCGTCGTAGTACGCTTCGCCCCATACCTGCTGAAAGATATGTTCTGCACTATAGACTTTTTTGGGGTGACGGGCCAGCAGATACAAAATATCAAATTCTTTTGGCGTCAGCTCGATCGGTTCGCCATACAGACTGACCGTGCGCTGATCGGGCGAAATGACCAATCCGCCCGCCTCCAATACCGTGTTTTTCACTGCTGCCGGTTGATTCAACTGCTTGGCACGTCGCAGCTGAGCATTTACGCGGGCGACCAGCTCCATTGGATTAAACGGTTTGGTCATATAATCGTCTGCCCCCATCACCAGTCCTGAGATCTTATCCATGTCTGAAGTCTTGGCACTCAAAAAGATGATCGGCATGTTATGCTGCTCGCGAATTTGTCGGGTTACTTCATAGCCGTCCAACCTGGGCATCATGATATCGAGAATCGCCAGGTCGATCGTATGGGTTTGAACAGCGTGAATCGCTTCCTTGCCGTCGGACGCTATTACGGTATGGTAACCCTCTTTTTGGAGATGAAGGGCGATCAGCTCTGCGATCTCCGCCTCGTCGTCGGCTATTAAAATGGTAACCGGTCTCAATTTATCCAACCCCCTGTATAGCATCATTTCTATAAGTATATCAGGTTCAAGGCCAATCTACTCTATTGGGCTCTGCCGATTTTTATCCGCCTTCCGGTGAAAAACAAGAAAAAAGCTCTCGAAACACGGAAGGAATCAAGAGCTTGAGACCGATCTATATCAGGGCATCCCCGTTTAGCGATACTGCCCTTTTTTTATTGCGGCCGTCACTGCGGCAAAGCGTACGAACTTAGCCGCTTACGTACGTTTTGAAGCCTTCTACCGCCTCGGCCAGATCCTTTTCACTCAGCGGCTTTACACTGTTCAACAGGTGGCATCCAAACGCCAAGTGAGCCACCTCTTCAATGGCCTCTGCCCGTCTGAAAGCATCCTTTAACGTCTCACCTACGGCAATCACGCCATGGTTGGCTAATAAAACACCGTTATTGTCACCCAAGGTATTCACCGCATGGACCGCTAATTGTTCGGACCCATATCGCGCATAAGGCGCTACGTCAATCTTGTTGCCGATGTCCGCCGCTATATAATGGACGATCGGGATGGGAAGGTGGGCACAGGCAAACATGGTAGCGTAAGTCGAATGCGTGTGAACGATCGCCTTGATTCTGCTGTTGTGTTTATAGATATTGCTATGCATCGGCGTTTCGGATGAAGGCTTTCGCTTTCCTGCAAGAACGGCACCCGAAACAAGGTCAACCTCCAGAATGTCCTCTTCTTCCATTTCCGCATACGGCAGGGCGGATGGCGTAATGTACATCGTATTGTCTATTCTCACGCTGATATTCCCGGCTGTTCCAACGACCAGACCATTTGCCTCCATCAATTTTGCGTAATGGACGATGTCTTTTTTTACTTGCATGTTATCACTCCCGTTCGATTTTCTATCGTTCATCGTTCGTTTATCTGGCTTCGAAAAGCAGCCCATTTTTGATACAAGCTGTGCAAATGTTCATTATGAGAAGGGGTAAAGGTCTGGAGTACAGATTTGCAAGGAGATTCTATTTGCAGCGCTTCATTGCAGATGATGACTCCGCCTGCGATGGAGGCTTGTTTATATTCTTGCTTGATGCGAATTTCCTTTTGCAATAAATCTGCCAGCAATTGAGGCAGCACTTTTCCTTGAAAACCTCCGCCGCAGCCTAATATATAGTCCTTGCCGCTGGGTGAAATATCCAATAACACGTCGAAATTGTGTTTAATGGAGCAAGCGATGTCAAAGATGATCGCAAAGACAAAATCCGCAGCCGTTACATCCTGATGTGCCGGCGCGTCCAACAGGAAGCCTCCTTTGGACAACGGGAGGTTTTTGTCAAAGACCAATGTTCCGAAAGAAGCCACGCAGGTGGGATGTTTTAGTTGTAATACCTCATCTTCTATTTCAGCGTAGTCCTTATCCGGGAAAAAAACACTCTTTAACCGTTGATAGTTGAGACCGGATACGCCCGCATTCGTCTCTATTACAAATTCGCCGGGATTCACATACCGATTTCCCCAGCAGCGCGCCATAGAGTCCACTGTATATCTGTCGACGACCTTTGTAATCGGTGTGGTGGTGCCGGAAACAATAACGATATCGCCCAGTTCCGGTTGTGTTCCTTTCACCGCTAATTGGGTATCCGCTCCGCCGACAATAAACAGCGTCTCCGGCGATAGATTCAGTTCCTTGGCCAGCTCGGGTTTGATTTTCCCAAGTATGGATCCGCTCTCCCTGATCTCAGGCAGCCAGGCATACTCTATACCGAACAGTTCGCACAGTTCTTTCGACCACTTGCCTTGACCTACATCGAATAAAGATGTTTCCGATGCCTGTGACGGTTCATAGACGAGCTTTCCGGTGCACTCATATCCAATCCAGTCGCTGATACTCGTAAAGGCTGATATTTTCTCCCAGATATAGGGCTGTTTTTCCTTTACTCCGCGCAGTTTTAAGGCGGAAAAAAGCGTGCTGATCCAGCGGCCTGTCAATCCGTACACCTTGTCAAAATCCTTAATGTCACTCTCCCACTCTAATCCGCGGTTATCGATATTGGGGAATCCAATCAAGGAATTACCATCCCTGTCCAACAAGACAATTCCTTGTCTTTGGCTTGTGGAGGAGACAGCCAAAATCTCAACATCAGGCGCTTTTTTCTGCACTTCTTTTGCTAACTGTATGATGTTTTCCCACATTGGCTGCGATTGAAAAAAGTGGCTGTCGGGAAAATCAGCGTCTTTATGGTACTGGATGACAGAACTCTCCAGCGCCAACACTTCACCCGTGATCGAAGCAATCCCGACAGAGGCGTTCCCCGTGCTTATATCGACGATGAGATACCCTTTTTTCATAACGGATTTCACCCCTATTTATTGGGAACTAATGACTTTCTGTTGAAAATGTTTTGTTGACTTTGATGTTTCGCCCATTTCAGCAGACTTTCATTCATAATGACGGAGTGATGGTCTTCCACTTCATGGCTGGCTCCTGCGATATGGGGAGTCGCCAAGACATTCGGCAGCTGGATCAGCTCGTAATCCTGTTCACTCGGCGGCTCCTGATCGAACACGTCCAGGATGGCGCCTCTGATCTGGTTGTTTTTCAGCAGCTCCAACAGACTTGCATTGTCAACGACGACAGCCCGTGCCGTATTGACAAAAATGGCTTCTTTTTTCATCCTCTTCAGCAAATCGGCGGAAATCATTCCTTTAGTCTTGTCGTTTACAGGCAAATGAATCGAGACGATATCGCTCTGTTCGAAGATTTCTTCCAAGGCAAGCTGCTTGTAACCGACGGACTCGACAGCCACAAACGGATCGTAATACTGAATGGAACAAGGAAAGTGTTTGATCATATTGGCGATTTTTTGCGGAACCGCTCCAAATCCGACAAACCCGACTGTTTTCCCCGCCAGTTCATTCCCTTTAAAATTCAGGTAAGCGCTAAATGATTCGCCTTCCCAATTTTTCTCCGCCAACCATTTGGTGCTTGGAATGGTGTGCCGCAAAAATGAAATGACGTTCCCAATGAACAATTCTGCAACCGCCTGCGCATTGCGGGCAGGTGTGTGAAACACCGGGATGCCCTGCCCGGAAGCTGCCGCCACATCCACATTGACAGGATTCGCTCTGCATACCCCGATAAATTTTAGCTTGGGATGGCCGGCGATCACTTTTTTCGTCACTTCGTCCAATTCTGTGATCAGCCCATCAGCGTTGCATTCTTTTAGCAGTGCCAAGATCTCATCTTCGGAAAACTCTCTCCCGTGTTCCTTCCAGGACAAATATTTGACTTCGCCGAATTCTTCTTTTAACTGCTGCAGGCAAGCCGCGTTATAAGGAGCAGTCACCAAGATGTTCATCGATACATCCTCCTATTCTTCTACCAGCAATTGGGCCGTCTCCTCGTCTGTCAATAAAATATTGACGATCCGCCCCTTTAAAGCGCCTAAAATGGCATCTTTCTTATTCACTCCATAGGCCATTCCGACTCGAGTGGGTATTCTCATAAAATCCAGAGGGGAAGCGCCTATCACCCTCCCGGAAATCTCCGGCATCGTAAAATCTCCATTTTCATCGAAAAAATGCAGATTTACATCGCCTACGCTCTTTTCTTTGAGCTTTTCACTCGTCAATCCATTGATGAAATTCGCACTTAAAATGGCTGTATCCGGTTCGGTATTTCCTATGCCTACAATCGCCAGATCCACATTGCGAATTTCTTGATAGCTGTTTTTGATGTTTTCATCCTTCAGCAGAATGTCTCTGATTTCCTTGCTCTCCACGATCGTCGGAGCAGGCAGGAAGAATGGTTTGGCATCTATCGCATACGCCCAGGTTTGGATAAGAGCCGAGGCAGGAATCTCGTTTTCTTTCGTTCCCGCGCTGCCGCATAATTGAACCAGCTTCAATTGAGGGCGCGGTTCGCACAGGTGCATGAACTGACCGACAAAGTACATGGTTCTCCCCCAGCTTAATCCGACCGAGCCTTGGAGGGGCAAAATGCTGTTTAAATAATTCACGATCGTGGTTTCAAAAGAATATCCTTGATGCCGTTTTACCACGACGGCATCTTTTAATTTATATTGCATGACCAATTTCGCTTCCAAATCGCTTTTTCTTGCATGGTCTGTCTTGGACTGAATGTGAAACTGTACAATCCCCTCCTCCCTTGCTTCGTGTAAAAAGCGAGCAACCGAAGACCTGCCAATGTCCAATTGTTCTGCAATCTCTTTTTGGGTCAAACCAAGGATATAGTACATTTTGGCGATTCTCTCCAAAAAACCCCTCTCGGACATTTGCTCATTTTCAATACCTTTTCTCATTTTTCATCCTCCATTATACATACGGCAAATGCGTTTGCAAACACCATTTGTTTCTTAGCAAAAGGAAAATAATCCTCAAAACAGCGATTTTGATGGTATTTTTTAAAATCAACAAAAAATATTTGATATTATTCAGTCATCTTGCTAAAATCCAGCTATAGACATTATATCATTTTTTGAGCAAATGTCCAAAGTGTGGATCCGAGTTACTCAATTAGAAAGGGGTGCTTACGGACAAAAGTTTTTCACTAATCACTAGTACAAAATGAAAACGCTTTAGAAAAAAGGAGCATAGCGAATATGACAACCATAAACGGAAAAGGGAAATTTCTAGCCTCCATCGGAATACCTCCCAGTTTGTTCTGGGGCTATCTCGGCATCATCATTTTCATGATGGGAGACGGAATCGAACAAGGCTGGCTGAGTCCTTACCTGATTGAACACGGATTTTCAGTTCAGCAATCTGCTTCGTTGTTTACAGTATACGGGATTACCATCGCCATATCATCCTGGTTCTCCGGCGTCCTTGTGGAAATGTTTGGACCAAGAAAGGCAATGACGTTCGGATTGATCTTCTACCTTTTAGGCTCCGTCGCCTTTATCCATTACGGACTGCAAAACTTTTCTCTACAGTTGATGATACCGGCATACGCTCTAAGAGGATTTGGATACCCGCTGTTTGCGTACTCCTTCTTGGTATGGATCTCCTACCGAAGTCCAAAAGAGAAGTTAGGGGCCGCTGTCGGTTGGTTTTGGTTTGTATTTTCAGGCGGACTCTTTGTACTGGGTGCCTATTTTTCAAGCTGGGGGATAAATGCCATCGGACATATCAATACCTTATGGACTTCTGTCTTATGGGCGTTGCTAGGGGCATTCTTCGCTCTCGTGTTAAACCGCGATAAAATCGAGAAAACCGCCACAAGCGACAAAAGCTCCGGCAAAGCTGCAGAATTAATGAAGGGACTCCTCATCGTCAAACAAGAGCCAAAGGTGCTAATCGGCGGAATTGTTCGTGTGATTAACACGACGGCCGTTTTTGCGTTCCCCGTCTTTTTGCCTATGTACATGCAAAACCACGGATTTTCGACGACAGAATGGCTGCAGATTTGGGGATCGATCTTTACCAGCAACATTATTTTCAACTTGTTGTTCGGTTTTATTGGCGATAAGCTTGGCTGGAGAAACACCATTATGTGGTTTGGCGGAGTCGGATGCGGAATTACAACGCTACTGTTGTATTACGTTCCCCAATTTGCTCCCGGCAATTTCGCGTTGCTCCAGGCATTGGGACTTATCTGGGGAGCACTGCTTGCGGGTTATGTGCCTCTATCGGCGCTGGTTCCCTCATTGGTCAAAGAGGATAAAGGCGCAGCTATGTCGATTCTAAATCTGGGCGCCGGCCTGCCGACCTTTATTGGTCCCGCTATTGTCGGATTGTTAATCGGATACCTTGGAGAAACAGGCATTGTCTGGGTATTGGCCATCCTGTATTTTGTGGGTGCCTACCTGACGAAATTCCTTACTATGGATGAAAAGTGATTCAGACGCTGCTTTCTGCCGAAGTCAGTTAGCAATACCCGGTACGTATTCCGGAGTCCGTGCCAGTAAAAGGCATGACTCCGGTTACGTCTATTTTTCGCCGCCAGTGAAAGTCTCCTGGCTGCTTCAGCTTCGTCAGTCCTCCAGTTTAAGTTTGGCAAGAGCATCCTTGAGCGCGGTATTCATCATGCCGTCTGCTTCCTTTTCCTGCCCTTTCAGATATTGGGCTACTTCCCGTTTGGACATCTTGCTGCTTTTTTCCTTGTTGCGCCTCTCCTGGAAAGCAGACAGCTTCTCTCTGTGGCCGCAAACGCAGACGAACACTTGCCCCTCTCCCTCGCCTCTGAGCTCCAGCCGCTTGTGGCATTGCGGGCATCTTGCATTTGTCGATTTGGCAACGCTTTTCCGGTACCCGCATTCCCGATCCTGACAGACAAGCATCTTGCCTCTTTTTCCGTTCACTTCAAGCAAGAACTTCCCGCACTCCGGACACTTCGTCCGCGTCAGATTATCGTGCCGGAACCTCTTCTCGCTGTGCTTGATCTCCTGAACGACTGCCTTGGCGTAGTTTTTCATCTCGCCGATAAAGGCTTGCTTGGTCAGCTTCCCTTTGGCGATCGCGTTCAGCTTCTGCTCCCACTGTGCTGTCAGCGTCGGGGATTGCAGCTCTTCCGGCACCAGCTCCAGCAGCTGTTTCCCTTTCGACGTGATGAAGATGTGCTTTCCTTTCTTTTCGATCAAGAAACTATGAAACAGCTTTTCAATGATATCGGCCCGGGTTGCCACCGTGCCAAGCCCGCCCGTTTCCCCGATGGTCTGGATCAGCTCCTTCTTTTCATGGGCCATGTACTTCGCCGGGTTCTCCATCGCCGACAGGAGACTGGCTTCCGTGAACGGCTCGGGCGGCTTCGTCTCACCTGTTGTTTGGGTGACAGAGGTGATGGAAAGCCGATCCCCTGTGGAGATATCTGGAAGCAGTTGTTCGGCGACGCCGTCTTTGGCCTCCTCTTCCTCGTAGTCGTGATCGTACACCTCTCTCCAGCCTTGGGAGATGACCCGCTTCCCTTTGGCGACAAATGACTGATCGCCGATTTTGGCCTGGATCGTGGTCTGCTCGTATTCAAAAGGAGGAAACAAGACGGCCAGGAAGCGTTTTACTACCAGGTCAAAGATCTTCCGTTCCCTGTCGCTCAGGTTCCCGAGAAAGACAGTCTGCTCTGTCGGAATAATGGCGTGGTGGTCAGATACTTTGCTGTCATCGACAAAGGATTTGTTTGCCTTGATCCCGCTGCGCAGGACTTTTGCCGCCAGTTGGGAGTACGGCTTGATCTGCACTGCCTTGACCCGGTCGGCCAGCGTCTCCACGATATCGGAGGAGAGATAGCGGGAATCGGTGCGCGGATAGGTCAGCACCTTATGATGCTCGTAGAGACTCTGCATAATAGAAAGCGTCTCCTTGGCGGAAAAGCCGAAGAACTTGTTGGCGTCCCGCTGCAGCTCGGTCAAATCATAGAGCAGAGGCGCGTAGCTTTTTTTCTGCGCTTTCTTGACCTCGGTCACCTCCGCCTCTTTTCCCTTGATGGACTTGATGATTTGCTCGCAGGTCTCCTTGGAAAAGGTCTTGATATCCTTCGTTTTCGCCTCCTGCCAAACCAGCCGCAGGCCGTTCTTGGCCACAGCTGAGATTCCGTAGTACGGCTTCGGCGTAAACGCGTGGATTTCTTCCTCCCGCTTGGCGATCATGGCAAGCGTGGGTGTCTGCACGCGGCCGCAGGAAAGCTGGGCATTGTGCTTGCTCGTCAAAGCCCGCGTCGCGTTGATACCCACCACCCAGTCCGCTTCCGCGCGGGCGGCGGCAGCCGCGTAGAGCTGCTCGTATTCTTTTCCGTCTTTTACCTTCCGGAAACCCTCCAGAATTGCTTTATCGGTCACTGACGAGATCCAGAGGCGCTTGACCGGCTTGTTTACCCGCGCCATCTCGAGAATCCACCTGGCTACAAGCTCTCCTTCCCGGCCCGCGTCGGTAGCGATCACGATCTCCTTTACATCTTTGCGGCCCATCTGCTGTTTGACCGCTTGAAACTGCTTGCTGCTCTCCCGAATCACCACTAGCCGGAAGGAAGCAGGCAGGATCGGCAAATCCTCGATCCTCCATGAACGGTATTGTTCGCCGTACGCTTCCGGATCGGCCAACGTGACGAGATGCCCCAGTGCCCACGTCACGATATATCTATCTCCTTCAAAGTAACCGTTTCCCTTTTTTGGACATTGCAGTACTCTCGCGATGTCCCGTCCAACCGAAGGCTTTTCAGCCAGTACCAGTGTTTTGCTCATTTGCGACTCCTTTCAAACCTTCTCACATTCAATATTTCCATTCTAAACAAAAAATACGGTTGGCGGGGAGTTAATCTTTGCTGCAAATGGTCAAAAAAGAATCAATGAACGTTTGTGCGGCTTGCGATAAAGCGCTATGTTTCAGCTTGATAATCCCGATCTTCCGAGGCGGAATCTGCTCTTCCAACTCCAGCTCAAACAGCATGGGAGAACGGTCGTAATCGATAAATTCCCGAGTTATGCAGGCGACTCCCAGACCGATTCTGGCGAACTCTACAAGCAGGTCCAAATTTCCCAGCTCAAATTCCGTTACAATATCGTATCCATATCGCTGAAAGTAGCGATTGATGTATTGACGCGAAATGCTGCCTTCTTCGAGCAAGATAAGCGGGGCGGCAAGCAGTTCGGAAAGACTGATTGTCCGGCCTTTCAATTGGGCAAAACTCGGTCCTGCTATAAAGCAGTCATGTACCTCAACGACCTCTTTGATCTCAAGCTGGGTATCGTTCAAGGGCTTCCGGATAGCAGCCGCTGTTTAATAGTCTTCTTCCTGTTGTGCTGGGGTTATTTTTGCACTTTCACGGTGGTTTGACCGATTACCAGGTTCCCATTTACGTAACCGCGGAACTCAACAAGCACATCGGATGGGGTCCAAGTGAAGTCGGACCGTTCAAACTTGAACTGGCCGGGCTTTGCCTGATTGAAATACCCGTTGTTGCTTGCAAGTGCCTTTACGCCGTTTAGTGTTGCAGTCTTCAGGTTAAAAAACAATTCAGCCAAACGCATCATTCCGTACTCTTTTAAAGCCTCTACCTTCGCCATTACTTATGATACGGTTTCACCATGACCATAAATAAGGCAAATAAAAAAAGGAGGGGCCCCAGACCCTCTCCTCAACCAGCTAAGTGAATGCTGTTTTGTTCCCAAGCCCCCATTGTTCGGGCAACTCACTGTCCCGTAATGGTGTACACGTTGGCGCTTCCTACCGGGGCTGCATTAAAATAGGCATTATTTACGACCCCGCCGGGAAACTTTACCCCGTAGGTAATACCGCCAACACCATCTTTGACACCGACGATTTCGACGATACTCGGAATGGGAATATCAAGTACCGCGGGTTCGTGAAAAATCCCTAAATTGTCGGCAAGAACACTGCCATTTACCTTTATTGTGACGACATCCCCGTCTTCTGCGGCAAAATCCCATATCAGAAGCCGGCTTGTGGTCAGCCCCTTCTTCATTTCGATATTGAAGTCCCTGGGCTGCATGTCTATATCATCGTCAGCTGCAGCGAGCGTAACACCGGCTCGCATTCCCTTGCCAATACCGGATTGGACGTCTTTCAGTCTGCCACTTCCCGTATTTTCAAACATAGTAAACAGCACCATCAATAACGCGGTAATGCCCATCCAAAACTGGTGCTTCTTTTTTCGATAAAAAGGCTGTCGATGTGTATCTTCAGTCAACCTTTGTTGTTCTGAATGTATATCCCTCTCTTCTGACCACTGTCGCTGAATATGTTTGTTTTGCTCGTCTCTCTCTCGTAATTCTGAACGCTGCGGCAAGCGGCTCTACCTCCTAATCGCCTTTTCCGTCTCATTAAAACTTTGAACAAGAGGATATTTCCAATAAAGAATCGACATCAGCAATCGAACGACGAGTATAGCGAGAATCGCCAAAACAATTGCCAATCCTTTGGAATAAGAGCCTTGATCGGCCCATTTGTTTACAAAGAAGAGCCCTGCATTTAGAGCGATGCAAGTATATAAAAACATCTGCAGCAAGGGAAGCAGGATCGTCAACTTTCGGTATGGTTTACCGAAAAATTGGCTTTTCATGGCAATATAGACCCAGAGCGCCTCCAGGCCCATAAGTGAAAATGTAAAAGGACTAGTCGGTACTTCTTGTGTGAGAATTTGCTTTAGATCACTAAAGAAAATAAATGGCTGCAAAAAAATAAGTAAAATAAACAACACCATCATTGGATGATAGAATATCGCAAACACCCATTTCATGGAGGCCCTCTCCTTTTACTCTACAATATCTTCGGGCATCAGCGTGGATAGCTCCTCAGTCGTCGCATCGGCCCTCTGGCTTATCCTCAGTGCATGGCTTCTTAGCGCCTTTTCCATCAAGTTGCGCACGAGCCGCCCATTACCCGCGTTCACATCAGACTCATAATTTCTGAATATGGAGAGGAGTTTCAATTCCGCTTCCGGAGCCATGACGTACCCTTGCTTATCTAGCATCATGTGCGAGATTTGCAGCATTTCTTCCCCCGTATAATCGGGGAAAGTGATGATGTTAGGAAATCTGGACCGAAGTCCTGCGTTTCGATCCAAAAAACGCTCCATATCCTGATCGTAACCGGCCAGAATAACGATGAGCCTGTCGCGATAATCGTCCATCGCCTTCACGAGCGTATCGATCGCTTCCTGACCGAATTGATCCCCCTCCGCCAAAGCGTAAGCCTCATCGATAAACAAGACCCCGCCGAGAGCCCGCTCGATGACTTCCCGCGTCTTAAGCGCAGTCTGGCCGACATAGCCCGCAACCAAGCCGGAGCGATCGGTTTCGACCAGTGTATCTGACTTAATGACACCCAATTCCTTTAAATGACGGGCCAAAATCCGGGCAATCGTGGTTTTTCCGGTTCCCGGGTTTCCTTTGAACACCATATGAAGGGTCTGAGCGGCAGCTTTTGGCAGCCCCAGCTCTTCCCGGCGCTTCGCCACCTGTATCTGAGCAGACAGACTCCTGACAAAATCCTTCACGGAAGCAAGGCCAATCACCTTATCCAACTCTCCGAGCGCATTCACACTGCCGCTGACTGAGTCTGCTTTTGCCGATAATCCAAAATCCTCGGCAGTCAGCTCATTCAGCTTTTCCGCCTCAATCTCTGGGTCATCAGCCAACCGCTCCGCCTGCCTGCGAATGGCCTCTTCTAACGTATTGCGGACAAGTCGGCCATTGCCCCCGTCCTTTTTTCCGGGCACCTGCTTTTGGTCAAAGTACCCTCTTAACTGCTTAGCTACATCTTCAGCCATTCTAAATCCGCGAGACTTTACCATAATGGAACAAATCCGTACCATTTCCTCAGCGGTGTAATCCGGAAATTCAATTTGCAGCGGAAAACGGGAGGACATGCCGGGATTGACCTGAAGAAACCGTTCCATATCTTCCGTATAACCCGCCAGAATAACGACCAAGTTGTCCTTGTGCAGCTCGATCAAGCGGACAAGCATATCGATTGCTTCTTTGCCAAAACCCCCGCTGCCATCCTGTACAAGCGCATACGCCTCGTCAATGAACAAGATTCCGCCTAGGGCTGATTCTACCACCTGTTTGGTCTTGGTCGCCGTCTGACCAGAATACTCTGCAACGAGATCGGAGCGATCCACTTCTACCAGATGCCCTTTTTTCAGATATCCCATCGATCGGAACATACCAGCCAATAAACGCGCCATTGTCGTCTTTCCTGTACCTGGATTTCCGGAAAAGATCATGTTGATTGACTGTCCCGTATCTACCTGAATACCCGCTTCCTTGCGCCTTCGATCGACAATCATTTGTTTTTCCAGCGTTCTGACGAAGGCTTTCACCTTATCCAATCCAACGATTCCGGCAAGCTCGTTCTCCAGGTTGAACGCTTCCTTCTCGCCAATCCCGAAATCAGCCCCTGTAAGCAGCTGCAAATCCGGTCCGTCTGCTGATGATGATTCAACAATCCGGGTGGCTTGCTTGCGGACAGCCTCCTCAAACAAATTACGAACCAGCCGGCCGTTTCCGCTGTCATTGCGGCCGGGGATCTGCCTCTGATCGAACAGCTCCGTCAACCCGTCGTAAATGTCCGGATCAATGCGGAAGCCGTTGGCATCTGCCATCCGAATCAAAATCTCCAGCATGTCAGATGGCTTGTAATCCGGGAATTCTACAATGAACGGAAATCTCGACCGCAAACCGGGGTTCGTTCGCAGAAAGCCCTCCATCTCCTGTGTATAGCCGGCTAATACAACAACCAAATTATCCCGATGATCCTCCATTGCTTTGACAATCGTATCGATCGCTTCCAGGCCGAACGTATCGTGGTCATGGCGAGCCAGCGTATAAGCCTCATCGATGAACAGTACGCCGCCCAATGCTTCGTTCACCTTCGCCATCGTTTTTGGTGCAGTAGAGCCAACATATTGTCCGACAAGATCCTGCCTCGCCACTTCGACAAGCTGTCCTTGCGATAGCAGTCCCATCGCTTTGAGTATGCGGGCGATCATACGGGCTACTGTCGTTTTCCCCGTACCGGGATTTCCGGTGAACACCATATGGAGAGCCATCGCCATAGAGTTGCCGCCTTCTCTGGCTCTAAGCTTATTGACCTCGACGGTCTTCATTAGCTCTTTCACGAACGATTTCACCGATTCCAGGCCGGTCAACATGTTTAATTCCGCCAAGACATCGTCAACAGATTCCGTACGGGCGAAGGAAAGAGCCTTGATCGGAACCTCAAGCGCTGGCGTCTCTACATAAAAAGAACCGTTGCCAAATCTGATGTTTACCTTTTCATTTCGTCGTATCTCGTTTCTGGCCCGAAGATTTGAAACTACTGCGTTCAACTCCTTATCGATCCAGTGCTGGACAGCCTCACCAAATGTTTTATTCATGGTGGCCATGCCAGCAAGCGCTTCATATACGGTTGGATCGACGGAGATGATCGTCTGCGTATCGCGAGCGAGATTGCTTACCGCCCGATCCATCAAGTTTTTAGCGATCAGCCTCATCGTTTCCTGATCGACAGGCGAGGATATAGCCGCAGCCTGAATGCCTTGTAAAATCGGAACGGGCACATGGCTGGCCAGTTCGGCTGGAATCTGTCCATACTGGCTGGGTGCGGTGACAGCATGATCCATATAGAAAATAAGAAAATAATCTGAAGCGCTTATCCGCACGCCTTCTTTGGTTCGAAAGCTGCCTTCCGCCACAAGCTGTGAGACTAGGCTGAGTATTGCCGGATCAGCCTCCTTGATACCGCGGAATAAGACCGTGCTGTCAAACTCTTGAAAGGCGAAGGCCATATCTTGAATAAAATTACCGGAAATTTCATCTGCTTCATACCGGCTTAAATCAATGTCCGCAACTTGGGGCGACGATGTCAACTCATGAGCAAACATCGCTCTTACCAAAGCGTCAAGTGCCGTCTTCTTTCCTGTACCAGCGGCCCCCGCCAGCAGGATAACATTACGTGGCTTATCCTTGCGCCCGTTTATGTAACCTTGCTTATATGCCGCAACCAAATCCGTTACAAATGGCTTCTGTCCAATGACAGAGCGGTTTACTTCGTCCTCCGCTTGCCGGAATATTCGATCAAGCTCGCTTACAGACCAACCCTTTCCAGTCATTTTTCGATCGGGCCCTAAGTCTCTGTTTGTGTGAGATTGGCCTGGATTGGGTGAAGCAGACCGCAGCGGGCCCTGCCCGGCAACCGCCTCGGTGTAAGAACCTGCATAACTACGGTTGGCTCCTTGCATAGAGGGCTCTGCCGATTGCCGGGATTGCGACGATTCGGAAAAGATTTCTTTCTTTGCGATCATTCCTTCTCGTTGAACCAACTCAAACAATTGAATTTCCGGGAAGAGAAACCTGATTACTTTCTTGATTGACTTTAGGTTGTTGTTCATACTTCCCCGCGACCCCTCCTGCGGCCGATTGGCAGCTTCGTCTTTTAGGTATATTGTACCATATTCTCTTGGGTGTTACTGTGTATTCGTTGCGGCAGGCAGGCTCGATGCCCTTTAATCAGAAAAACGTTGTGATGAAACAATCTGAAAACGAAAATCGTCAAATTTCCACTCCCCTTATGAAAGTAC
Source organism: Brevibacillus sp. B_LB10_24 (assembly GCF_046036945.1). NCBI lineage: Bacteria > Bacillati > Bacillota > Bacilli > Caryophanales > Paenibacillaceae > Brevibacillus > Brevibacillus sp. B_LB10_24. The sequence goes on along the minus strand of NZ_JBJQOQ010000016.1, from coordinate 80,498 downwards.
ACATCGCCGTCCTACTCCGACATAGAGCAAGAACGGCGACAACTTTTGAGTCATTATTTAAGCGGCGTTTCATCCGTATCACTTTGCATAGCTAAGAGGCCATTTCCGTCAACAGCTCGCCTAGTCGGTCGAGATTCTGTTCATTCCCTTCAACGCAGTAAGGCTTGGCTTTTTCGAATTCTTCTTTTATCTTGAAACGCTGACGGAATGTAACATTGGTACGGCCATCCAGGTCCTCGAAGGAAGCCGTTATGCGAAATTCGTGACCGGATAGATGATCAAGCACGATCCGCTCAAGCGGTACGATCTCAACAAATTCGTTATGGTTCGGGTAATCCACGCCATCCGGTCCATGCATGGTGAATTTCCACGTGCCGCCTGGCTTTATATTGCACTCGTGAAACGTATTCGTAATTCCATGCGGCCCCCACCACCGAGCCAGCAATTCTGGGGTTGTCCAGGCTCGAAACACAAGCTCCCGGGGTACGTCGAACACGCGTGAAGTAGATAATTCAGTCTCACCTATTGTCATACTGATTCCTCCCCTTCCAATGACTTGCCAAGTGCGTCCAACATGATGTTTGTACCGTGTTCCCGTATTTCCGGCGTATCGTGCCCGTCAAAGAAAGCTCCTTGCTCGGTAAAAATCAGTTTCGTGCCGCCTTCTACCTTGATAAGCTCGACTGTAGTATTCGAAACGGAGATGCGCGTGCTTCCCGAATCCAGGGTGTACGTATAGACAATGCGCTGCTCTGGAACAAGCTCCTGGTAGATGGCGTCAAAGGTAAAGATCGGCCCCTCCGGCGGCCCGCCGGTGCTATATTCGCGTCCGCCAACCCGAAATTCGAAGATGTCCGGCTTCGAAAACCACTTGGCTTTAGCAACCGGGTCGGCCCAGGCTTGGTAAACACGCTCTGGCGAAGCGGCATAAGTCCGCTCGACGGCGAAGGTCGCATGCTTGACGAATCGTTCGTTCATTGATTTTCCTCCTTAGGTTTTGGCATTCCGCTCTCCTCGTTCAAAAAGTCTCCCAACAGGTCCAAATGTCGCTCCCAAACCGTTTGCCGCTCAATGACCAGCTTCTCAAATGACATTTTCATTGCCTGCAGAAGATTCGTAAAGTCTTCAACCGTTAATTGCGCCTTGCCCTGCATCAGCTTGGATACATGTTCGAGCTGCTCCAATAGCTTCTGCTGCAATTTGATCTGCTCTTTGATTCGGTTCATCTGCAGGTTGACGATCTCGAGCGGACTGATTTGTCCGTCGGTTAAAACCGATTTAATCTCCTCAAGCGACAACCCCAGTTCCTTTAGCGATAAAATCTGGTGCAAACGCGACAAGTCCGATTCGCTGTACAGTCTGTGGCCGGATTCCGTCTGTCCCGACGGAGAGAACAACCCGATCTGATCATAATACCGCAATGTTCGTACGGTAAGCCCCGTCAGATTGGCGAGGTCCCCGACCTTCCAATACCTCTTCATTCACCATCTCCACTCTTTGGCGCTAGCTTTATACCGGTTGCTTCATTATAAAACCTTACGTTACGTAAGGTTCAAGTAATTTTTTTGTAGTCATGGATTCCGCTAAAAGCTGGTCATGTATTTTTTGTCATAATGAAAAAACCCTCCAAAAGGAAGGTTTTTTCCATTTACCCTAATTTTCTTTGGCAGTTTCACTATATTTTTTAAAATTGTCTAGAATCGCCTGCCAGCCTGCTTCTTGCATCTCAATGGGATTGGTGCTTTCTGCTTCGAAAGTTTCAATTACCTTCGTGTCGCTTTCTTGACTAATAAAAGTGATCGAAACTTTTCTTCCATCTCCCAGCGTATAAGAAATAAACTCGTTTGTTCTCACCTCATCATAAACTCCACCAAAATCAAATCCAAAGCTGCCATCCTTAGCTTCCATTCTAGTAAGAAATCTCCCGCCAACCCTTAGATCATTTTCGGCATGTGGCGCGTGCCAGTCATCAGAAGCATTGCACCATTTTGTTATATGGCGCGGCTCATTCCAATATTCCCAAACTTCTCCAACCGGTGCATGAACTGTGGTTTCTACCGTTATTGTTGCTTTATTACCTGTCTCCATCTTACATTACCACCTCGCTACGAAGAATCTAAATCTTTAGTCAATTATATAATAACTTCATATAATGGTTCCATATAAAATTCTTTTCTTTTCAATCTCTTTACATAGAAACAATTGTCCATTGATGAAAAAGTTTAAGCAACATTTTTCATCAATGGACAATTGCTTATAATCCAAAGTATTAACTAAAGACCGGTTCTTTTTCGCTTAAACCCAGCGTCTGCGCTGTTGAAGTATAAATTTCCTGGAAAAGCTCTGGGTTTTCCACGAGTGACACGCCATAAGATGGAATCATTTCTTTTATTTTCGGTTCCCACTCTTTCATATGTTGCGGGAAACATTTTTCTAATACCTCAAGCATAACGTGAACGGCAGTAGAAGCACCCGGAGAAGCGCCAAGCAGCGCAGCGACCGAGCCATCAGCAGCACTGACAACTTCCGTACCGAATTGCAGTGTTCCCCTGCCAGCCTCAGTGTCTTTGATAACTTGCACCCGTTGTCCCGCTACTACTACATCCCAATCCTCGCTTTTCGAGTTCGGAATAAATTCGCGTAATTCTTCCATGCGCTGTTCATTCGATAACAGTACTTGCTGGATCAGGTATTTGGTCAATGCCATCTCTTTTACGCCTGCCGCCAACATCGTGATGACATTATGCGGTTTTACGGAACCGATCAAATCAAAATTTGAACCCGTTTTTAAAAACTTTGGCGAGAAGCCGGCAAACGGTCCAAACAGCAATGTTTTTTTGTTGTCGATATATCTTGTATCCAGGTGCGGAACAGACATGGGAGGAGCCCCGACCTTGGCCTTACCGTATACTTTTGCATGATGCCGCTCTACAACTTCCGGATTGTTACATACCATAAACAGTCCGCTTACCGGGAATCCCCCAATATGCTTTGACTCAGGAATCCCTGTTTTTTGCAGGATAGGCAGGCTTCCTCCCCCGGCGCCGATAAAGACGAATTTTGCCGTATGGGTTTCGATTTTACCGCTGTCGATATCTTGCACTTTTACTTCCCACAAGCCGTCGCTCGTACGTTTCATATCCTTAACGCTATGCTTGTAATTGATCTCGACGTTTTTGCTCTTTAAGTGGTCAAACAACATGCGTGTCAAAGCACCGAAGTTGACATCCGTTCCAGAATCGATTTTTGTTGCCGCAATCGGTTCATTCGTTGTACGGCCTTCCATGATAAGCGGAATCCATTCCTTCAGTTTTTCCGGATCATCGGAAAATTCCATGCCTTGAAACAGGGGATTGTTTGACAGTGCTTCAAAACGTTTTCTCAAGAAGGCAACATTTTTTTCCCCTTGTACGAGACTCATATGCGGCAATGGCATGATAAAGTCCTGCGGATTGCGAATCAGATTGCTGTTTACAAGATAAGACCAAAACTGTCTTGAAAGCTGAAACTGTTCATTGATTTTTATCGCTTTGCCAATAGCTATAGATCCGTCAGGTTTCTCGGACGTATAGTTAAGCTCGCACAGTGCAGAATGGCCCGTACCTGCGTTATTCCATTCGTTCGAGCTTTCTTCTCCTGCGTTTGCAAGTTTCTCAAACACTTTGATTTCCCAATCCGGTGCTAACTCTTTCAGTAATGATCCCAAGGTCGCACTCATGACTCCGGCACCAATTAAAATAACGTCTGTTCTTTTTTGTATGCTACTCATGATAACCTTCCTTATCCCCTATATTTGGACAATAGAGTAGGCGCTCCTGCTTAGGTATTACTAAAAGCAAGGCGCCACCGAGGAACACACCTTATCTGTCTCAAGTATAACTATACCATAGTCTATTATAATGATTAATAGATTAAAATATCTACTGTTAGCTGATATTTATCGTCTATTTATAGCTGGGAAATCTGGTAAAAAAGTGAGCAATCCGTTCGCAAGGCCCTGGGAACACAAAAAACCAAGGCCTTACCTTTGCTTTTTGCAGCGGTTAAGGATTTGGTTTGGCATTAGTAAACCTACGCCTTCCAATTTTAACCACTACTTGATAAGGCTCTCAGTGCAATTTGTATCCGAAAGTTTTTTCAACTGATTAGTACCTCCCCAAAAAAAGGGCGGTATATGTCTACCACCCTTTTATCCTTTCTATAAACTATTTGGTTAAAACCCTCGAATATTGTATTGTTTAGTAAGAACAATTATTTTTCAATTTTTAATGTTGCTGGGCATAAACCACTTTGGGGTCCTTAACTCTATAATAAATTACCCCACCGTTTTGCGTAGTCTTCTCAATTAGGCCTATTCTCTCCATACCTATAACGTAGTTTTGTGTTGATCCCCCTGTTTTTGCTTTTTCATTAAGTTGATTCCTAGTGAAAACAGGACTATCTAGTTTTAAAAGATGGGCAGTGTATGAATAAAAATCCATAGAGTTAGCCCGAGCGTTTTGCTTTCTTGGGTAATACTCAAAATAATTAAACGTTGTTACAAAATCAACAAACGCAGGTTCAATTGAAGTTAGAACAATTCTATTAGAGTTGGGGTTCAATTTATATTGGCTTCTCATTAATTTGTTAAATAAATGCCACAAATCACGAGGGTTATTATTGGCTAATTGAAAAATCTTATCCTCTAGCTCCAATGTTAATTGTTCACTAAATAATTCCCTGAAATCTTTGATCTTCCCATTGGTAAATATCTCCAAACGTTTATTTAGAACTGCTACTAGGTCAGCTTTGTACCAATTCAATGTTGGGCAATTATGTTTTTGGGTTCTTACATGTTCTACCAGGTAATTAAAAGGAGTCGACCACATAGAAACAACTATTTGAATTGATGGATTAAGTAGTAATTTGTTATCAGTCAAAATAGGCTTTACAAAATCCGCTATTTTTTCGGAATTGTTGTCAAGTCTACCATCTTCGTCGAGTTTATCAAGTAAAAGGACAGTTTTTTCATAACCTAGTTTAGATATTACTTTTAGCACGTCATTTAATAATTGAAAATTTATGTACATATCATTAAAACTATCGTCAACTGTCAAAGGTAATTCCGGAAAGAAAGATTTAATATTTACTTCCGAATTAAGATCAGGCAGGCCTTTAAAATGTTTAGCGATATATTGATCTATTAGTGTAACTCCCACTGTTGCTCCCCAATTAAATATACCTCTCAAGAAATTATATACGTTCCGTCCTACTCTTTTAAGATTAGATACCTGAAGTCTTTCAATTTTCTCCTTAATTATTCTTTTTGATACTATAGGAACGAAATTACTAAGAAGATATGAAAGTAAAACTTTATCTTCTTGATCCAGCCTTTTTAATCTTTTGGTTTCTAAAGCAAGTTCTTCAAAAAGAACTATTGAAATATTCATAATCAAGAACTTGTAAAAATCACCCAAGTTAAAATCCAATTTTAGAGAACTAAAATCATCGATAGAACAGAAAATGGTTTTCTGCTTATCAATTTCTCTATCGAAGTCTAATAATATTGCTGTTTTTCCTGTTCCCCTATTACCAATAAGGATCATAGACTGGTTCTGATGAAATCCTTGAATTATAGGAGAATAGTCACTTGGGGGCACGAATAGTTCAGACTCTCTGCCTTTTTCGTTTTCAGTTGTATATGTTGAAAACGGGTATTCTGTAAATCCAAAATTACGTATAAATTCCTCAAAGGTCTTCATCTATAACCACCCTTATTTGTCGAACTTCTACTTACAAGGTCCTATTGCCTACATTATATAATAATAAGGAAAAAAAACCTATTTTCGTATAGGTATTTGTATTTAGTGACACTGATGAATTATCTAGTAAATGAAGGCATTTTAGTTACATTAACATCGAACCGACATGAAAAAGCTCCCCTTAAGTAACAGGTTTTATAACTTCACCAGTCTACTTAATGGGGAGCACACCAAACAGGGCCGATTACTATCGACCCTGTTTTTTAATTCAAAACAGTAATTCCATATTTTCCACTACATAATCAGGATAAATTTGTACTTTTTCTATATCTTCCTTACGAGAGGCCCCCGTTAAGACAAGGCAAGTTCGAAAATGATTGGCTTTTCCTAACTGGATATCCGTCTCGAGACGGTCGCCTATGATGATGCAGCGATCGGTCTTCATCTGTAATTTTTCAAGAACCTTTTCTGCGTAAAAAGAGGAGGGCTTCCCTACAATTTGATCAATTGATTGACCTGATGCAACCTCTATTGCGCTAGCAATCGCCATTGTATCGGAAATGAAACCTCCAGGAACCGGGCAAGCTGGATCGGGATTGGTCAATATGAGTTTTGCGCCATTTCGTACCGCATTCATTGCGAAATTGAGCTTCTGATAAGTAAAAGAACGGTCTAAACCGACAAGAACGTGCGTCGCCTTCATCGGATCTTTTGTTGTGCTTAACTGAAAATGGCTAAACTCCTCCTCAATCGCTTTTTCACCGACAATATAAACAAGAGCGTCAGGATGTTCCTCCATAAAATATACAGCAGATACATAAGCAGCAGTCATTACTTCTTCAAGATTGGCGGCAATCCCCAATTTCCGTAAGCGGCTTTGACATTCCCGTCTCGTTAAAGTGGGCGAATTGGTGATAAACAGTATTTTCTTGTTGTTCTTTCTCAAGCGGTCAAATGTTTCCTTAACCCCAGGTAAAAGCTCATCCCCAACATAGATCGTTCCATCTAAATCAAAGCAAAATGCATCAAAGTCGTGAATATTAACCAACGTATGACTCCACCTTTATTTAGCAAAAATCTCTTTAAAGATGTATTTGGAGCATATTCCAAAATGTACTGGCATTATTCGTATACAATCGAAAGGAATCATTACGCTAACTCTTTTGGATATCCGATCGAATTGGTTGTTTCGCGGTCAAAAAGATGAATATGTTTCATGATTGGCCTTACGTACACCACCTCCCCTTCCGCCCAATGTTTATCATCACTGATCGCAATAATTTCATGACCGTGTAAATCGACATAAATCACCGTAACCGCTGCCCAGGTTTTCCACATATTTTACGGTTCCTTGCAAAGCGTTTTCTTCAGCCGTTTTAAAAATTTCCAGATGCTCGGGGCGAATGCCAAACACAAGTCTGTCTGCCCCGCTTTGGTCAATTTGTTTCACCCACATTTGATTCAATTGAAAAGGCTGCTTGCCAATCAAAACCGTGTCATTTTGATAATCGACATCTAGCACATTGGTCGGTGGTGAACCGATAAACTTTGCAGTGAAGATGTTCGCCGGACGATGATAGACATTTTCCGGGGTATCAAGCATTTGCAATTTCCCTTCATGCATTAAGGCAATCCGGTTACCGACCGTCATCGCTTCAATTTGGTCATGTGTTACATACACAATCGTTTGTTTGTACAACTCATGAATTTTGACTAGCTCCTTCCGAGCTGATACGCGCAGCTGTGCGTCTAAGTTAGATAATGGTTCATCAAGCAAGAAGTAATCTGATTTCTTTACAACTGCCCTGGCCAGTGCGACGCGTTGTCTTTGTCCGCCAGATAAATCTTTTGGCAATCTGTTTTCATAGCCTTTTAGCTTTAACATGTCTAATGCCGCATGCAAGCGAGCTTTCATTTCCTCTTTTGGAACCTTTTGAACTCGTAATCCATACGTAATATTGTCAACTACATTCATGTGGGGATATAGGGCATAGTTTTGAAATACCATGGCAACATCTCTTTTTCCGCTGGGAACATCATTTACTTTTCGGCCGTTCATATATAAATTGCCTGAAGTAATATCCTCAAGCCCTGCAATCATCCGCAGTGTCGTTGATTTGCCGCATCCAGACGGTCCTAGTAGAATGAGTCGTTCGCCCTCTTTTATGGTGAGATGTAACCCTTTTACAACCTCTGTTTTCCCATAAGATTTGTAGACATTTTCAAATCGAATTTCCTTCATGGTAAATCCCCCATTATTTAATTCCTGATGACGCAAATGTTCCGATAATGTACCTTTGGAAAAGTAAATACAAGGTTAAAGGAATGATCATGGTCATAACGGACACTGCCATCGCTACAGTGAAGTTCGTTCCGCCTTCTGAGCTGATATACATTTGTAAAGCCAAGGGCAACGTGTAATTTTCGGTTGTTTTTAAGATCAAGACTGGCCAAACATATTCGTTCCATGAGCTGATAAAGAACCAGATTCCCGTTGACGTCACAGCTGGCCTGACTAGCGGAAGAACAATATCCTTCATGATCCGGGCATGGCCCAAATCATCTAATCGCGCTACTTCGATTAATGACAGGGGGATCGTTTTCATCGATTGTCTTATTAAAAAAATCCCCATCGCATCAGCAAGCTGCGGTAAAATAACGCCCCATATACTATCTGTTAAACCGATCTTGGAAATAGCCAAATAGTTGGGAATCATCGTAACCGTAAAGGGAATAAAGATGGTGCTAATCAGCAGAAAATACAGGAGATTCTTCCCTTTAAATTGAAAAAAGACAAAGGCATACGCAGCTAAAAAAGATGTCAACAGCTTAAAAATGGTCACAACAGATGCGATGATGAACGTATTTGCCGCTATTTTAAAAGCCGGTAGGCTCTTAAAAAATGTTTGATAGTTTTCCAGCGTAGGCTGAATCGGAATGATATTTACGACATTGTTATACGCCTCTTGCAATGATTTAAATGAAGAGCCGATGGCGAAGATGATCGGAAACAGCAAAATACAAATGGTAATGATAAAAACAATGTGCCAAGGTACCGAAATGAACCGATTAATTTTCATAGTAGATACCTCTTTCAACGAACTTACATTCAATTATCAAGAGCATCAGGAAAATAATCATGGTTAATATCGATAAGGCTGCCGAATGACCTGTCCGATACAAGACAAACGCTTCATGGTAGGCATGATAAATCGCGTTCGAGCTGGCATAATTCGGCCCTCCTTGCGTTATAACCTTTATCGGTGTAAACACATATTGTAATCCTTGGACGATCGTAATAATAAATACATAGATACCGGTCGCACTACTCATCGGTAAAACGATCTGAAAAAAGATTCTCCATAACGGAACATGATCCAAACGGGCCGCTTCAATTAATTCTCGAGAAATACCGCTAATCGATGCATAAAGAACGATAAAGTTATAGCCGAATACCTTCCAGGAAGTGATTAAGCTTAATACGAATATGACCCAGCCATCTAATTTGCTCCAAATCGGCATTTCAATCCCAAACCAGCCAAACAGGATCGAAACAGGTCCAGAGATGGGATTTAAAATCCACGTAAACAGAATGGATCCTACCACTAAAGAAATAAATGCCGGCAAAAACAGAGCCCCTTTATAAAAGCCGTTCCATTTTTTCAAAACCATATCAATCACAAAAGCAAATACATACGGCACCAGACAGTTTAAAATGAGCAGGATCACAATATACAGAAACGTATTGCCCAGGATCTTATATGTTTTCGGATCTGATAACACATCCATATAGTTTTGAAACCCGACAAATTTTTTGATGGGACTAATCATATTCCAATCAAAGAAGCTCAGGTAAATGGTATAAACAAACGGCCAAAACATGAAGATAGCAAAAATCAAAATGGAAGGAAATAATAAACAGTATGCTTTCCAATTCTCTCTGTTCAGTCGCCTTATTCCTGCCGTGATAGCACTCATTGTTTTTATCCTCCAAGCCTTAATTGTGAAGGTGACTTCTAACAAGTCACCTTCACCAATCCCCTGCATTGCATTCGTTACTTTAATAGTTCATTGATTGCTTTTTCTGTTGATTTCAAGCCTTCTTCCACCGAAACTTTTCCACCCAGAATTTGATCACGAACATCTAATAAAAGTTGTTCTGCTTGCAAGCCGGCGTCACCTGGGAATGATGTCCAAGGAACAACACCCTCCATTTGTTCGACGGCTGCATTCATCATCTGATTTTCTTTCAAGAAAGCTTTCAAACCATTTTCCGCTTCAGCCACATCTTTACGCGGCGGGACATATCCTGTTCCTTCCGTCCATTTCGCCATGGATTCAACACTGTAAAGATACTTCATAAATTCCCATGCTGCTTTTTTCTGATCTTCATCTTTCGCCGTAATTGCTAGCATCGAACCACCTGCAGGCAGCCTTACCGGTTTTCCTTCCCAAGCTGGTGATTTAATCGCTGCTACATCGAACTTTGCGTTTGTTTGAATGTTTGAACGCCGTGCAATCGTTGTATACGCCATTGCTATATTTCCATCGATAAAACTTTGTACACCTTCATCCCAAGATAAATGAGCGGCTGATTTATCTTTTAAAACCATATCAGCCAATAATTGATAAGCTTGAATTCCTTCTTCTGAAGCAAATGTTGCTTTGCCGTCCGTGATCATTCTGGCCCCGTTACTTTCGAGTACGGATTGCGTAGCCCAGTTATCTGCCGGTTCTTGTACATACAATCCGTATTTACCCGTTTTGTCCTTGATTGTTTTCGCGAATTCCTTTACCTCTTGCCACGTCTTTGGGCCATTTTCATCCAATCCGGCTTCTCGTAAAAGATCCCTATTGATATAAAGAACAGGTGTACTTAACGAGTAAGGAATCCCTACTTGTTCTCCTTTGGAGTTTTTCGCCAAACCTAATACATTCGGTAAGAAGTTATCATGTAAAAAGGTTTTATCTTCCGGAAAGTATTGATCAATGATTTCTTGGGGCGGAGTATACGCAAAATTATTCGAGAAATAGTTTAGAAAAGCCCATCCAATTTGTACGACTGCTGGTGATTTCCCAGCGGCTGCTTCCGCCTGTAAATTTTGCATTAACCCTTTGTACATATCTGGATTAAATTTCGCAACAACCTCTGTTGTCTTGCTTTGTTGATTAAACTCTTTCACTAATTCTTCAACGGTTTTTCCGCCTTGGGTCTCTGCGTTAACATGCCAGTACTCGATAACCGTTTTCTTATTTTCTTGCGATCCCGTTTTGCTTGCTTGATTACTTTGATTACCTGTTGCTTGATTATTTCCACATCCAGCTAGGACACATATGGCTAGGAATGCACTGAGTAACTTTGATAGTCTCTTCATTTCTCCTACTCCTTTACACTTTTATTTTTTGGAGCTTCCAAACTATCCATTTGGATCATTCACAGTCAATACTTGTCCTACTCACCTCACATAGATGCAAAGTACAAAGAAATAAGACCTCTAATAAAATGTATACATTCTATACATTTTGTTGGAGGTCTCTCTGTTCGCACCAGCAATCTATTCACTTTATGTCTCTACTATAACCAATGAATATGAATGTAATATCAATTACAGGTAAACGATTGTATATATTGTGCAAATGAAGCGTTACAGGTTGTTTACATTCCACTTCCACATTTCCGCATTTGAGGTAGTAACGGCCATTGCCCCATGATCAAGCGCCTCCTTTGCATGCTCAGGCGAATTTAATAGACCGCCTGTTATAACAGGAACCGGTGATACCTTTGATAATCTTTGTATAAAATCCGGCGCCCTGCACGGCATGACCTCAATCATATCTGCCACAATTTGATCGTTGATGGCGTCCTTTTCCAAATGTGTAAAAACGTCCGTATCGATTAAAAAGACCCGCTGAATCACATACAACCCGCTTGTTTTTGCCTTTTTAATAACACCGGATTTTGTTGTCACGATTGCGGATGGTTTCACATTTCTTTTGATAAATTCAATCCCGTCATGATCCATTTGTAATCCCCCAATCTTATCTACATGAAGGATTACTGGCAGGCCATGCGACTGGAAGAAATCTACATATCTTTTTACCGTTAAAATTGTTCCGGTCATGAGCAGGACCGCACTTAGATGATCTTTATACAGTACCGCCTGCTCCATATTTTTGGGGTCCTTTATCGCTGCCACCATTTTGTATTTTTCCAGTCTGCTTAGTAATTCGGTCCCTTCATTCATTTGTTTTTCCCTTCTTTTATTCAGTATGCCGTTATGGTCTGTCTACCTATATAGTAATAATCCAATGTATTCATTTGTGTAAATTTCACTTTGAATCCTTGTTAATACTATGTAAATACTTTGATAATAACGAAATTCAATAGGCAAGTAGGTGTATATTATGATTGATTTGCAATACCAATGAGGGGATTGAGGAGAACCATGAATGAACATATCATAGCCTTACTATTAGGAATCGTAGAAGGAGTCACTGAATTTTTGCCGATATCATCTACTGGTCATATGATTTTAGTTGGCAGCTTATTAGGGTTTGAAGGTGAAAAGGCCAATACTTTTGAAGTAATCATTCAACTTGGTTCTATGCTGTCTATTTTAGTATTATATTGGAAAAGATACCTTTCTCTATTAAATTTCAGTTCAATCGGAAAACCAGAAAAGAAATTAGACGCGATTCACATCATATTGGGGGTCGTACCTGCTGCTATAGTAGGTCTATTGCTGCATGACTTCATTAAAAACCAACTTTTTTCACCTAAAGTTGTGGTAGTCAGTCTTGTGGCAGGAGCCATTTTGATGATATTTGCCGAAAAAAAACATGGAAAATTCACCTCTAACACCGTTGATGAATTGAGTTACAAGCAAGCTTTTACCATTGGACTATTTCAATGCTTAGCCGTAATCCCTGGTTTTTCTCGTGCTGGATCGACAATATCCGGGGGATTACTAGTTGGTGCTAATCATAAAACGGCAGCCGAATTCTCCTTTTTGGTTGCACTTCCTATTATGGTGGGTGCCACTGGCTTAGATTTTATGAAGAGTCTACATTTTTTAGATACAAGCGACATTCCGATGTTCGCGATCGGTTTTATCACTGCATTTGTTGTAGCAATGTGTGTAGCAGTCTTGTTCCTTAAAATACTAGGGAAGATTGGTTTAACCGTTTTTGCCTATTATCGAATTGTATTGGCTGCCGTATTCATTGTTTTTGTATTGCTTTAAATAATGGCGAGTTATGATTTGTTTCGTCAGGTTCTCCTTAGATTTTCTACATGCAAAAAAGGCTTACTCCAACATCAAACAACTGGAATAAGCCTTCTAAGTGTGGTTTTATCATTATCGATCACCCAATCGGGTTCCATCAGGCCTCTTTCTTCTGTTCTGGTTTACGAGAACGTTTGAAGGCAAATAAAAGAAAGACTAAAAGGCCACAGGTGCCGATCCAGATTAAGACGAATGTCGGATGATTCATGCGTAGCCTTTGCCCAAAGAAGAACAACTCGCGCAGCCCTTCAAGTGAATTCCCGTTTGCACTATGCGTACCGATTGCATTCACTTGGATAACTTCGCTAACGATTGGTGAAGCTAATGCAGCGGCTTGTTTCGTTAAGATCGCAGCGCCTTGCTGATCGAAAGTCGCCAATAGCTCAGTCCGCATCTCCTCGTTTATGCCACTAATCGCTTGATTCAGCATTTCTCCAGCCATACTCGATGCCGATGCATTCATGCCTTGGTTGACATAAATCCGCACCCGGGGTGAAGACGGATCCGGCGTCATCAACGATGCTTGCTTCTTGCTAAAATCCTTGGGAATCACGAATGCAGCATAATATTCCTGGTTATCGAGTCCTGCTTTTACTTCTTCTTCGCTACCAACTTCGATCCATTTCATCGCCGGCTCTCCATCCGAATTTGCAGAGGTTGCCGACTGAATGCTAGACACAACTGTCTCGCCCATATTTACGTTTGAGGTCGTCAAGCCTTGATCCTCATTCACAATGGCAATGGGCAGGTTATGAGCTTGCGATTCAGCTGCACCAACCTCAAAATCTACTGTTCGAATTCTTTCGTTTTTCTCCCGGCAGTATGGCCTCGATGACGTCCCAATGTTCGGCGATCTTTCCATTCTCCACGCGGAACAAATCGTAGAAAGCGGTAGGCTGACCATCGAAGAGGCCCTCACTCACCGTAAGCACAAAATCGCCTTGTCCGATTACCTGATGGACATAAGTATATTGAAATTCAATATTTTTCTCCTCCAGCGCCTGTAAAGCAGCATGAAGACCGGAAAGGCCGTCTGCAATATGTGGACTATGCTGAATGTAGTTATCGCCATCAAAGTAAGAGGCAAGCAGGTCGGGGTTCTTACCAAGCAAGATGTTCTCAACATAGCTTTTGACAAATATTTTGTTGGCATCCGTCTTGTCGATATCCTTAATCGTGACCGGTCCGTCAATCATCGTATGATTACTTGGTGTCTTTTCCGCCATCTCTTGCAAATTGTCCCAATGCTCGACGATTAGTCCATTCTCAAAACGGAAGATATCAAAGGCGATTTTAGGGCCGTGAAAATCATATACAGAATGAAGAGCCACATAATCTCCGTCGACTAATGTACGCTTAATGCTTACCTTTGTACTAATTTCCTTTAAATGATCAAGTGCACCAAGCATGGCTTCACGACCATCGGGTAAGGCCTGGTTGTGCTGAATATATTGATCTGGATGAACGTAAGCCGTAATCGCTTCGGGGTTGCCGCTCTCTAAACTTTCCAGCACGGCGATTGCCTTACGTACAAGCTCATTTTGATGATTGAATGTCATTGGAATATCCTCCTTAGAGTTTATAGTCATTAGATAAATAATGAACAATACGTTGTTTATTTATCTGTCGCTGATTATAATGGAGGTTAATATAACGATCAATATTCAATATTTCTAGTTTTGAACGATAACAGACAACTCATAAAACTTTGTCGCTTAACGACTCTAAATAAATTTAGGGGAGAACGAAAACAATGAACAAGAAAACCGACTTAAGAATACTTCGCACGAAACAATCGATTCGAAAGGCGTTTTATGAGCTTATTCAGGAAAAAGGATATGAAGCGATAACGATCCAGGATATTGCCGATCGGGCTATGATCAATCGAAACACTTTTTACCTCCACTACCAAAATAAGCCTGATCTATTAGATACATGTATGAATGAATTGTTGAGCGAATTAAAGGATGCAGTCGTTCTTTGTCCCATCAGCATGAATCCTTTCAGTATTTCTATTCTCGAGACAGTCATGCAAACTGTACTGGAACATATTTCGCGCAACACCACCTTTTACTATGCCATGTTAATTGAAGAGAATAGAATCTATCAGTTTCGAGTAAAAATGGAGAATATCATTAGAGATAAATTAAATGGGGGATGGAATCCTGCTCAGGGAAATTCCCTTTTAACGATATCCAAGGAATTACTGCTCGAATACCTCGTATCGTCTTTCATGGGTATTGTAATTTGGTGGATTAAAAACGAAAAACCCCTTCCTGCAGATGAAGTTTCATCTCAGTTTAGTAGAATCGTTGCTTACGGGCATTTGAAAGCTGCCGGCATCACCGTCGAGGAATAAAATAAGCGAGGGTAGAAGGAGCACCGGTTTCCTTCAACACCTTGACTGCAAAATATTTTTTAACCGTCACTTATGATAAGGCTCACCTTAACGAGTCTAAGGCGAAAAAGTAAGAAGGAGCTTGTCGCGCCGCGACAGCTCCAAGAAACCCCAAGTTGGTTAACCGTAGATCTACTTCTATTCTCTTCGCACTCCTTTACATTCGCCGCCAGATGTTTTTTACATCCGTGATTCTCCTGGTTGCAATACCCCGCTTCTGAGACAGCCCTTGTTTCATTTTATCCCGATTCTCCTAACGCTTACCGCTTCTTCCTCGTGAACAATAACCCGAATACGGACAGAACACCTAAACCGCCGGTACTATAAATATTGATGAGCACTCCCCGGTTCCCCGTTCCCCTACCGTAGCACGTCGACATGCTCGATGTTCCGGATCGCCATATACGCGACGGCCGCTCCGAGGAGTGCCAGGCCAATCGGCACCGCAATGACGGAGTATAAGGTGAAGCCGTCGACGTTTTGGCAGACGAGCGCCACGACGATAAGCGACGACACGATCGTAGCCGCGCCGGAATGCTTACGCATGCCGAAGTACAGCGGAATCAGGCTTAAGAAGCTGGTCGCCAGCGCGCTCATGACGACCGTCAGCAGAGATTTGGCTGCAACTGACCATGTTAATGGCTCCGGAATAACAGACGCGAACAGATTTAATATATAAAAGCCAAAGCCAACAAACAGGTTTGCCGCAATATCCGCAACTAGCGTAAACAGCACGACGACAAGCAGCTTGGCCGCGATCAGTTTTTTGCGATTGATCGGGTACATAAACAGCACCGTGATCGATTTGTTGCGAAACTCGTCAATGACAAGCCGTGAAATGAGCACCGAAGCGAACACGATATACGTCCCCCGAACGAAAGTATCGATAACGGAGAACGCCATGCTGTAGTCCGTAAAAGACACCCCTTCTTTAATTTCTTCCGTCAGACTGATCAAGCAGATTAAACCTAAAATCACGATATTGGCGATCATCGCCGCCCGAATGTAAGACCCTATGCGAAACTTGCGCATTTCGAGCTTCATGAGCTTAAGCAACAATGCCACCCCCATTCAGGATGGACAGGAAATAATCCTCGAGCGACCCTTTTTTCTTATGAACTGCTTCGATCGCGACATCGTTTATCACCAAAACCTTCATCAGCTCGCTTTGCGGAATGTTGCAATCGTAAACGCGGATTTGGCCTTCGTCGGTGATGCGAACATTGGATATATGCAAATGGTTTTCAAGCACGTAAGCCGCTTTACTGCTTTCGTTCGTTGTAATTTCGATATATTCCATCGTTTGCTTGGCGATATGGTCCATCGAAACCTCCTGCAGCAGCTTGCCGTCGTTCATGACGGCGATCGTGTCGGCGATCAGCTCGATTTCCCCAAGTATATGGCTGGAAATGAGAATCGTAATCCCATATTGCTTGCACAGTATTTTGAACAGATCGCGAATCTCCTTGATGCCTAACGGATCGAGACCGTTAATCGGCTCATCGAGAATTAGCAGCTCCGGTTTCGTCGTGATCGCCCGCGCGATGCCAAGCCGTTGCTTCATTCCCAGTGAAAACGCCTTAACCGCTTTCCTGTCGATCCCCTTCAAATTCACCAGCTCAAGCGCCTCGTCGATCGACTTTTTGTTATGGTAGCCCATGTATTCGCAGTGCAGCTCCAAATTTTCGCGGGCCGTCAGCTTTTCGTAAAAAATCGGGCTTTCGATGATCGTGCCCATCCGCCCCAGCAGCCGATACGACGTATCGGTCAACTTTTCGCCAAAAATTTCAATTTCGCCCGCCGTCGGCTTCACCAGGTTGGTGAGCATTTTCATGACCGTTGTTTTGCCCGCTCCGTTCGGACCGAGCATGCCGTATATTTCACCTTGCTTGATGTTCATATTGACGTTCGAAACAACTTCCTTGCCCTTGTAAGCCCGGGTCAGCTGATTCGTTCTTACGATATGCGTCATCGTTCGATGCCTCCTTCGTTCGTTACAAGCTTTAGTGTAAGCATCGAATTTTGCTTTTTTCTTACCCGATTCTTACAAAATTCTTAAGTCGCGAAGGCGATACGTTTCAGCTTGATGGTAAACACCGTTTTTTCGTAAGGCTTGCTAAGGATGCGGATCGTCCCTTCTTGCGCTTCGACCAGCCTTTTTGTAATCGTCAGCCCGAGACCGCTGCCCTGATAGGATTTGTTGCGGGAATCCTCCAGCGTGTACATCCGCTCGAACACCCGGTCTTGATGCAGCTCGTCGATCCCTTTACCCCGATCCCATACATCCACGTACACAAACTCGTCGTCACTCCTCAATGTTAATCCAACCGCCATTCCCTCCCCGCCATGCTGAATTGCATTCGCGATCAAATTGTTCAGGACGCGGTCCAGCGCTTCCACGTTGCCCCACGCAAGCAGCGGCTTGTCCGGGATCTCGATGATGACTTCGAAGCCTTTGGCCGTCAGCGTGTCGTAGAAGGCCAGTATATTTTTTCCGCAAATATCGTTCATGTGAATCCGTGAAAGCGGAATCGACTTGTCCCCCGACTCGAGTCTCGCCAAATCGAAAAACTGGCGGATCATCTCCAGCACCTCGTTTGCCTTGGCGTGCACCTTGGACAGCAGAACCTTTCTTTCTTCCGCGTTCATATCCGGGTCTAGATTGATCGTTTCGATATAACCAAGCACGACGGTAAGCGGCGTCTTCAAATCATGCGAAATGTTCGAGATCATTTTACGCATCGACTGCTCCATCTTCAGGAAATTCGCCGCCCTTTGCTGGTTGTGCTCCAGCAAATGATTGATTTTGTTCAAGATCGGTATCAATGCGCGATCGTCCGTAAAAACGAGCAGCTTCTCGCTTGTGCCGCCCGTAATAATATCGTTTAATTTGTTGTGTATTTGCTCCAGATTGGAGCTTCTAGTTCGATAGGCACGGTATTGAATCACAATCACTACTGTCAAAATAACGACGAGCACAGCTAGCGCGATCACCATGTCATTGACCTTCCCACTTGTAGCCGATGCCCCACAGCGTCTTGATATACCGCGGCTCGGATGGCTTGTCTTCGATTTTTTCGCGCAATCGGCGGATATGGACGTTAATGACGTTTTCGTCGCCGTAATACTCGTCGTTCCATATAAAACCGTACAGCTGCGCCTTCGTGAACACGCGATTCGGGTTTGTGGCGAACAGCTTCAGGATTTCAAATTCTTTAGCCGTCAGCTTCAGATCGACATCGTTTTTCGACACTGAAAAATTGTCCAGATCAATGCGCAGCTCGTCGAATATAAGCACTTTGGTCTGATCTGCAGTCGCGGTCCCGGCCGGTCCGGCATTTGAATAAGTCGTGGCACGGCGGATCGCCGCTTTGATCCTGGCCGACACTTCAATGAGAGAAAACGGCTTCGCGATGTAATCGTCGGCACCGAAGCCGAGACCGATCGCCTTATCGACGTCACTGTCCTTCGCCGACATGATAAGGATCGGTACCGAGCTGTTTTCTCTGATCAGCTTAATCACCTCGATACCGTCCAGCTTCGGCATCATAATATCGACAAGGACGACATCGAAGGCGCTTTGCCGGAACAGGGCGATACCGTCCACTCCGTTAAACGCCGTCGAGACGTCGTAGCCTTCTTTAACCAGATAATTTTGCAGCATTTCAACGATTTGGGTGTCGTCCTCGATCAGCAATATATTGTGCGCCATGTTGTTCTCCCCCCACTATATCCATACTGAAAAGTATAGACCGTGGCAGGCGGAATGCCTATACTTTGCGCAAAATAGAAAGAAACCCCTTGAACTTTCCACACCTAGCAAGCAGCTAATATCAGAAATTTCGCCGTTACTTATGGTATGGTTCTCCGCTCGTCACTAACTGGTAAAGCGGTAACTATGAGTTCATCGTCTTCTATAAACCAGAAGACGATGTTTTTAATACCCTTTCTGTCAGCTTACATATGGATTTCCTTTTTGAGGAACAGCGATCATAAGAAAACCTCCAAAGCAACAAGGTTGTTGCATGATTCAGTTATTAACTGGAATTTCCTTACCAAAAAAGACAATTGATGTGATTTCCTTGTCATTGATCACATTTTCAAACGTTTTAACCATAAATAAGTGAGTGCCATTCTCCGTCAAATGCATTCCGCTAAATAGGCCTTTCGTTTCTGATGTACCGTCCTGGTACTTTATCGTGATTGGGTAGTTATCCAAGTATTGATCAGCACCAATTTCCTTTAATGAGCCAGCAGCTTCGTTAATTTCATTCATTGAACTGCCCTCAATCTTTAACGAAATCGAAATCGGCGAGACGGAGATCGTTTTAAGTACCGCCCCATAACCAAACATGGTAATGTTTTTGTTGACTTCATAAGGAGTAGAGTACTCCTTGAAGTCCAGCTTAAAATCTGTTTCCCAAACGTCTGGTATGACCGTGGTAAAAATGCCTGGAAACGGATCTGCCGCTTGTAAATCTTTGAGTTTTAAATGAACGTTTTGACCGGCTATGGAATTTTTCGTCATGATACTCATAACCAAACTAATTTTGTTGTCGCTCTGGTTGCCATCGTCTAGCACTTTAAATTCCACGCTCTGAAAGTTCTGATTTGTCGTTATGTCGTCCTCTAAAAAGCGGTACCGAGCTGCGTCTAATACCGTACCCTCCGGTGCAGAAAAATCCATTAAAATATAGGTCAGATTACTGTCGCCGATCACTTGCTTAATTTTAAGCGTCCCATTCTTGTTTTTTACCTGTTTATCAACCACATAAGCGCCATTTGACAAATATTCTGCCTGCTCATGATTTACCGGATTAAGAGATTTCATAAACGTTTCATCCAATCCCATATATGCCGCTGCAAAAGCGGTTGTGGCTAAACAAACCATCAACACGGCTGCCAATACTGCGGGTCTTAAACGTTTCGTAAGAGTATATCCCCTGTGCCTTTTATTTCCATCTTTGCTTTGCACTAGAATGTTATGAAACATCTTTTCTTTTTGTTCGATGTTGGGCTTAAGAGCTTCGAAAAGTCGATTGATATTTTTGTTACTCATGGAAATTCCCTCCTAAGTCAAATTTAAGGCGTCTACGACCTCTGGATAGTTGCGTTTGAATCGTGCTTTCTTTGTATCCCAACATCTCTGATATCTCTTTTACCGTGTACTCCTCGAAATAGTACAGATATAAAACGGTTTTGTATTTTTCGGGAAGTGAAAGCAGTCTTGCAAGCACCTTCCCCGATGGTTCATCGCCATTCCAAGAAGAAACCTCAGGTAAAATGTCTAATGCAACGCGACGGGTTTTCCACCAATATTTAAGAACATCTTTACAGTAATTTCTGGTAGTTACCGTCAACCACGCTTTTTCATGCTCGTGGTCATTGAAAACCTTTTGATATTTGAGCAGTTTTAGAAATACAGATTGAACAGCGTCTTCTGCATCAACGGGATTTTTCAAATAGATATAGCATAGCCTGTAAACTAGATCTACATGCCGTTGATATAGTTCAGCCAATTCTTTATCCGTACGTAATAAAGAATTGTTCTCCATTTTTTCGCCTCCTGCATATAACACGATTGGTGACTCGAAAAAATCTCATTTTTGTTTAATTTTTTTACAGTACGAAATTGTTGTTTTGTTCCAATACAAGTTTATTAATTCTATTTTACGGATAGAGAAGCAGAGGAAGCGTCAATTAGCCCCCTCCTTGTCTCGTCGCGTTTGCAAATCACAAAAAACGAGGAGGAGAAAGGCGAGGTAGATCTTTTCCTTGACAGGAACCTCCAATCGGGAAAGCTGAACTTCGCAATTGCCAAAGTCGCCTTCGTTCCGTTTGTGCAGAAAAAAAATCTTCCTCAAATCATTCTGAGGAAGATTATCCTAAGTTTTATAGGTCACCATAGGTGTGAAATATTTGACAATTACTTATCCAGGTAAGTGCAGCTACTGAACTATTTTCTCACTCCCATTTGCAGATTTAGTATTGCTACGTCAACCTTCAGTTCCTGCTTTACCACTATTCGTGACAAGGTTCTCGTAATAGCTTGCTTATGTAGTACTGTCTAGTACAATCTCGTGTCTAATATGTTTTACCATCACTTATGATAAGGCTCCCCCCTCCCAATCCGAAACCCCCTATAAACCTGCTCCACCAACACCAACCGCATCAACTGATGCGGAAACGTCATCTTCGAAAACGACAGCCTCACATCCGCCCGCTTCAACACTTCAGCCGACAGCCCCAGCGACCCGCCAATGACAAAAGCCACCTGGCTCTTCCCATGCAAAGCCAGCCGGCCCATCTCAGCGGCCAGCTTCTCCGACGACCACATCTCTCCATCGATGGCCAGCGCAATGACATACTGATCCGGCTTCAACTGAGCGAGGATCCGCTCCCCCTCTTTCCGCTTCACCTGCTCCATCTCCGTCTGACTCAACTCTTCCGGGGCCTTCTCATCGCTTACCTCAATAAACTGCAGCTTGCAATAGGCAGACAGCCGCTTGCTGTACTCCTGAATGCCATCCTTCAGATACTTTTCCTTCAACTTGCCGACAGCTACGATCGTAATTTGCACCTGCTACATTCCCTTCACGCGCAAAAGCACCGCTTGTCCCTTTGCTCCGCAGACCATACACGTATCCTCAATAGCAGGATCATCTATATCCTCGCGTCGAAATACATCAGGTGCCGCCTCATATTGGTTCACGTAGTCGTCAATTTCCCGCTCCAGGTGCTCCAGACAGCTCACCCGAACCGGGAAATCGGCGTAAATCTCAGTCTCTTCGCCTTTGATATGTATCGTTCGCACTTGTGCGTCATCATTCGCATCTTTCACGTTCCTGGTCATGTACATTCCGTCCCTTCCTTGCTGCTACGCTTCCCTTATTTTATCCAATCCCGTCCACAAAAAGAAGGTGCAGACTTTCACATTTTACGTTTTAACACCGCTATCCAGCGGGAAAAGGTAAATCAGTCCTGCCCGCTGCCCAACCATCCACAGTAGAAAGAGGGATTGCACCTTGGTTCAGTACAAAAGTTCAAAAGGATCCACATTTCTATATATGAAGCCGGACAAGAACGCCATGCTGGGACTGGGCTCGCTAGTCGTCGCCAGAAACAAAGCGGAGATTTTTCTGTTTCCCGGCGTTTTCCTCAGACTGCATGCCGCTTATATCGGCTATCGCCGCGGGGAAATCCCGCCGAACGACAAATTCAAAATTACCGAGGACGACATTCATCCCTCCACGATCTATGTTACCTTTTCCAACAGCAAAATCACTCTTCAACAAATCCCTAAAAATGGAAATCAGACAACCATTTCGTTGGAACTGATCGAGTTCTTTGAACTGCTGAAATTTGCCCTGGTGCTTGGTTACAAACAACACCTGGCAGGCTTTCCTGAGACACATGCCGAGCTTCAGCAAATTCAGATTGTATTTCACAAGAAGAAGATCTGGGACAAGTACCTGATTTTTTGGGTGGCGGTTTTCCTCTTATCCTCAGCCGCTTTTGTCGTCTTGCTGATACAGCAATCCGGCATCGTTTAGACCCCAACGACCGCATCCCCGCCATAATAAACAAAGCGAGGGGCGCCGCTCGTGCAGCACCCCTCTGTATGATGTTTTCCCTGCCTGATTTAGTTGGCAGGTGAATTGCCCAGTGTAAGATCGACTGTCTTCTCCAAACCGTTCCGGTAGAACGTTACTTTTATCGTGTCTCCCGGTTTTTTGTTGATGGTCAGGTACTTGCGAAGATCTGCCGTCGAGTTGATCTCTTTGTCGTCAAGCTTGACGATGACATCGTATTGTTTTAAACCTGCTTTTGCAGCTGGCGAGAAATCAGGGACTCCTCTGATGACGACACCCGCTTTTACATCTTGCGGCAGGTTCAGATCTTCCTTCCACGCAGAACGCGGCACATTCGTCAGATCAAGCGGATTTTGGATGCCGATATAGGCCCGCTTCAGCTTGCCGTCTTGCATCAATTGCGACACGATGTTCTTCACGTCGTTGATCGGAATGGCGAAGCCCAGCCCTTCAACACCTGTCTGGGAAATTTTCATGCTGTTGATCCCGATTACCTGTCCGTAGATGTTGCACAGAGCGCCGCCGCTGTTGCCGGGGTTGATCGCTGCATCTGTTTGCAGGACGTCCATATCCCAGTCGGGCTGTCCGTCGTTGTCCACGTCGATCGGCATCGAGCGGTTGAGGGAACTGATGATCCCCGCCGTCACTGTCTGGGAGAACCGCAAGCCGAGCGGGTTCCCGATCGCGATCGCCGGTTCACCCACTTTTAGCGTGTCGGAATTCCCCAGCTCCGCCACAGTGGTTACCTTCGAACCGTCAATTTCCAGGACGGCCAGATCGGTCAGGGCATCGGCCCCGATGATGGTCGCCTCGACGCGATCCCCTTTCGGCAGGGAAACCTCCACCTTTTGCGCCCCGTCAATGACGTGATAGTTGGTGATGATATGTGCTTTTCCGCCCTTTTTCTCAAAGATGACGCCGGAACCCTCGCCGCTTTCGACCGTGCCGCTTTGCCGCGTCCAGGGGTTGGTTACTTTTTGGATGTTAATCACCCCGACTACGGCATTTTCCACCTTTTGCACCGCCTGGACGATGCCGGTATTGACATCCAGCGATACGGGTTGTGACACCGATACTGGCGTCACCCCTACGTTGTTGCCCATCGCGAGAGCGGTATTCGGTTGATTTAGCGAAACATAACCTGATTTAGTAAGTGCTGGCATCATTAATAGAACGACAAGTCCGCCGATGACTGCAGATGTAACAGAGGTAACGATAAAGCGGCCAACGCCCTGGTCACGCCGTTTTTTGCGCTCCGGTTCGTAGAAATCGTCGTAATACCCCATTTCCATTCTCTCCTTTCTACTAGTAAGCTTAGCAGCCTTTCATAGAAGTTATACCATCCTTCACTCTCAGTATACGAATCCGTTACGGGAAAGTGGCGTGAGAAATATGGAAAGGTTGTGGAATCATACCTCTTCCAGCTTGGTGGGACGATGCGGATACGTCTCACGCAAGTGGGTGTCGTCGCCAACCTTCAACCCTTTTTCTTCGAGAATATTCTTTACGGTCAAGCGGGCCAGCTCTGCCATGTTGTTCTCCTTGCTCAGATGTGCCAGGTAGACCCGCTCCGCCTGTCCCTGCAGGATGTCGGTCAGCGCCTCTCCGGCGGTTTCGTTGGACAGGTGTCCAACATCGCTCAATATGCGCCGCTTGATGCTCCAGGGATAATGCGACATCCGCAGCATCTCGACATCGTGATTGGCCTCAAAGACGTACGCGTCTGCCCCGCGAATCGTCTGCTTGATCCGCTCGCTGACATAGCCCAGGTCCGTGGCTACACTCAGCTTTTTCTTTCCATGATAAAAACAGAAGCCCATCGGTTCGGCAGCGTCATGTGAGATGCCAAACGATTCGACAGCCAGATCTTCAAACTCTTTCATTTCCCCAATCTCAAAAAAACGGCGTTGATCCTCTGTAATCGTGCCGATTTGCCCATCCAGCTCTCCCCAGGTCTTCTGGTTGGTGTAGATCGGGATGTTGTACCTTCTGGCTAAAACACCTACGCCCTTTATGTGGTCGACATGTTCATGGGTCACCAAAATAGCCTTTAGCTCTGCCGGATTCACGCCGATCTCCTGCAGTGCCGCGTCTGCTTGTTTGCCTGTGATCCCCACGTCGATCAACAGTGAAGTCCGGTCTGTTCCGACATAGATGGCGTTTCCTGTACTGCCGCTTGCCAACACGCTAAATCTCAACCCTGTTCCCTTCTTCCTGCATCCTCGCTGTTTGTTGTATCTGACTGCGCTTCCAGCGGTCTTTCCACGGCCCCTGTGAAGGC
Organism: Brevibacillus sp. B_LB10_24; assembly: GCF_046036945.1. Lineage (NCBI taxonomy): Bacteria > Bacillati > Bacillota > Bacilli > Caryophanales > Paenibacillaceae > Brevibacillus > Brevibacillus sp. B_LB10_24. The sequence continues at coordinate 55,200 of NZ_JBJQOQ010000016.1, read as the reverse complement.
ATTTACATAATGGATCTTCCCATTGTGGACGATTCTCCATACGGGCGCCAAAACCTGCACGACTGCATCGTACTCGTGCCCATAGTACCCGAGCGTGACATCCTCCACCTGTTCGTTCGCTGTGATAATTTCCTTTTCGACCAGCGAGCGGAGCGCTGTATAGGCGGAGATCACCTGCCGGTTGTCTCCCTGATTGTGTACATGAAGATACGTCTGCTTGTATCCTGTCGCCATGCCTTTTTCTACTTTCACTTCCAATGGGGCAATGTAAATCGGCACTCCGTCATGCGACTGCCAAAACATAATCTGGCCCTTCTCGAGCAAATAGTGATCAAGCCGGTACTGTTCGGCGTGAACGACTTTTTGGCTCATTTGCCTTAAAAAATCGTCAGGGTTCTTGGACAGATTAAGCTGAATCGGTTGGGCCAGTTGGGCCGTGATCGGGTCCGCGTCCAAATACTCTACGTTTACGTAGTTCATTTCGGGCGTTTCCTGGGGGATGTCCACTTTCAGCGAGATTTGATGCTGCGCCAGAAAAGCGGTGCCCTCCACCCCGTTTTTGACTGTATCGGAGTCTACCCACTGCTCCGTCCGCGACACGTAGACCTGATACCCCAAAAAGAGATCGAGGAAGAGAAAAGCGCAGATCAGGATGCTTTTGGCTTTGCTCCAGTCCACTGGCCCTCCTCCTCTTCCGGGTTTTTCGCACGTGCGTCTTGCATCAAGGTCGTTCCATCCTGCATTTCCACTACCCAGACCGGGGTCAATTCCACATACTCCGGAAATACCTTGCTCTGATATCCCAAGTACACATTTTGAATCTGATCCGTATCCACCTTCTGTGCCCGCAGGCGCTCGTACAAGGTTGGCCCTGAGATGATCTCCGACTCCTTGTAGTCAACGTAGTTTTTCAGATCGATGAGCGAGCGTTTCATCGTGACGATTTGCCCTTCTTCCGTCGTGACCGAGATCGTTTCCCTGCCGTCATTGCTGACGAGCGGATACGACCCGACGTACCGTCGGAAAGAGATCACATCTCCCTCTCCCAATCGCTGTTCCAGCCGGTCAAAGTAATAGCTTCCCGTCCAGCCGAGGTGCTGATTGATGAACGAAATCCCTCCGAGCATTTTGTCTTCATCCGACAGCCCTTCTGTTTTTTGCGGCAGGGCGGGGTCGGTAAACGTCATCAAATACTGTTCTTTGCGAAGCTGCAGCGACCTGCTTCCATCGGTGTATATCACGGTATTGTCCCGCTCGACGATTTTGCGGATCAGCGTCGGGTCCAGGAAGAACGCGTCGATGATCGCCTTTTCATTAAGCAGCGAGTAGTGGAAACGGAACTGACGGATTTTCTGCTGCTCCTTCGGAACGTAGTATATCTGCCAAAACACCGTGTTCCTGGCCGGTTCCTCCGGCATGTACTTCAGGATTTGCTCCGGCATGAAACGGCCCATCGGCAGGTACGACTCCGTCAAATCCTTGGGGCTCACGACCGTGCGGGCACGAACCACCTGTTTGCCGTCTTTGGAAATAAACAAGGCGTAAACCATGTCCTCGCTCTCTTCGTAATACAGCCAGATCCGGTCGATGCCTTTCATCCGGTTGGACATTTCTCCGCGAAAGGCGAACATTTGCGAGATGATCGAGACCGGTATCCCGGAACGAAACTGAATCTCCAACCCCGGCTTCTCCTGGGTCAAACTTTCCCACTTCTGCTTGGTCAAGGGGTAGGTGAGAAAGTCATAGAAGTACCATTTGCTAAGCTGTGACTGGATCGAGGCGTAAGGGGCATCAGTCGGTCCGGCCTTGGTATGCCGGTTTTCTCCGTAGTGAAACACCACTGCGTTCGGCGTCACGAGATCCTCCATGTCCTTCGACTCGCCGATCAGCCCGGACTCCAGGTAGGTGGTAGGAGCGATAAATTCAAACTGCGGTTGTTTGTTCCACAGCTGGAACGTCAACAGGAAACTGACAGCTACCAGGATGCACAGGATTACCGTCTTGCCGGATTCGGTCATCTGTCTCATGCAGTCTCACCACCCTCAGCGAAGGGCACCCAGAAAGTGACTGTCGTTCCTTCATTCCATTCACTGGCGATTTCGATCTCTGCACCATGTGCTTGAACCAGTTCTCTTGCAATGGAGAGTCCCAGCCCTGTCCCTCCCTGTCTGCGGGAGCGGGCTTTGTCTACCCGATAAAACCGTTCAAAGATGCGGCGAATATCTCGCCGCGGAATGCCGATCCCCGTATCCGTGATCGAAATGATGACCCTGCGCAGCCGTTGGTCGGGGCTGACATGCAGCGTCACCGCCCCCCCTTCAGGGGTGAATTTGATCGCGTTGGACAACAGATTGTCCAGCACTTGATTCATCGCATCCGGATCGGCATAGACCTGCGGCAGCTCTCCCTGAATCTCATTCACAAAGCGGATGCCTTGCTGTTCGCTTTGCAGGGAAAAGCGGTCGGCTGCGTATTTGACTAACTGCGTAAAGTTAATCGCCCTGGGGTGAAGGATCACTCCCTGCGAGTCAAATCTCGACAGCTGCAGCAGGTCATTGACCAGCCTGATCATCCTCTCCGTCTCGGTCATCGTCACCCCTAAAAAGCGATTGGACAGTTCCGGCTCGTCCTTCGCACCGTCCAAGAGCGCTTCGACGTAGCTTTTGATCGTCGTCAGCGGCGTCCGCAGCTCATGCGAAACATTGGCGACGAATTCACGCCGCTGCTGCTCCAGACGGGCTTGTTCGGTGACGTCCTGTAGAACGGCAAACATGCCGCCTTTTTTTCCGCTGTCCTGCTGAAGTGACGTAAAGGTCACCCGCAGCGTCAAGATTTCTTGCGGGGCCAGCTGCATCTCCAGGATCAGCGGCCCCGAATCGAAAGAAAGCGGCATCTCTTCTTCTGAAGGCAGCCGCAGCACATCGTGCAGCGTCATCCTTTTCGCCAGCACTTCCGTCTCTTTCACTTGAAGCATCTCTTCTGCCGAAGGATTCATCAGGATAATCCGTCCGTCCCGATCCGTCGCGATAACGCCGTCGCTCATGTTGGAGAGGATCTGAGACAGCTTTTCCCTCTCCTCTTCCTGCTGCTGGATCGCTTCCCGCAATCGGGCCGTCATGTAATTAAAGGCCATGCCAAGATGGCCGATCTCGTCGTCGCCGTAAATCCGAACATTTCGGTTAAAATTCCCGTCTGCCACAGCCTTCGCCTGCAGTGTCATCTCCTTGACCGGTTTCGTGATCGTGCGGGCCAGCACCACGCCGAGTCCGACCGTCAAGAGCAGGGCGATCCCCGTTCCCGTAGCGAGAATGCTGGTAATGTTTCGGATAGTCGTGTACATCTTTTCCATCGAAGCGACCATGTAAACCGCGCCGTAAACCACGTTTCCCCGCTTTACCGGCACAGCCAGCACCTTTACCCGGTTGCCTGTCCGCGGGTCAATCCGGATGGCTTCATTTCTCGTGCCCATCAAGGCGATGGCGATCTCCTTCTGTGCCGTACGCTGTCCGATGATCCCCTTATCGTCCTCAGTGGTCGACACCACGGTACCGGTTTGGTCTACCACTTGAACTCTAGCGTCATTCACCGCTACGAGATTGTACACGAGGTTGTCGATGTCTCTCGTATCCACGTCAGGGGCAGAATCCTTCTTATTGTTGGCAGGTGAACTCAGATACCGCTCCGAATTGGCGGCCAACAACGTCGCCTGGGCATTCAGGTTTTCCTCGAAGGAATTGGTGTAGTAACTCTCTACTTCCCGTGCGAAATAAGCCCCGATAAACTGCATCGCGATCAAAATCAACAACATGTAAATAACGACAATTTTCCATTGGACCGTTTTAAACAGACGAAGGCGCCACATCTACATGTGGCCCCCCAGGCCGGGATTGCGCAGGGCGTACCCCAGACCGCGCCGGGTAATGATGTATTTGGGCTGGCTTGGGTCGTCCTCAATCTTCTCCCGCAGCCGTCTAATCGTCACGTCAACCGTACGAACATCGCCGAAGTAGTCAAAACCCCATACTTCCTGCAGTAAATGTTCCCGGGTGAGGACCTGCCCCTGGTGACGCCCCAGGTATACGAGCAGCTCGAATTCCCGATGAGTCAAGTCAAGTACTTCTCCTAACTTTGTCACCGTATAGGAATACAAGTCAATGTCCAAGTCATGGATACGTAAAAAGTGCCCATCCTGCTCTTCCGCCTTTGGCCTCAGCCTGCGAAGATGAGCTTTTACCCGGGCTACCAGCTCACGCGCACTAAACGGCTTGGTGACGTAGTCGTCCGCTCCCAGCTCCAATCCCAAAACCTTGTCCAGTTCCGAGTCTCGCGCCGTCAGCATGATGATCGGCATGTCAAAGGATTGCCGCACAGTACGGCATACTTCCATGCCGTCTCTTCCGGGCAGCATCACGTCTAACAGGATCAGATCAGGTTTCTCCACTTGAACCGCCTGAATCGCTTCCTCCCCGTCATATGCGCATACCACCTGGTAACCTTCTTTTTCCAAGGTGAATTTCAGTATGTCGGCAATCGGTCTTTCATCATCTACGACCAGGAGTTTGGCCATTTGCGCTCACCCCACTTACTATATGGATTCCACTTATAGAATATGTTTTCCTGCCTTTTACTCTTTGATAAGGCAAGCTTCCTCTGAAGAAGCCTAAAGAAAAAGCCGCCCCCTAACCCGGGAACGACCTTCTATGTTTATTCTACTACTATTATTTTAAGTATGACAATGGATTCATCAATTTACCATCTTTGTGAACTTCAAAGTGGAGATGGACACCTGTAGAGTCGCCTGTCGAACCCATGACCCCGATTTTCTTGCCTTTGCTGACGACATCTCCGACTTTTACGCTGATCGACTTCATGTGGCCATAACGTGTCGTCATTCCGTTTCCGTGGTCAATGACTACCGAATTACCGTAATCGCCATCCCAGCCAGCCAGGGTGACACGACCGTTGTCTGCCGCAAGAACAGAGCCGGAACCCGCTATATCAATCCCTTTGTGCATCCGGCCCCAGCGCATGCCAAAACCGCTGCTGATGTATCCCTTAGCCGGCCAGCTCAAACGGCCTGTCCCACGGGAAGGAATCACTTTTGTACCTCTCTCGACGATTTTGGTCACAGGCTTCTCCAGAACCTTCTCGTCTATTACCTCTTTGGAGACTTCCTGTCCATTCTCCATCACGATCTGATAGCGGACAAGTTTTTTGCCTTCCTTCCCCTGCTGGATGATTTTCGTTTCACCCTTGGGAAGCTGATCATTGTTTTTCGTTTCAGTCGAGTAGTCGATTGTTTCAGTCTGTTCTTTTTCCTCCGTTACCTGGACGGTGACCAGCGATCTCGTCGCCGTCACGTTCAGCTTCTGCCCTAATTGCAAAAGCGTATCTTCCGTCACTCCCGGATTGTTTGCATAGATGTCTTTGGAGGTGATTCCGTATTGCTTGGCGATGCATGTGATGCAATCGCCTTCTTTGACCGTATGTACTTCCTGCTTTAATGTTCCTTTGCTGAGCAGATCGGTAAGCTTGTCCACTGTCAGAACTTGTGCTACCGGAACAGAACCCTCGTCAGTGGCGACGTTTTCCTTAAACTTGACCTGTTTCTTCGGGCTGTCCGCTGCCATTTTGACTGAGGCGGCGGAGACTGTGTAATTTTTATCTTCAACCGCATCGCCTGCATATTTCTTCTTGATGCGGTTGAGCGCTTCGTTTGCTTCCGCTTGATTGGCCGCGTATCCGATGACCGTACCGTCTACGCTAATTTTTACCGCGTCTACCCTGATCTGTGCTTCTTTGGCCAAAGCGGCTAATGTTGCTTCGTTATCGTATTTCCCTTTGTAAACCATCTCTTGCGTAAAGCTTATGTAATCCGACAATTTCAGGGGAGCGCCGTTTTTCTTTGATTGTTCCTTTTTTAGCTGCTCCTCAGCCCACTTTTGGACGATTTCGGTATCATTGACGATCCCCACTTCCTTGCCGTTAACGACGACGTGGTAGATCGGTATAATATGAGATTCGTAATAGTATGTGGCGGAAACTCCGACAGCCAGGCAGGCAACTGCCGCTGAACTGCTCCAGATAACCGCTTTTTTATGTTTTGATATGTATGTGCTGACCCGTTCTCCGATTTTCTTTGTTTTATCGCCTGTGTAAATTGGTTTCAAACGTTGTTTCAACCAGGCTTTCCACTCGGCTAGCCCCATCATCAACCCTCCTGAACAAAAAATCACACGTTAACAGAATGTTTCTAAAATAGCTAATTAACATTCTGTTCTTTCATCTATATTTGGTTATAATTGGCAAATATATCGAAAAATCAACTATTACGACTTTACCACAAGTAAGATGCCGTCATCAAGTGTAAAATAGCGTCGAATAATCTCAATCTTTGAGTGGCACAATAGAAAAAATCCCATTCCACATTATGGAGGTCAACCGTGAAAGAGCGTAATATTCTCGCTGGATTCAGGAATGAAGATGCTGCTCATGCAGCGGCCAAACAGCTTCATGCAGCCGGCTTCGACACGGTGCAGGTAGACGTCATTGGAACCTATCCGGGAGATGGGGTTGAGAAGGTAATGAACCCGATAAGCGGGGACATTCCCAGCCTTGGCTCCTTGACTTTAGGTGCTGACTTTCCAACTGGCCGGGACGCAAGCATACTGGCTGCAGCAGATCCGGCGGCGAGCGGAATGTCTGACGGAGGCCAGGAAACAGTCGGGAGAAGCGTATTGTTGACTGCCGTCGTTCCGGAAGACCGCGCTGACGAGGCGAAAGCCATCATCACTGCTGCGGACGGCGAAGTGTAAAAAAAGCTTTAGAAGGGAGATAGAAGCCACCCCCCCGTTGTACGCGGATGGGTGGCTTTTGTTTATCTATCATTAGCGTTTGACCTCTATCATCGAGGTGACATCTTTCAGGGATAGGCGGCGGAATGAAAACTCTTCCGTATCAGCCCGCTTAAAGGTAGTAATAAAGCAAACATACCCTTTGCTCACGTGAGACATCGTGCCTTTGATCACGCTGCCGTTAAACATCTTTACCTCTACCTTTTTTCCAACCAGTTTCAACGCCTTTTGGTCAAATCCCATCTCAAACACCTCGTTTTCGTTTGGTATGGGATACCATATGCCCAGACGTTCCCCAGTGGTGTCTGTCTCTTTTTAAAAAAAGTTAGGAGTAAACGCCGCGAACCACGACCGTCTGTTCCCTGTCAGGACCAACGGAGAAGATGGACAACGGCACTCCGGTCAGCTGCGTAATCCGCTCAACGTAGTGGCGGGCATTCTCAGGCAAGTCGTTGATGTTACGAATTCCGGTAATGTCTTCCGTCCAGCCCGGCAATTCTTCGTACACCGGTTCACAGTTGGCCAGGACATTTAGGTTGGCCGGAAATTCTTCAATTACTTTGCCATTGTATTTATATGCCGTACAAATGCGAAGCGTATCGATTCCCGTCAGCGTATCCAGCTTGGTCACAGCCAACCCGGTAATCCCGCTGACACGGCGGGCATGGCGAACCACTACGCTGTCAAACCAGCCAACGCGGCGCGGACGGCCTGTCGTCGTGCCGTATTCAAAGCCTACCTCGCGAATGTGATCGCCGGTTGCATCATGCAATTCAGTCGGGAACGGACCATCGCCGACACGGGTCGTGTATGCTTTGGCTACGCCGATTACCTGATGGATCTTGGTCGGCCCTACGCCGGAGCCGATGGTTACACCGCCGGCGATTGGATTGGAGGACGTGACGTACGGGTACGTCCCTTGGTCGATGTCCAGCATGACGCCTTGTGCTCCCTCAAACAACACGCGATTTCCCTGGTCGATTGCATCGTTAAGCACCACGGAAGTGTCTGCCACGTACGGACGAATGATTTCCGCATAGCCCAGGTATTCCTCAAGTACTTCCTGAAGATCGAACCCGGACGTTTCGTACAGTTTTTCGAACAAACGGTTCTTTTCCGCCAGGTTGCGGGACAGCTTCCGTTCAAATTCATCCCGATCGAGCAAATCCGCCACGCGGATGCCGATCCGAGCCGCTTTATCCATGTAAGCAGGACCAATCCCTTTGCGGGTGGTGCCGATCTTGTTTGCCCCTTTGCTCTCTTCCTCCACACTGTCTAATTTGATGTGGTAAGGCATGATCAAATGGGCGCGGTTGCTGATTTTTAATTGTTTCGTGGAGAACCCAAATCCGTGAAGATATTCCAGTTCTGTCACCAGTGCTTTCGGATCGATGACCATCCCGTTCCCGATGACACAAACCTTGTCTTTATAGAAGATCCCTGATGGAATCAAGTGAAGCTTGTATTTATTCCCATTAAAAATGATGGTATGACCCGCATTGTTTCCTCCCTGGTAACGGGCTACCACCTCTGCTGTCTCTGCCAGATAATCTGTAATCTTTCCTTTTCCTTCATCGCCCCATTGGCTTCCTACAACAACTACTGAAGACATCGCGAAGCACCTCCTGATCTTGTCAGAAACACTACTTAGTGTACTAAAACGGGACCCTCCGTGTCAATGCAAAAGCCGAACAATACTCAAAACTATAAATCTATATGTTCGGTTTCAGTGTAGATACAAAAAAGAAATGCCGAACGATTCGGCATTTGCTGTCAGTTTTATCCAGCCATGTCTCGATGGCGTGTATCCAGGCTGACGAATTTGTTGTACTCCTTTAAAAAGGCCAGCTCGACTGTGCCTGTCGGACCGTTCCGCTGCTTGGCGATGATGATCTCAATGACGTTTTTATTTTCGGTCTCCCGGTCGTAGTAATCGTCACGATACAGGAAAGCGACGATATCGGCATCCTGCTCGATTGACCCGGATTCACGAATGTCCGACATCATCGGCCGCTTGTCCTGCCGCTGCTCTACCGAACGGCTTAACTGGGACAAGGCGATCACCGGAACGTTCAACTCACGGGCAATGCCTTTTAGCGTACGGGAGATTTCCGAAACCTCCTGCTGCCGGTTTTCTCCTCTTCCCCGGCCGTGAATCAGCTGCAGGTAATCGATCAGGATCATTCCGAGTCCCCGTTCGGCCTGCAGACGCCGGCACTTGGCCCGGATATCCTGTACGGTAACTCCCGGTGTATCGTCGATGTAGATAGGCGCCTTGGCCAATGTGCCAATCGCCATGGTCAGTTTTTGCCAATCATCTTCCTCGAGCCACCCCGTCCGCATTTTGGAGGCGTCTAGGTTGCCTTCGGCGCAAATCATCCGCTGAACCAATTGAGAGGCAGCCATCTCCAATGAAAAGATCGCGACGGTTTCCCCCGCCCTGGCCGCTACGTTTTGGGCGACGTTTAACGCAAACGCCGTTTTCCCTACAGATGGACGGGCAGCCAGGATAATCAGATCAGAGCGCTGAAATCCCGAGGTCATTTTGTCGAGATCGGGATAGCCCGACGGAATCCCTGTCACTTCACCGCGGCGCTGGCTGAGCAACTCAATTCGCTCGTAAGTCTCCATCAGCACGTCCCGAATGGAAGTAAAACCGCCGCTGTTGCGGTTCTGTCCAAGCTCCAAAATATACCGCTCCGCATCGGCTATGATCTCCCCGACTTCATCCTCGCGGGAATAGCCGTCGTTGGCAATCTTGGTCGCGGTGCGGATCAAGCGGCGCAGCAGGGCTTTTTCTTCCACGATCCGCGCGTAGTACTCGATATTGGCTGCTGTCGGCACCGATCGGGCCAGGTCGGTCAGATACGATACCCCGCCGATCTCCTCCAACAGCTTATGATCCTGCAGTTCAGCCGTAACAGTGACCAGATCGACAGGCTCCCCTTTTTCGTAAAGGTCCAGCATCGTTTTAAAAACGCGCTGGTGAGCTGTCTTGTAAAAGTCTTCCGGACGAAGGATCTCTACTGCCGTGATGAGAGCTTCCCTTGCTAGAAAAACGGCACCTAGTACAGATTGTTCAGCTTCCAAGTTTTGCGGCGGCACTCGATCTAAAAACAGGTCGCTCACTTCACACCCCTCGCTCACTCGTGTTCGATTGATTATTCTTCCGTTACGTGTACCTTGAACACTGCTGTCACATCGTGATACAGCTTGGCTTTCACCTGGGTAACCCCGAGGGTCCGGATCGCATCCATCTCCAATTTGCGTTTATCCAGCTTAATGCCGGCCTGTTCTTCCAGGGCTTGAACGACCTGCTTGCTGGAGATCGCTCCAAACAGACGTCCGCCTTCCCCTGCTTTACCGGAAATTTTGACCGTCAGTTCGTTCAGTTTGACAGCCAGCTCTTCCGCTTCCTGTTTTTCCTGTTCCTTGCGTTTTTCCTCGCTGCGCTTCTGCGCCTCAAGCGTCTTTATATTTCCATCGGTCGCTTCTTTGGCCAAGCCTCTGGGCAGCAAGAAGTTCCTTACATAGCCTTCAGACAAGTCCTTTACTTCACCTTTTTTTCCTTGTCCCTTTACATCCTTCAAAAAGATTACCTTCACGGCAAATCTCCCCCTTTACGACAAACTGTCAATAACTCCTTTGATGCGCTCAACCGCCTCTTCAACCGTGATGTCGTTTAGTTGGGCAGCCGCCCCAGTAAGGTGGCCGCCGCCGCCCAACTGTTCCATGATTGTCTGAACGTTGATGTCTCCCAAGGAGCGGGCACTGATCATGGTAGCTCCATCGGCACGGGTCCCCACTACAAAAGAAGCCTGGATCCCGGACAATGTCAACAGCAGCTCGGCTGCTTGCGCCATCTCCACCTGTGTGTATTCTTCATGCGGATTGCCGACGGCAATGGCGATATGACTGCGGTAAATCTCCGTATTCATAACCACCCGGGCCCGTCTGACAAACTGATTGAGGTCCTCTTTCAAGAACCGCTGGACGGAAGCCGTATCCGCGCCGTTGCGGCGCAAGAACGACGCTGCTTCAAAGGTGCGCGAACCGGTGCGGAAGGCAAAGCTTTTCGTATCGACGACAATCCCTGCCAACAGCGCCGTCGCAATCAAGTTTTCGATGTTGATTCGTTCGCTCTGATACTGCAGCAGTTCGGACACCAACTCACTGGTGGATGAGGCGTACGGCTCCAGATACGTTAGAACGGGATCATGAATGAAATCTTCTGCCCGGCGGTGGTGGTCGATTACAACCACCCGGTTGGTCTCCTCCAAGAGCTGCGGCTCGATCACAAGCGGTGGACGGTGTGTATCAACCACGACGAGCAGTGTCCGTCCAGTGATGAGCTGCAGAGCCTGCTCCGGAGAGATGAATGCTTCTGAAAGCTGCTCGTTGTTGTTGATCTCACGCATCAGCCGTTCAATGCCGGTGGTTACTTCATCCAGGACGATATAAGCATTTTTTTGATGCACCTGGACCGCCTTCCATACGCCAAGCGACGCCCCGATCGAGTCCATATCCGCATTTTTATGTCCCATGACGATGACAAAATCTGCTTCGTGGATTAAATCCCGCAAGGCGTGGGCGATGACCCTGGCGCGTACCCGGGTGCGTTTTTCCACTGCGTTTGACTTGCCGCCGTAAAAGGTGAGCTTACTGCCGACCCTGACCGCAGCCTGATCTCCGCCGCGCCCCAGTGCGATATCCAGACTGGATTGAGCAATTTGTCCCAGTTCCACCAGGGACGCATCCCCGCCGCCTACGCCGATGCTCAGCGTAACGGGAATTTTATTGTCCGCCGTCATGTCCCGGACGACATCCAGGATGTCAAAACGGCTTTCCTCAAGCCGATCCAGCGTTTCACGATGCATCACGGCGATAAATTTGTCGGAGGTGTACCGGCGCAGGAAAATCTTGTGCTTTTGCGCCCATTCGCTGATGACACCGTAGACGCTGGTCGAAAGCAATGTACGGCTCTGTTCGTCCATCACCTGGCCAACCTCGTCAAGATTGTCCAAATGGATAACCGCCACCACGGCCTTTTCGCGGCTGTAGCGCATGGACAGCTCCTTGAACTCGTTGATGTCCTTAAAATAAAGCAGGCGGTCGCCCGGACGAATCAAAACCTCGTAGTGCCGATCATTTATGATAAGTTCTGCCCGCTTCTGATCGGGCTTTATTTCAAAACCAGGAAAAACTTCAGAAAGATTTTTGCCGATGAGCGATTCTTCTCCTAAAATCTCCTGCATGTACGGGTTGGTCCACTCGATCACCTTATCATCACTGTACAGCAGAATGCCCATTGGCATCTCCTGAATGACGCCTTCACCAGCCTTTTTTACCCGATGGGCAATCGTGGCCAAATACACGCGCAAATCCCGCTGAAAACCCTTCTCCATTTGCAGCGAGAACAAAACAAGCCCGACAATGCATAAAATGCCTAGCGCTCCGTACATCCAGTGGTACCACGTCAATATGGCTAACAGCAATAAGCTGAAGCTGAGGGCCAACACCATGTGCAGCCCGTACCAACGCTTTAGAAGGAACTTGGGCATTTCCTCAGCTCCTCTTCACATTCTTGTTCCCAGTCTTTTGCGCAATCCGATTCCTAGATCAAAAATCCCTAATAAGCTTAGTATATTAGTTATAGGAGGAAAAATAAATAGAGAGACGATCAGCACGGGTGTAAGTAATTTCCATTTCTTTGCGTGAATGACGTACAGACAAAGGCCAAGTCCCTGAATGATAAAGGCGATGTCCAAGATGTAGCGGACATTGAGGATCGCGCTTCCCCAATAACCCTGCATAAGAGAAGATTGAAAGACGAGAATGAGCAGCAGGGAGATAAAGTAATAAATCAGAAAAGACCGGGGAAAGCTCCACTCCCGAAGCGGTTTTAGCACAGGGATAGGGTGACCCGTCCGTTTTGCAACTATACTTGCCAACCAGTGATTCACCCCGCTGAAAAACAGGCTGAACACGACGAGAAAAGACGGCAGCAAGACAAATGACAAGCTGATCTGCTGTTCGATCAGCTCTTCACTGACCCCCAACCTTTGCGAAAGGTTTAGCGTTCCTTTGGTCACCGTTTGGGCCAACCGGTCATACTCCGCGCCGATGTCGATCCCCATAAAAAAGGTAGCGATCGCAAGCGAGACCAAGATCAAGCCAAACAATACCCCGGCGCCGCCGAATACCGCAGGCAGAGCAGAGCTGCGCCCTTTGTACATCATCCCCATGACAGTGCCGACCAGGGCAAGACCTACACCAAGAAGCATCCCAAAAATACCCGCTATCAGCAGCCCCAGAATAGCGTAAACGACGATGACCACCAACATGTCTCTTCCGCTTCGCTTTACGGCCAGCAAAATGAACGATACGGGAATGGCCATTAACACCAGTTCGCCGAAAAAAGTATATGTACCTAAAAACAGCAGGACCGTTGAAATCCCCAATAGCAAAGCACTTTCAGCCACTTGTTTGGTCCGATTGGGCATATGGTGCGACTCCCCTTTGCATATGGAAAAAAAGAGGGTCACTAAATGTGTCCCCCTTTTTATCTCTCATTCCTATTATTCAGCCGTGTAAGGCAGCAGTGCTACTTGGCGAGCACGTTTGATCGCTATTGTCAGCATCCGCTGATACTTGGCAGAAGTACCTGTTACACGACGCGGCAAGATTTTGCCACGCTCACTGATGAATTTCCTCAAAAGATCGGTATCCTTGTAATCAATCTTTTTGATTTTATTCACAGTAAAGTAACATACTTTACGACGTTTGTTAGGACGTCCTTTGCGTGCCATGAAATTCCCTCCTTTTCAGGAATGTGAAAGTTTCTTAGAACGGTAAGTCATCATCCGAAATGTTAATGGGCTTACCTGCATCAGCGAAGGGGTCGTTAAACGTGTCGAAACCATTACCTTTCGCGGCCGGCTTGGATCCGCTGAAGCCAGGATCGTAGCCGCTTCCTTCGCCGCCCGATTTTGCGCCCAGGAACTGGACGTTCTCTGCCACTACTTCCGTCACGTATACCTTTTTGCCTTCTTTATTATCGTACGATCTCGTTTGGAGCCGGCCCTCGACGGCAGCTTGTCTGCCTTTTCGCAGATAGTTCGCACACAGATCGGCCAATTGGCGCCAAGCGACGACGTTGATAAAATCCGCTTCCCGCTCGCCGCTCTGGTTAGAGTACGGACGATTGATCGCCAGCGTAAAGGTAGTGACTGCCACACCATTAGGCGTGTAGCGCAGTTCCGGATCTCTGGTAAGGTTGCCGATAAGAATGACACGGTTAAGCATACAATACCCCTCTCCCGCAACGACAATTATTGTTCTTCTTTGACGAAGAGGAAACGAATAACGTCGTCGTTAATTTTCATTAAACGCTCTGCTTCCGCAACAGCGTCCGGATTCGCATTGAAGTTCATCAAAACGTAGAAACCTTCACGAAACTTTTGAATTTCATACGCAAGACGACGTTTGCCCATTTCTTGAAGTTTGGTGATTTCGCCACCAAAGCTAGTCACGACATCGCTGTAACGAGCTACATTCGCTTTCACTTGTTCTTCTTCAAGGTCTGGACGCAATACATACATAACTTCGTATTGACGCATACCTTTTTCACCTCCTTTTGGACTAAACGGCCCTGTAAGGGCAAGGAGCGAGTGCTATTGAACCGCATCTGCATGCACCCAATGAAATACTCGCATTTTGTTATTATAACAAACCACTATACGCCAAGCAAGGCCAGCACCTAAACATTAAACCGGAAATGCATGACATCTCCATCCTGGACGACGTACTCTTTGCCTTCCAGGCGATACTTTCCTTTTTCACGGGCAGCATTGACTGAGCCCGCCTCGACCAGGTCGTCGTAGGCCACGACTTCCGCCCGGATAAAGCCCCGCTCAAAATCGGTGTGGATCACCCCGGCTGCCTGCGGCGCCTTCATTCCGCGGCGGATTGTCCAGGCGCGAACTTCTTGTACCCCTGCGGTAAAGTACGTAATCAATCCAAGCAGACCGTAGGCGGCGCGGATCAACCGATCCAAACCGGATTCCTTAAGCCCTAGTTCTTCCAGGAACATCTGCTTGTCTTCGCCTTCCAGCTCGGCAATCTCCGCTTCCACCTTGGCGCTGATGACGACCACCTCAGCCCCTTCTGCCGCTGCGTGCTGCCGTACCGCTTGCACGTGCGGGTTGTCGTCTGCAGTCAAAATGCCGTCTTCGGCAACGTTGCACACGTAAAGCATTGGTTTGATCGTCAAGAGGTGCAGATCCCTGACCAGCTTCCGCTCGTCCTCATCCAGATCTACGCCGCGTGCTGCTTGGCCTTCCTCAAAAGCGGCCTTTAGCTTTTCCAGGACGTCCAGTTCCTGCTTCGCTTCCTTGTCGCCGGCTTTTACCTTGCGGGCGATCCGTTCGATCCGGCGATCAACCGAATCGAGATCGGCAAAGACGAGCTCCAGGTTGATCGTCTCGATGTCGCTCAGCGGATCAACCTTGCCGGCGACGTGTGTGATATTCTCATCTTCAAAGCAGCGGACCACTTGTGCGATGGCATCCACTTCGCGGATATGGGACAAAAACTGATTGCCGAGCCCCTCGCCTTTGCTCGCCCCCTTCACCAAACCGGCTATATCGACAAACTCAAAAGCTGTCGGAACGACCTTGTTCGGGACCACAATCTCCGTCAATTTGGTCAACCGCGGGTCGGGAACCTCTACTATGCCGACGTTGGGATCTATCGTACAAAATGGATAGTTTGCCGATTCAGCCCCAGCTTGGGTGATAGCATTAAACAGGGTGGACTTGCCGACATTGGGCAGCCCGACGATTCCTACACTGGAACCCATATGATTTCTCACTCCTCATTCTCTCGCTATTTTGGATGATACCGATTGTTAGAGATGATTGCAAGAAAAATACCGGGATGAAAAAGATGGCTCCTTCGCCTTTTCACGGCAGAAGAAGCCACCTCGCCAACACTGTTTTTCTGTAAAAAACACCTTGATGCTTTTCGTCATGAACGGTCTTGAAACATCCCGCCGAACCGTCCCGCCGACTCACATAGCCGATAGTACTCATTCAGCAAGTGATCCAGCTTTTTGCTTGTCTCCAATATCTCCGGTGATGTCAAACCTTTTTCTCTGGCCAAGGAGTTTAAAGCATACCGCAATTCTTCAATTTTCAGCAATTGTTTTGCTTGTTGAAACTCCACCTTGATCCCTTCCCGCACCATTTTTTCCGAGAAAAGCCACGTGTATCACCGGAAGCTGCAAAAAACCTTAGGTCATGTTGCGCGCGCCCAGATGGAGAGGGAAACCACATTACCCGGATTGATGTATCGGTGTGGTGAAGTGCTGGGAAAACCGACGCTGTCACCTTCGTACAGATGGTATTCCCGATCAGACAGTAACACCCGCAGCTCCCCTTGCAGCACAAATCCGCACTCTTCGCCAGAATGGCTGACCAATTCTGAAACGACGCTCTCACCTGGCTCGATTTCTACCAACACAAATTCTATCTTCCCTTGTTGGATGGGGGTTAAAACGTGATATTTCACATTTGTGTTGCGAAGTTGGATCACTTTTCTCTGCTCTTTGCGAATGACCGGGTCGTGTTCATCAGACAAACGGAAAAAATGGTTGATCGGCACGTCCAGAGCTGCACAGATTTTCCAAAAGGTGCCGATCGTCGGATCGACGAGACTTCGCTCGATTTGCGACAACAAGCTGGCGCTCAGACCGGTCTTGTCGGCCAGATTTTGCAGGGTTAGCTGCCTTTGTTTTCGAATTTCTCTTAGTTCGCTGCCGTTAAACATGTGTATTGACCTTCCTTCCGAGATCGAGGCTGGGCAATGAAGAGATCAGCGTCTGCGTGTAGGCGTGGGTCGGATGATGGAAGATCTTCCCGGTCGATCCCTGTTCGACGATGTTCCCTTTTAACATGACGGCCATGCGGTCACACATGTAGCGAATGACTGACATATTGTGAGAAATAAACAAATAGGTCAGGTTTCGCTCCCGCTTTAATTCTTTTAACAGGTTGAGAACTTGTGCCTGCACGGAAACATCTAGTGCCGATGTTGGTTCATCGAGAACGACAAACTGCGGATCAGTAATCAGGGAGCGGGCTATCGCAATACGCTGGCGCTGCCCGCCGCTGAATTCGTGTGGATACCGCGACAGATGCTCCTCTTTTAATCCAACTCTTTTGATCAACGCAAGAAGCCGGTCAGGGCTGCCTTTTTCTCTTCGCTCCACGCCGGGCAGCGCCTGCAGCGGTTCTGTGATAATCTGCTTGACCGTCATCCGCGGATCAAGCGACGACTGGGGATCCTGAAAGACGATTTGCGTTTCACCGGGGTTTTGACGCTGGTAGCGTCCCTTGACCCACAGGGGTTTCCCCTGATACCGAATCTCTCCGCCGCTCGGCGCCTCCAGGCCCATAATCATCTTGCCCAACGTGCTTTTGCCGGAACCGGATTCGCCGATCAGCCCGAATGTCTCCCCTTGGAAGATGGAAAAGCTGACTTGGTCCGCAGCCTGATACTGCTGCTTCCCGGTACCATAGACTTTGCTCACGACATCCAGTTCAATCAATGGTTTCATCCTATTTATCACCTTACCCAGCAAGCTGCTTTATGGGAATTTGCCTGTCCCTCGCCCACCGGCTCCAATACGGGAGGTTCCTGCCGGCAGAGCGGTATGGCCGACGAACAGCGGGATGCGAATACACAGCCCTGGGGACGAGCGCGAAGGTTGGGAACCTCACCGGGAATTGCCTGCAGCGGTTCGGCGGGATCGGCCAGATCGGGAAGTGCGCCGATTAAAGCCCGTGTATAAGGATGGGACGGGCTATTGAGTACGTGGGCCGTTTCTCCTGTCTCTACTACTTCCCCGGCGTACATGACAACAATTCGCCGGCAAAGCTGGGCGACCACTCCCAGGTCGTGGGTGATCATCATGATGGATGTGCCGCGCTTTTCCGACAGTTCCCTCATCAATTTCAAGATTTCATGCTGAATCGTCACGTCAAGGGCAGTCGTCGGTTCGTCGGCGATCAGCAAATCGGGAGGCGCGGCCATCGCCAGAGCGATCACGACCCGCTGGCGCATCCCCCCGCTCAGTTCAAACGGATACTTCTTCGCGACCAGCTCAGGGTTCCGAATATGCACTTCATCCAGGCTGGCGATGGCCAATTGATACGCCGCTTTTTTGGAAAGACGGCGATGGCGGCTGATTACCTCGGCCAGTTGATCTCCTACCCTCATCGTCGGGTGCAAAGCAGTCATCGGCTCTTGAAAAACCATGCCGATCTGCTTACCGCGCAGGGCCTGCCGCCGTTTTTTATCAAATGTGAGGATATTTTCGCCTCTGTACAAAATCTGTCCACTGGCCACTTTCGCATTTTTGTCAAGCAATCCCAGAATCGTCAGGGCTGTCACCGACTTACCGGAGCCGGATTCTCCGACAACGCCGACGATTTCCCCCTTGTCAATCGAAAAGGAGATGTGATTGAGCGCTGTTATCTTGTCTTGCATCGAAGAAAATTCTACTGTCACGTCACGTATCTCAAGCAGCATAGCGGTTTTCCTCCTGTTATCGGTTGGCTTTCGGGTCGAGGATATCCCGGATGCCGTCGCCGATGAGGTTGAATCCGCACGACGCCAGGAACAGGGCAAAGCCGGGAAAAGTCGGATACCACCAGTAGTCAATCAAATACTTCCACCCGATGCTGATCATCGCTCCCCACTCCGGTGTCGGCGGCTGGGCGCCCAAGCCGAGAAAGCCCAATGTCGCGACTAGTAATACGGCATCGCCGATATCCAATGTGACCTGGATGACAACCGGTGAGATCGCATTGGGGATGATGTGCCGGGCAATGATTCGCCACGGCCGGATGCCGAAGGTAAGCGCCGCCTTGACGTACAGCTTCTCGCGCAATGCCAGCGTCTCCGCCCGGGCCAGCCGGACATAGACCGGAATCTTTACGATCGCGATGGCAATCATCGCATTTTGCAAATTGGGACCTAATGTGGCAGCCAGCGCCATCGCCAGCACCAGCGAAGGAAATGCGAGAATGATATCCATCAACCGCATGATCACTTGATCGATTTTTCCGCCGAAATACCCGGAAACCGCTCCGACGACACTGCCGATCAAGCCTGCCGACAAGACGACGGCAACCCCGACGCCGAGGGAAAGCCGAGCACCGTAGATAATGCGGGCAAAAATGTCCCTTCCGACTTCATCGGTTCCAAACCAGTGCTTGGCCGTTGGCGGTGAGAAGCGCTCTGTGATGTTGATCTTCGTCGGGTCGTAACTGGTAATCAACGGAGCCAACACAGATACTAATAGGAAAAAAAGCAGGATGCAGAGACCAAAAATGGTCAGTGGATTTTTCCGAAACTTATACCATAGGGGGTTGACGGTTCGCTTGGTCATGATATCCGTTTGCGTTTGCGCTTGTGTTTGTATCGACATGTGCTTCTCCCCCTATTCCTTAATCTGCGGATCCAGGATGTAATAGGTCAGGTCGACCAGCAGGTTGATGAGCACATACCCGAGGGCAATCACGAATGTGAAGCCCATGATGGAGGGAAAATCGAGGTAAGCGATTGAATCCACCACGTATTTTCCCATTCCCGGCCAGCCGAATATCGTCTCCGTAACGATCGCCCCGCCGAGCAGCGCGCCAAATGAAAGCCCGACGACCGTAATGGTCGGGATCAGTGCATTCCGCAGCGCGTAACGGAACAGCAATACCGACCCGCTGATTCCGTTGGCCATCGCGGTGCGAATGTACTCTTGCCCCAATACTTCCAGCATGCTCGCTCTCACCTGTCTTGTGACGATCGCTAGTTGGGCGAAGGAGAGGACGAATGCCGGCAGGATCAGGTGCCACAAGCTGTTTTTAAAAGCAGCCCAGTTCCCGGTAAGCAAGCTGTCGAGCAGGTAAAGCCCGGTGATTCTCGTCGGCGGAGGAATTTGCAAATCGATCCGGCCGCCCGACGGCAGCCAGCCAAGCAGCTTGTAAAAGATCAGGATGCCAATCAAGCCGCTCCAAAAAACGGGTGTTGATACCCCGGCAATGGAGAACAGCCGGCCACCGTGATCCACCACGGTGTCTTTTTTCACTGCAGCCAACACCCCGATAGGTATCCCGATCGCCAAGGCGATCACGAAGGCAGACAAAGCCAGTTCCAGCGTTGCGGGGAAAAAGGCAACCAGATCATCGATGACAGGTTGTTGTGTGCGAATGGAATTGCCAAAGTCACCTGCAAAAAGCCCTTTGATATAGGTGAAATATTGGACCCAGACCGGTTGGTCCAGGCCCAATTGACGGCGAACTTCTTGCAGTGTTTCCTCATCGGCCCGTTGGCCGACCATCATTCGCGCCGGATCGCCGGGAATAACATGGGACATGAAAAACGTCAACAGCGTTACCCCAAATAGAACAAACACGAGCAGCGAAAGGCGTTTGGCGATGATTTGCTTCATGAGGGAAACACTCCTCTATCGGTCTTATTTCGACATCTCAGCCAGGTTGTAAATTCCCTCCAGCATCGGGTTGTAGACAAAGCCTTTTACATTTTTGCTCACGGGCAGCAGGAAGTCTTTCTGGTACAGGTAGATGTACGGCGCCTCATCGATGACGATCTTTTGCGCTTCCTGGTACAGTTTGGTGCGCTCCGCTTGATCGTTAATCGAGGTTGCCTTGCGGATCGTTTGATCCACCTGGTCGTTTTTATAGAAAGCGCGGTTGCCGGCCAATCCGAAGTTATTCGAGTCAAACCAGTAGTTCATAAACATGTAGGGATCGCCAAAGTCCGGACTCCAGACCCCCAGACACAGATCGAACTCGCCCTTGTCGATCATCTCGCGCATGGTCGCATACGCTACCTTTTGCAAGTTAAGCTTGACGCCGATGTCCGCCATGAAGGCTTGCAGGGTCAGCGCCTCTGTCTCCCACCACGGCTTGTTGTCAGAGTAAAGCAGGTTTAGCGTCAGATTAGCTGCTCCCGCCTCGCTGAGCAGGGATTTCGCCTTGTCGACGTCATGTTTGTATTGGAAGGCTGTTTCATCGTGTCCCCAAAGACCCTTCGGAATCGGCCCTTGCATTTGTGTTGCGTAGCCCTCTTGCACAGCTTGGGTCAACGCCTCGTAATCAACAGCGTAGTTGAGCGCCTGGCGAACCTTTGGATCTTTCAGGGCGGGATTGCCTTTGGATGAATTGATGTACACGTAGTCGACGAACAGGCTCGGCTCTTGCAGAACGTCGATATTACCAGAATCTTTCAACGCTTTCAGCTGCTCTACCGGGATTCCTTCCGCGATGTCGACGTCACCCTTTTCCAATTCAAGCCGTTGTGCCGTAGGATCGGGAATAATTTTGAAGTAGACCGTTTTGATCGCAGGCTGCACGGATGAGTTGGGATTGACAGTCAATTTGATGTACTCCCCTTTCTTCCATTCATCCAGTTGATACGGCCCGCTTCCCATCGTATTGGCAGCCAGGAATGCTTGTCCCAGATCGCCGCCCTGCTCCTTTTCCATCACTTTCGGATTGACGATGCCTCCGTAGTTGGCGGCCAGGGTGGAGAGAAACGGCGGGAAGTTTTCGGAGAGGATAAAGGTGACCGTGTGGGGATCCTCCACTTTGACTTCCTTGATGACGCTGTATGTCTCAGCCGGCCCGTTCTTGATTTTCAGCGTGCGCTCAAAGGTAAACTTCACTGCCTCTGCTGTTACTTCTGTCCCATCGGCAAACTTGTTCCCCTCTTGCAAGTGGAAGGTCCAAGTCAAGCCGTCGTCGCTAACCTTCCAATCCTTGGCTAATCCTGGCTTAACCACCGTTGTTGCACCGTCGTACTCTACCAAACGCTGATAGGTGGGATAAGTGATTTTCCATGCGCTGTTATCCATCGTTACAGCAGGATCAAGCGTCCCTTGGTCGGCACTGATCGCCACCATAAGCGTATCGCTTGGCGTTTTCTGTGTCGTTTGCTCGGCTGGTTGTCCATTCGAACTCTGCTCTGGCGCAGGCTGACTCGTAGTGGAACTGCTGCAAGCTGCCAGTACAAGAGATGAAACCATGCATACGCTAAGCAGCAAGCTGTACCATCTTCTTTTCATCATGCAACCCCCCATTTTAAATATATTTCATATTATTTAATATATTTCAATAAATAGAATTATTCAACTCATTGATTTTTAAGCAGAGAGCGCTATGATTCCTTGATAAATAGCTGTCTGCTGCTTTTTTTTCGCCCACGGGGGATTTCCGTAATCGAAATGCCACCACTCTTTGTGGTAATTGGTAAATCCGACTCCTGTCAGCAGATGATAGAGCCAGCGGCGGTTTTTTCGAATGGCCTCACCTTGTTCATCGAGATCTGCATCGTCTTCGTAAAATCGGGTCATAGCTTTTGAAGTAAAGTCGTCAAACGATGTCCCCATCTCAATCCAGCCATCCGGTCCGGATATCGTCAGATCTACCGCCCCGCCTGTCAGATGCGGGGACGGCCTCATCGGGTCTTCCGAAGGCAAAGCGACGAATTTCGTCAATTCTTCTTCCAGTTCGATTCCTTCGGTCCATCCTTTCTTCATTAATTCTTGCTTAAAACGTTCATAGATGGATGTTTGCAGCTTGAAGGACCTCCAGCCGTCAAGGACGACAAAAGAGTAGCCAGCCGGCAGCTGTTCCGCCGCTTTTAAGAGCAATGCTGCTGCCCCCTCGCGGAGGAAACAATCGGGCAAAGCCCCTTCATAACCGTGATGGTAATAGTACGGGTAAACCTTGATTTTTTCCGATAGGTGCGAAATTGATACGATCTTTTCTCCACATTCGACGATAGACGGCGTCACTATCACATCTGTCGTCTGTTCTAATGGAATGGCTACATCCAACACGATCTGTCATCTCCAATTGCAGATTTGTCCTCAATCTTACTTGAAAGGTTAATTTTTAGTTTACTTCAATTATTTTTAATTTACTGTATTCTGATAGTAAATTCAAGAGAGCAGTGCCTCCTCAAAATGACAGGCAGCTGCCCTCTCTTCCCTACTTTTCGTTTAACAGCCGCTCCCATTCATCCAGTGTTTCGGCAAATACCTGGATCGCCTGCTCGATCGGTTTGGACGTTGACATATCGACACCGGCTGCTTTTAGCACATCCAGCGGCGCTGCCGAATTTCCCGCCTCCAATAAAGAGTGACGAATGCGTTGGACAGCCGGTTCTCCCTCGGTAAGCATTTGCCTGGCTAAAGCGGTTGAGGCAGCAAAGCTGGTCGCGTATTGATAGACGTAAAATCCCTTGTAAAAATGCGGGATACGTGCCCATTCCATGGCGATTTCCGCGTCTGAGACAGTCCCATTCCCGTAATACTTTTTGTTTAACTCCAGGTACAGCGACTTGAGAGAATCGGCTGTGAGCGGCTCACCTGCTGCTTCTTTCTCGTGAATCAGTTTCTCAAATTCGGCAAATTGCGTTTGGCGAAACAGTGTTGTACGGAAATGTTCGAGGTATTGGCTTAGCAGACTCATTTTTTCCTGCTTCGTCTTGGCATTTGCATACATGCTTTTAAACAGCAGCGTTTCATTTAACGTGGATGCGACTTCTGCAGTAAAAATGGGGTACCCGGATGAAATATACGGCTGTTTTTTATTCGTGAAGTAGGATTGCATCGCGTGTCCCAGTTCATGTGCAATCGTCGAAACATCATTTCGCGTTCCTTGATAATTAAGCAGAACATAAGGATGGGTATCGTACGCTCCCCATTGGTAGGCCCCGGTGCGTTTGTCAGGCGTCGAGTAAACATCGATCCAGCCGTTTTGAAAGCCTTCAGCCAGTACCTTGAGGTATTCCTCCCCCCACGGTTTTAAACCAGCCAATACCATTTCCTTTGCCTGGTCATAAGGAATATGGCGATTCTCGTTTTCCTCAGTCGGCGTGTAGATGTCGTACATATGCAATTCTTTGACACCCAATACCCGCTTCTTCAGCTCGAGATATCGATGAAGCAGCGGAAGATTTCGATTTACCGTTTGGATTAACT
This sequence comes from Brevibacillus sp. B_LB10_24, assembly GCF_046036945.1. NCBI lineage: Bacteria > Bacillati > Bacillota > Bacilli > Caryophanales > Paenibacillaceae > Brevibacillus > Brevibacillus sp. B_LB10_24. Next base: position 31,278 of record NZ_JBJQOQ010000016.1, on the reverse strand, counting down.
GATCGTACACCTTTACCGGAATGTTATTGGCCGTCAGACTAGCCTCCAGCGCTGACGGGTAATGCCTGGCATTGGCATAAAAATCATTGGCCTTTACTTCCCCAACCAGAGTTTGAGCAAACGTATCGCGGAAGTGATCTAATGTGTAGTAATAAGCCTGAAAGGCAGCCTTGCGCACAGTCCGGTTTTTGCTTTCCATAAACCGAATGAAATTAGCTGGATTCAATTGAACTTCTTTGCCATTCTCATCCATTATTTTGGGCAGTGTCACGTCTTTTGACAGCATGGCATATACGTTTTCAGAGGTTTCAGATACAGGAGATAACTTTGCCAGCAACTGTTCCATCTCTTTTGACAGCGTATGTGACTTTGTCCGCAAAAGATCCTCGATAAAAAACTTGTACTGGGCAAACTCATTCATCCCCAATATTTTTTTCATCTCGGATTCAGGAATGGCTACGATCTCCGGTACAAGCCAAGACGTACGCTCTGCCAAGGCAACGTTGACCTTTTCCGCCTGATCCAATTGTTGCTGAAGTGTATCGTTTGCCATATTTACATCAAACGCCAACTTGGCATATACGTACGCCTTGTCATTTTTTCTCATCAGGTTGCTGTAGTCATTCAGCGCCTGCAGCAGGAGCTGCGGCGAACTTGCCAGCTTCCCTTGGTACTTGCTTTGAAATTGCCTTGCCTCCCGCTCTACTGTTTGTAAATCCCGTTCCCACGCTGCTTTGTTTGGGTAAATATCACGCAGGTTCCATTTGTACCTGTCGGGAATTTCTCCCCGTGATGCATAGGAAACGGCGAGTGCGTCGAACGGAATACATACAGTCATAACCAGTACTGCCGCAACAACGGCCAGGATTATTTTTTTGATCATCTTCTCACTCCCTTCGCTTCCTATATTTCGCCATTCCAGCATAGCTTATACCAACATTATCCAACGGCGAATAGCTTCAGCCTGCCGCCCGCGTCAAGGCCCTGCATCTGTTGATTCCACAAACGATTTGAATTGTGGATAAAATTGTGGATTGCCCATTTTTGTTCGATTCTGAAATCAGGAAAAGGCTGAATAGATCAAGCTTTTTCGCCGATAAAGTTATCCACAGTTCGAAGGCGAATCTTGTGAATAATCCTTTCGTTTTGTTATCCACATGTCTATATCCAGCCCTGTTTGTGTTGATCTATCCACAGAAAAAAGGGATGCCGCCAAATAGCTGCATCCCCATGTGAATAAATGATTTGCCTGCTTCTGTGATGTGATTGGTGTACTCCCGGTAATATCTATTTTATTGCGATGTCTCCGGATCTGGATTTGAAGAAATCAATACTTTTTTCATTTTCCGCTCAAATTCCAGACGTGGAATCATGACGCTGTGCTGGCATCCTGTACACTTGATCCGGATGTCCATCCCCATTCGGATGATTTTCCAGGCATTCGTCCCGCACGGATGCGGTTTCTTCATTTGAACGACGTCTCCCAACTCAAACTGTTTTCGTTCCACCAACACGTCCCCCCTGCTACATCTTTTCCTTTTCTGAAGCCATATAAGCCACTTTTGGGTATGGTATTTTGATCCCTCTGGCAATAAATTCGGTTTTTACCATTGCCCGAATCATACGGGCTACTCCGTACTGAGTAGTCGGTTTACATTCGGCCGTGATGCGAATGACTACATTTGAAGGGCCTAAATCCTGAACGCCTAAAATTTGCGGCTCTTGAACGACATTTTCGTTCTCCGCAGCCACTTTTTTTAGAACGTCCTCCAGAACACGCTCCACTTCGTCGATATTCTCCTCATATGTCACGGATACATCGACTACCGCCACAGAATTTTGCAATGAAAAATTGGTTACTTCCTGGATCGAGCCGTTTGTAATAATGTGCACTTCTCCAGTCCAGTTTTTGATTTTTGTCGTACGCAAGCCAATCTCCTGAACGGTTCCCGTATACGTATTGACAGTGACGTAATCTCCTACGGCAAATTGATCTTCAAAAATGATAAAAAAACCGGAAATGATGTCTTTTACCAAGCTCTGTGCGCCAAATCCTACCGCCAGCCCCAATACTCCTGCACTGACGAGCACCGGACCCAAATCGATACCCAACTGATCCAAAATCAGCAACATCGCCAGGAAATAAATCAAATACCTCGTAGCATTGCTGGTCAACACCCGCAGCGTATCCAAACGTCTTTGCTCGATCTGCAGTTTGCCGTTCTCTCGCCTGATAAATATTTTGTTAACCGCTGCTTGCGCGATCACCGTAACTATTTTTGTGACAATGACGATCAAAACGATCAAGATCAACCGTGTGGCAAGATTAATCCAAAGTTCTGGGTTTGCCAAATAATCATAGGTGCGCTCAAACATCGACTCAAACCATTTTGCCTGTTCCACAGGTTGCTCTCCTTTCCAACCAAATCCCCTCTCTTGTTCGGAAACTGTTGACACAGCTCCGTTTACCAGATGCATACTCCCCCCGATGTGCGTGGCGGTGGTCAAGGTGATTTCGTCCTGTCTTCTGTTCAATAACCTTATTTTACTCATTTACCAGTGATGGCGCTAGTTGGCGCTGCTCCATTTGCACTAGTATAAGATTTCATTTTTGGTCATATACTATGAATACTTTACTTTGTGGAGGTTCCCATGAATCTTTTTAATGATTCTCCCCACTCTGCTCCAGCTTTTAAAATTGAGTATAAGGACGAAAAAGCGTGTGAGCAGTTATCTCATCACCTTATGCGACGTTTTCTCAGCAAGCCGCTCAATCAAGAAATTGTCATTCTATGCATTGGAACTGATCGATCGACAGGTGATTCCCTCGGACCAATCGTTGGGACCAAACTCCAATCATACTGTCCGAAATATTTACACATTTACGGTACGTTAGAAGATCCGGTCCATGCCGTCAACCTTGCCGACAAGATCGATCATATTTCTCGTATCCACAAAGATTCATTGATTATAGCTGTTGATGCTTGTCTTGGCCAATTTAGCAATGTTGGTTCGATTCAAGTTGTCGATGGTCCGCTAAAGCCAGGTGCAGGCGTAAAAAAAGACTTGCCTGCGGTCGGAACCTTTCATATTACCGGCATTGTTAATGTAGGCGGCTTTATGGAGTACTTTGTCCTCCAAAATACGCGCCTGTTTGTCGTCATGCAAATGGCAGAAGTGATCGCGACAGGCCTTTATCTTGCCAGTCTTCAACTTCACCACGGGAATACTGCCTCCAGTCCCTATCCTTCTTTTTCTACCGAAATGCCTAGTGTGTAAACCAATCCGCAATCGGAACACTGACCGCCGCGATAACCAGTGAAGGGAGCATATTCGCCACATTTATCTTCTTCAACTCCAAAATGTTGATTCCAATTCCTACGATTAGCAGCCCGCCAACGGCTGTAACTTCAGCCAGTATAGAATTCAACATATCACTGCCAATGAAATTGTAGATCTGCGTAGACAGTATGGCGATTGCTCCCTGGTACAAAAGAACAGGTATGGCAGCGAAAGCAACGCCTATACCCATGGTTGAAGTAAAAATTACAGATGAAAATCCATCTATCATCGCTTTCGTAAACAGGATGTCATGATTGCCTCGCAAGCCGCTGTCCATCGCCCCTAGTACTGCCATCGCTCCAATACAATAGACTAACGTAGCATTAACAAAGCCTGTGGCAATACTTCCCCCTTTGTTTGGGTCTCCTGCTTTGCTTTCCAGCCATTGACCAGCTACATTTAGGTAATGCTCGATTCGTATGATTTCCCCCAAAATCGAGCCAATAACCAGGCTAATAATTAACAATAAAAAATTCTGCGTCTTGAAACTCATTTGTAAACCTAAAAAAACGACGGCTAATCCCAACCCCTGCATCACTGTCTTGCGTATCCCATCGGGAATTCGAGAAAGTAATTTTCCTATGACAGCACCTGCAATAATGGCGGCAGCGTTTACTAAAGTCCCTATAAAAATCAAGCTATACCCTCCGCTCTGCTAGGAAAAAAAGCTTCGGCTTGAAGCTCTTTCAAAGGTGTTATCGAGTCCTTCTTTTACAGACAGCTTTCCATTCAGGATCAGGTTGTCGCTACCCAGCCTTCCGTCCTATCAAATCATATCTTATGCTTCCCCAGTCAAATAAGCTGCAGATATCTCTTCGATAGCACAGATTAATTTTAGCGCATCTTCCTCCGTATTAAATAAGCCAAAGCTTGCGCGAACTGCCCCCCTATTTTCCGTCCCGATAGCTTGATGGCCTAACGGAGAGCAGTGAAATCCTGATCGGGTCGCGATGCCGTATTCTTGATCGAGTATGAATGAAACCTCTGTAGCGTCTACTCCCTTGAGATTAAATAACACGACTCCCACCCGCTCTACGTCAATATCCGGGCCATAGATTTCTATTCCATTTATCTCTTTTAGACCTTCAAGTGTTCTTTTTGCCAGATTCCATTCATGCTGAAATATATGTTCCGTTCCTTTTTCCAAAACAAATGTAACTCCGGCTAACAAGCCTGCCAATCCTACTGTATTTGCTGTACCGCTTTCATATCGATCTGGTCTAGCTGTAGGCTGGTCCACTGATTCTGACTGACTTCCTGTCCCGCCATGGATAAGCGGCTCGAGGTCAATCGTGTTACGAACATACAAACCGCCTGTTCCCTGAGGTCCATACAGTCCTTTATGACCAGGAAAAGCGAGCATATCTATTCCCATCTTTTCTACATCAATCGGCACCACACCAGCTGTTTGCGATGCGTCTACCAAAAAGGAAATGTTTCGTTGACCTGCCTCCGAACCAATCTCCCCTATTGGTAAAATGACGCCAGTAACATTTGAGGCATGGCTGACAACAATCAATTTCGTTTCTGGGCGAATTTCTTTTACAAAATCCGCGGTGTAGAATAATTGATCCTCTCTTGGCTGTACATAGGATATTTGAATCCCTTTTGTCCGTCGTAAATACTCCAGCGGCCTTCGTACAGAGTTGTGTTCGATTGATGACGTGACCACGTGATCACCTGGCTGTAGAAACCCTTTAATGGCCTGATTCAACGCTTGGGTAGCATTCATGTAAAAAAAGAGGTCATTCGGGTTCGAAATCCCAAATAACCGTGACAGCTGCGCACGAGTTTGGAACAGTACCTTTCCGGCTTTCATCGCCAAAGTATGTCCTCCCCTGCCAGGGTTAGCAGCATAGTCTTCAATTACCTCGGCCATGGCTAACTTTACTTCAGGTGGTTTTGGCCAGGATGATGCAGCGTTATCCAGATAAGTGATAGGCATACTCTTTTCCCCCACCTCTTTATTTTACCTATCCAGCAACTCTAAGATCCGTTCCAAATCATCATTTGAATAGAATTCGATTTCAATCCGTCCTTTTTTGTTTCCTGTTTTAATTTGAACGGATGTGCCAAATCTCGTCCGCAATCTCTCCTCGATTTGCACGATAACCGGCTCTCTTTTCGGTACCTTTTTTACTTTTGTTTCACGTGAAACACTAAGTTGTTTAACAAGCCCTTCCAATTGCCGAACGCTCAGGTCGTTTTTAACCACTTCGTTTGCTAACTGCAATTGCAGCTTTTCATTTTCAACGGACAATAAAGCACGAGCATGACCCATCGAAAGGGCGGATGAGGATACCAACGCTCTGATTCCATCTGGGAGTTGCAGCAGACGTAAAATGTTTGCGACATGAGGTCGGCTCTTCCCTACCTTTTGTGCTAGAGCCTCTTGAGTTAATGAACAATGCTCAATTAACTTTTGGTATGCTTCCGCTTCCTCCAGCGGATTGAGGTTATCACGCTGAAGATTTTCTATCAAAGCAATTTCCATTAGTTGCAAATCAGTATAAACCTTCTCAACCACCGGAACCTTTTTTAGTCCGGCATCCTTTGCTGCCCTCAGCCGCCGCTCCCCGGCAACTAATTCAAATCCTTTAATACTTTTGCGAACAACAAGCGGTTGGATAATGCCGTGTTCTTTGATTGATTCCGTCAATTCTTTTAACGTATGAGGATCAAATTCCTTACGTGGCTGATACGGATTCGGACGAATTTGATTAACCGCTACTTCTTTAATTTGTTCGCTTTCTTCCACATGATTGTCGCTGAATAAAGCATCTAACCCTTTACCCAAACGTTTATTCATATTCCGACCACTTCCTTCGCGAGGTCAGTGTATACTTCGGCTCCTCTAGAACGTGGATCGTAACTAATAATAGCTTGTCCGTGAGAAGGTGCTTCACTTAAACGGACATTACGGGGAATAATGGTCCGGTATACCTTGTCCTGAAAGTACTTTTTCACCTCTTCGATAACTTGAATTCCCAAATTGGTTCTCGCATCCAACATGGTCAATAGGACACCTTCTATAGCCAGTTGATTATTCAAGTGCTTTTGGACGAGACGAATTGTATTTAACAATTGACTTAGCCCCTCCAAAGCATAATATTCACATTGAATAGGTATCAATACCGAATCTGAAGCTGTTAGAGAATTAACTGTGAGAATCCCCAATGAAGGCGGGCAATCGATTATCACAAAATCGTATTTGTCTTTTACAACTTCTAAGGCCCTTTTTAATCGGACTTCACGAGAAATCGTAGGAACCAACTCAATTTCAGCACCCGCTAATTGAATGGTTGCTGGTATGATTTGCAATCCTTCGATCTCTGTAGGTAACGTTGCATCTATCGGGCTAATATCATTAATTAACACATCGTAAATACAATACCTGACATCTGCTTTATTGATGCCCAGTCCACTTGTTGCATTACCTTGCGGATCGATATCAACTATCAGTACCTGTTTACCCAAAGCGGCCAAGCATGCACTCAAGTTAACGGCTGTTGTAGTCTTGCCTACCCCACCTTTTTGATTGGCCACCGTAATTACCTTTCCCAACATCTCACCCCATTTTACAATCCTGTTATCCTCGAGGGCTATTCGTAGGATTTGATCAGAATGAAACTCAGTTAATTTTTCGTATCACAATAAACCCCACTGCTTTTGTTGTGTCTTAAAATGCGTCTTTCTTATCGTAGAACCGACTGCAGCCCCTTCGGAATCTAATTGGAACATTTCAGTGTTGTTTATAACGATTAAGTTGGTTCTGAACAACAAAGCAACACACCGGATCCATTCGCAAACTCGTTCTGCTCACCCTCCATTCAATCTCTGGTTTCCTCTCACGCTACTTTCATCTTACCCCAATTAATTTTAAAAAAGTAGATTGAAATTGGTAGAAGTCTCTTTCAGAATACCAAATCATAGCGGTATGAAAAAAATTTCTTTTAATCCCAATTTACATATCATTAAAGCTGCTTTTTAGGGGTGCTTCTACACGGTCTTAGGGATTAGTTGTGATTGACGTTTAAGCTAAAAGAGATCGAAAAATGGGAAGATAGCTGATATTTTTGCAAAGGTGATCCGAATCTGTCAGATGAATGCCTCCCTTTGCCGACCGATACGCGGAAACACTTCTTGAATGTTTAAACACTGAACCCAAAATGTCCTCATAATGAAGGCTGAGGACATTTTGATTTGACCTTTTCAAATTAACATCCATTGAAGTAACTGCCTAATAAAGCAACTGTACTCTTTACCTATGGACAAAAAGAAAGCGGCTATCGGCGCCGCTGGTATAAAGAAACGATCACAATAAAAAGAAATTATTGCTCCCGCTTTTTGGGAATACGTATTGTAAATTGATAAAACTCTTCGTGATCTTCTTCATCTGTCTCCACAGATAATCCCGTTTCAAGCACCATGTTAATCGACTGTCGAACCGTATTGATGGCAATTCTAGTATCGCGAGAAAAAGCCTTCCACTTTGGTTTTTTCTCTTTTTCCATCTGCGGTTCCACGGCTGCTTCTAACAGCTGCTTGACACGAGCCTCTGTCTGTTTTACGTTCCAATCCCGGTCGAGGATTTCATGAAGCGTCTTTACCTGTAATTCGGAATCTTTTAAAGGTATGAGTGCACGTGCGTGACGTTCCGTAATTTTCCTTGACAAGAGCGCATCTTGAATCTCTTGGGGTAAATGCAGCAGCCTTAATTTATTGGCTATCGTCGATTGCCCTTTGCCCAGTCGTTGTGCCAAGCTTTCCTGTGTCAAATTGTGAATATCGATTAGTTTTTGATAGGCAACTGCTTCTTCAATAGCTGTAAGACCTTCCCGCTGCAGATTTTCAATTAAAGCGATAGAAGCTGTTTGGGCATCATTAAATTCTTTGACGATTGCAGGAATACGTTCCATGCCCAACTTTTTTGATGCTCGGAGTCTTCGTTCTCCGGCAATTAATTCAAAACGTTCATCTCGAATACGAACAACGATTGGCTGGATAAGCCCATGAGTACGGATGGTTTGGCACAACTCGTCAATTTTGTCATCGTCAAAAACCGTTCGGGGCTGATACGGGTTCGGGACGATCTCGTCAACCGGTATCTGACGTATCTCCTCGTTCTCCGTCTTGTCCGAAAATCCGAACAACCGTGAAAACTGATCCTTTACTGCCATGCCGAATCCCCCACTTTTATACCTTATAAGAAAAGCTTCAATTTGAAGCCTTTTCGATGATGTTGACCCCTCTTTAGAGGTTGCTTTTCTTGCAGGATAAGGACGCCGGTTCTGGATGTCTTCCCTCTTTTCCTGTAAGAAAGCTTCTATTGAAGCCTTTTCGATTTGCACCTGTTCGTAGATGTTCAGCCTCTTTTAAGTAAGCATTTTAAACAAAGAGAAGGCCACCATATTAGTCAAATCAAGCCGGCTGTTTTTCCTGCCTATTCGGTAACCAACACTTCGCTCTAATAATTATTAGCTTTGTCATGATAGCCTTATGAAAAGTTACTCTCTCCGACAAGACACAGTAGAAGCAAAGCGCCTTGTCAATTTACAGACCGCTCACCTAAATTAACTACCCGCTTTTTACCGACGCGATCATATATGTAAGTCCTCTATCCTTCAGCAGAAAGATTCCGATCTCAAAATGAAATGAAATACTGAATCAATTAGCCTTCCTACTGGTTCCTTACTGTCACTACTACTTCTCCAGCCAGCTGAAGACGCTCTTTTCGCGTCCCAATTCATTTCATAACTTTTCGTACAGCATCTAAATTCAACTGGCCTGGATAAGATGTGAGCCTCATATCCATTAGGCAATGGTATTTAAGAGGCTTCAAATACCTATCAGCTTAAGCCCCCGACGAAATGCATGAACTAACCCCGTTACTTACAGAAGTCACCGTTACGTAGGCATTCTTCGCAAGGTAAACGATTTTAACCAAAAGTTGTCGGGGTATCTTCCCCACGTAAAACAGCCGATATTTTATGAACATTTGATCCGAAATATCCTATTTTTTAATGTGATAATCTTAAATATTCTTCACTCTGACGGGCAAATCCTGCTTTTACAGGAAGATTGTTCACACCTGCTTCGATGTTTCACGTGAAACAAAAGTAAGAAAAACTATAATTGAAGCCTCATCAAAAAAGTTGTCCAGTTCTTTCCTAGCGGATGCTTTTCTTGCTGTATCAGGCAGCAGGTTCACGGAATTTCATACTTATTGATGCAGTCAAATAGAAGGACTGCTCCATTCGGAACAGCCTCGCAGTAATCTTAACTACAAAATTGGTTTTTTTACTGGCGTTCCTGCTTTTCGCGGGTACGTTTTCGGTGTGGGATCAATCTTGTCGATTACAATGATGTTACGCTCGCCCGCTTCATCAGGTAATTGCAAAGTCTCCACTTTTTTGGTTTTTCCCCCTAAAGCCTTTATCGATTTTTTAGCCTCTTGAAGCTCAAAGGAAATATCCGGGCCTTTCATAGCGATAAAGTGCCCGCCTACCTTCACAAAAGGCAAGCAGAATTCGGCTAGTACGTTGAGCTTGGCAACGGCACGAGCTGTTGCTGCGTCGTACGACTCACGAAAGGCTTTGTCCTGTCCCAAATCTTCTGCTCTTCCGTGACGTGGCTGTACATCTGCAAGTCCTAATTCCCGAGAGAGGTTTTCCAAAAACGTAATTCTCTTCTGCAAGGAGTCAATGATCGTCACCTGCAAATGAGGAAAGCAAATTTTTAATGGGATACTGGGAAATCCAGCCCCAGCGCCAATATCAACCACTGTGTTTATTTCTGCAAACGGAAAGGAAAAGGCTGCCGATACCGAATCAAAAAAATGCTTGGTATACACCTCGTTTTCCTCCGTAATGGCGGTAAGATTCATCTTTTCATTCCACTCGACCAACAAGCGGTAGTACAAGTCGAATTGAGCCAATTGTTCAGCCGTTAACACGATCCCGTTTTCCGACAGGCGTTCTGCAAATTGTTCCTTTCCCATGCCTGCCCCCTCTTTACTCAGCTGTTTTAACAGGTACCCGATTATAGTGCTCCAGATAGATCATCAGGACGGAAATGTCAGCCGGATTTACACCTGGGATCCGTGAAGCCTGACCGATGTTTAGCGGGTGTACCTTGCTCATATTTTCCCGAGCTTCTTTTGACATACCCTTAATGTCATGAAAATTAATTTCCTCGGGAATCCGCTTCTCTTCAACCTTTTTCATTCTTTCCACTTGTTGCAGCGATTTTCGGATGTAACCGTCGTATTTTATTTGAATTTCTACCTGTTCTGCAACATCTGCAGGTACAGGCTCATGCGGGACCATTTGTGCGATGTGGATATAAAGTACCTCTGGTCTTCGCAGAAGCTGAGCCAAATCCATCACTTCTGTCAGTTCCGGTGAACCGATTTGTCTTAAAACTGCCTGAACTTTTTCGTTGTCAGGACGTACGCGCGTGTTAAAAATACGCTGCTTCTCCTGTTCGATCATCTCGCGCTTCTGTACAAAAGCCGCGTAGCGTTTTTCACTAATCAAACCAATCTCGTAACCGATATCCGTCAGCCGGAGGTCGGCATTATCATGACGCAATAGCAGGCGATATTCCGCCCGGGAAGTGAGCAAACGATAAGGCTCATTTACTCCCTTTGTCACCAGGTCATCAATGAGAACCCCAATGTAGGCGATATCCCGACTGAGAATAACAGGATCCTTCTCCTGGATTTTGCGGGCCGCATTGATCCCGGCCATTAACCCTTGAGCGGCTGCTTCCTCATAACCGGATGTTCCATTGATTTGTCCAGCGGTAAATAAACCAGGAATCCGTTTGGTCTCCAAGGTCGGCCAAAGCTGTGTCGGCAGGATGGCGTCGTATTCAATCGCATATCCTGGACGCATCATCTCTACCTTTTCCATCCCTGCCAGTGTTCGCAGCATGGAGAGCTGCACATCTTCCGGAAGGCTGGTAGACATTCCTTGCACGTACATCTCTTCCGTATGACGTCCCTCTGGCTCCAGGAACACCTGGTGACGCGGTTTGTCATTAAAACGGACCACTTTATCCTCTATGGAAGGGCAATACCTAGGTCCCGCCCCTTCGATTATCCCGGAGAACATCGGTGCGCGGTGCAAGTTGTCGTTGATGATCCCATGTGTTTCGCCGCTGGTATAAGTCAACCAGCACGGGAGTTGATCTTTGATAAATTCAGTCGTTTCGTATGAAAAAGCTCGCGGCTCCTCATCCCCTGGCTGAATCTCCATTTTGTCGAAATCTATGCTCCCCTTCAGTACCCTTGGCGGTGTACCTGTTTTAAACCGGACGATGTCAAAGCCTAATTCCTTTAAGTTCTGCGCCAGACGGATGGACGGGCGCATGTTGTTTGGACCGCTTTCGTACTGCAAATCGCCGAGGATGATTTTTCCCCGCAGATAGGTCCCGGTAGTCAACACAACCGCCTTCGCCTTATAGCGTGCTCCTGTCTGAGTCACGACTCCTTCACATACTCCGTCATTTACAATCAGTTCATCAACCATCGCTTGCCGCAGGATCAAGTTAGGGGTATTTTCTATAGTCTTCTTCATCTCTTGCTGATATAGGATCTTGTCAGCCTGAGCCCGCAGAGCATGTACAGCCGGCCCTTTCCCCGTGTTCAGCATCCGCATTTGAATATGGGTTTTATCGATGTTTTTGGCCATTTCACCGCCCAAGGCGTCGATTTCCCGAACAACATGTCCTTTTGCCGGTCCGCCAATGGAGGGGTTGCAAGGCATAAATGCCACTGCGTCCAGGTTAATGGTTAAAAGCAGCGTACTGCACCCCATTCTCGCCGCCGCTAACGCTGCCTCACAACCAGCATGTCCGGCGCCGATGACGATGACATCGTACTCTCCAGCTTCATACGTAACACTCATGTTGTTTCCTCCTATTTCCCCAGACAAAACTGGGAGAATATCTGATCGAGCAAATCCTCTCCAGCACTTTCCCCAACGACTTCGCCAAGCAGCTCCCATGCGCGCTTGATGTCAATCTGAACCATATCGATCGGCACCTGTTCTTCGATTCCCCTAATCGCGTCCTGCACCGTTTGCCCTGCTTGCCGAAGTAAATGAATATGGCGGGCATTGCTGACATAGGTAAGGTCTTCCTGCCCCGCGCGACCGGTGAAGAATATATGGGCAATCGCTTCCTCCAGTTGATCGATACCCGTCTCTTGTTTGGCGGATGTCATCACCTGCGGCTGCTGCGGGAAATGTTTCTTTACCTCATCCAGATCCAGGTGCTGCGGCAAATCTGTTTTATTAACGATAACGATGACGTTCAAGCCCTGCACTGCTTCAAAAATAGCGTAATCTTCCGAAGTCAGCGGCTCGTTGTGATTTAACACGAGCAGTACGAGATCAGCTTGCTGTAAAATACGCCGTGATTTTTCTACACCGATCTTTTCGACAATATCTTCCGTCTCTCGTATCCCGGCTGTATCGATTAAATGGAGCGGAACCCCGCGTACGTTGACATACTCCTCTATCACATCCCGGGTTGTACCCGCAACGTCTGTTACAATCGCCTTTTCCTCCTGCACCAGGCTGTTCAACAACGATGATTTTCCGACGTTGGGCTTACCTACGATCGCGGTAGACAATCCCTCGCGGAGAATCTTCCCCTGTTTTGCTGTTTGCAATAAACGTTGAATCTCTGACTGCACTTCCTTGCATTTGCCGAGCAGGAAGTTGTGTGTCACCGCTTCTACATCGTGTTCCGGATAATCCAGGGTCACTTCGATATGAGCCATCGCCTCCAGCAAATGCTGCCTGAGCGCCCGGATCAGTCTCGAGAGCTTTCCTTCCACTTGTGAAAATGCTACCTTCATCGCCCGATCTGTCTTTGAGCGGATAAAATCCATAACGGCCTCTGCTTGAGCCAGATCAATCCGGCCGTTGAGAAACGCCCGTTTGGTAAACTCACCGGGTTCAGCCAAACGAGCTCCGGCATTCAATATCAGCTCCAATACCCGTTGAACCGACATCAGGCCGCCATGGCAGCTCACCTCGACTACATCCTCTCGAGTAAAGGTCTTCGGTGCCTTCATCACCGATACCAAAACTTCTTCGATAACATCATCGGTTTCCGGATCAATGATCTTGCCATAATGGATCGTGTGCGTATCCACAGTGGATAACTTATGTTTTCCTCTATATATTTTGTCCACAATCTCTAGGGATTGCGAACCGCTGACGCGGATGACAGCAATACTGCCTTCCCCCATTGGCGTAGCAATGGCTGCGATGGTATCCATCTCCACTCTTTTTCACCTCAAAAGTAAGAAAAACATCAATTGAAGACCTCTCGAAGAAGTAGTCAAGTCCTTCTTTAGAGGAAGTTTTTCATGCAGGATAAGGATGTTTACTCAGGAAGAAATTCTTCTTATCCTGTAAGAAAAACATCAATTGAAGACCTCTCGAAGAAGGAGTCAAGTCCTTCTTTAGAGGAAGTTTTTCATGCAGAATAAGGCTGCGTACTCAGGAAGGAATTCTTCTTATCCTGTAAGAAAAACATCAATTGACGACCTCTCGAAGAAGGAGTCAAGTCCTTCTTTAGAGGAAGTTTTTCATGCAGAATAAGGCTGCGTACTCAGGAAGGAATTCTTCTTATCCTGTAAGAAAAACATCAATTGAAGACCTCTCGAAGAAGGAGTCAAGTCCTTCTTTAGAGGAAGTTTTTCATGCAGAATAAGGATGCTTACTCAGGAAGGAATTCTTCTTATCCTGTAAGAAAAACATCAATTGAAGACCTCTCGAAGAAGGAGTCAAGTCCTTCTTTAGAGGAAGTTTTTCATGCAGAATAAGGCTGCGTACTCAGGAAGGAATTCTTCTTATCCTGTAAGAAAAACATCAATTGAAGACCTCTCGAAGAAGGAGTCAAGTCCTTCTTTAGAGGAAGTTTTTCATGCAGGATAAGGATGCTTACTCAGGAAGGAATCCTTTCTTTTCCTGTAAGAAAAACCACTTCCCGCTGCACTTCCTAAATAATTAGGATATCACAGTTATCTCACAAATAACAGCGAAGAGAACAGCTTCCTGCACCTTCAAGATTCTCCCCCTGCTGTTATCCACAGTATGTTCGGATTCCTTACCTGCAAAACCTATCCACAGCATAGAATCTGAAAACCGCATTTACGCTTCCGGCCGCCAAAAAAAGCAAAAAAAAGAAGCCCTGCTTAGGCTTCTTTGGGTGCAACCACGATATACCGGCGTGGTTCCTCCCCTTCACTATACGTAGTGACATCTATCCGCTTTTGCAAGAAGGCGTGGATAATTTTTCGTTCGGAAGCGACCATTGGCTCCAATCGGACATTTCGCTTGGACTGGACTGCTTTTTTTGCCAGGCGATCGGCCAGCTGCTCAAGTGTTTCCTTGCGCCGCAAGCGATAATTTTCTACGTCCAGGATAATCCGGACATGCTTGTCGGCGTGACGGTTAGCTACGACGTTAACTAGATACTGTATGGCATCCAAGGTTTGTCCGCGGCGGCCAATCAACATCCCCAGGTTCTCCCCTTGGATGTCAAACAGTACGCCTTCCTCATGCGAACCAACCACGATATTTGCTTTTACATTCATCTTCTGAATCACATCTGCCAGAAAACGGCGTCCCTCTTCGACAGGGTCAAAGACAAATTCAACCTCCACCTTTGCTTCCCGAGAGCCGATGAATCCAAAAAGCCCTTTGCTAGGTTCTTCTAAAACCCGAACTGAGACGCGATCGCGAGAAACGCCAAGTTCCTGTATCGCTTTCTCAACAGCATCATCAATTGTTTTCGCCGCGGCCACCACCTTTTTCACTTGGCGGTCCCCTCCTTAGGTCTCAACTGCGTATCTTTATTCCTGTAAAGGAAATACGTTTGCACAATTGTAAAGAGATTCCCGTATAGCCAGTAGAGTGAAAGAGCTGCAGGCAGTGTTACCCCGATCGCCAAAATCATCAGCGGCATCATGATCATAAACATTTGCATTTGCGGATTGCTCGGCGTAACGGCACCCATCATTTTCTGCTGCAGATACGTTGTAAATGCAGCCAATACGGGAAGAATGTAGCCGTACCAACCTATTTCATTGGGATGCAACCCCAGCTGAATGCCGATAAACGTGCTTTTAAAAATTTCCGGTGTCCGAATAATCGCATGATAAAAGGCGATCAGAATCGGCATTTGTACGAGCAAAGGCAAGCAGCCGGCAAGCGGATTGACGTTGTTCTTCTGAAACAGTAAGACGGTCTCCTGCTGTGCCTTCTGCGGATCGTTCTTATGCTTCTCGCGAATTTTTTGCAGTTCCGGCTGCAGCTCCTGCATTTTTTTCGAGCTTTTAATCTGCTTGATCATAAGCGGCAGAATAATGAGCCGGATAATGACGGTAGCCACCAGAATGCCTAACCCGTAACTTCCGAGCAAGGAAGCAGACTCCTTGATTAACCAAGACAACGGCCAGACGAGGTACTTGTCCCAAAACGAAGTGGAATCCGGTCCGACGGGAGGAGCGTTTGTTACACTGGTACAGCCTGATAGGATCAGCATTAACCCTAATCCTAACAAGAGAAAAGTCAGGGTACGCCTTCTCAAAAGATGTTCCTCCTTTTAGAAATTCATAATCCTTTATCTATATCAGGAACAGGATCAATCCCACCTGGATGAAACGGATGGCATTTGGCTATGCGTTTCACGGCCAGCCATCCTCCCTTTAGGGCACCAAATCTACGAACCGATTCAAGCGCATAATGGGAACAAGTCGGAGCAAATCGACAACTGGGCGGTTTAAGGGGAGAAATGAACAACTGGTAGCCGCGAATCAACCATATAAAAATGGAAGACATGCCCTCACCCTCTTTTTTTCCTGTCAGTTTCAACCGATTTCAACACATGTGCCCGCTTCATGGCGTGGCGAAGAGCACTTTCCAGTTCCTGAAGGGTCAGCTTTTCTACACCCTGACGTGCAATGATAACGAGGTCTTTTGAATGCATAATTTGTTCTTCCAAATGGGCAATCGCCTGTCTGATCAATCGCTTTACCCGGTTCCGGACAACCGCATTCCCGATCTTTTTACTGACTGAGATCCCCGCGCGAAACCCGGATTGCTCCCGATTTGTCAATGCATAGATGACAAATTGCCGATTGGCAGCAGACTTCCCCTTCTGAAAAACAATCTGGAAGTCCTCATTTTTTTTCAAGCGATGTGAATGATGCAAGGTGAACAGCCCCTAACATCAACATTATAGTAAAAAAAAGAAGCCACATCCAGCCAGTATTCCCAAATTTCGTCCTCTTTTTTCTATAATGTTTAAACATCTTGCCTTTCTATATAGAAAAAAAAGGCCACGTTCATTGGTGGCCTATGCGGAAAGTACTTTTCTTCCTTTACGACGACGAGCTGCCAATACTTTGCGGCCGTTCTTCGTACTCATACGCTTACGGAACCCGTGATCCTTTTTGCGCTTACGGTTATTTGGATTGAAGCTAGGTTTCATTGCGTCACACCTCCGTCCCTTACAGGCATTCTTTCGAATTATAAAAAGTCTAGGGCAAAAAGTCAAGATATCTCCCGGCTTTGTTCAAATTCACCACAATGTAAATATCCCCAATTGATTATTTCCCGCGCTTGTGGATATTCTGATTATCCACATATTCAGATTTCCCCAGGAATATCTACAGCTTGTACACAAAATATAGGGGTGTTAACATGGCGTTTACACAAGTTGTTGTGTTTGTGGATAAGTTCAAAAAAACCATTGATAACACAGAGTTTATTTGATATCATGGTTGTGTTTTGAATCGTGAATAACCTCTGCTAACTACACTCTTTTCCACAGCATGTGGATAATCTTGTGGACAGATTTTCTTGCGTGTGAATGACTATTCACATGGCTGCGGATAATTGTCTTCTTTTTTTCACTTTTTCAGGCAAAATGAGATCCGGTCTATACTGAATTATCCACATTTTACGATAGAAGAAAAGGCCTTGCTGAAGCTCTTTCCAAGATGCAGTCAGGTCCTTCTTTTGAGGAAACGTTCCAAGCCGGATAAGGCAGTCTTAAGGAAGGCATGCTTTTTTATCCTGGAAAAAGCAAGACTGTTGGATCCCGTACTATTAAAGAAGGGAGGGATTTTTGTTGGACTCCACAATCACCGATCTTTGGCGAAAGGTACTGGCGAAGATTGAGAAGACTTTGAGCAAACCCAGCTTTGATACCTGGTTAAAAGCTACTCAAGCTACGACACTAGAGGAAGACGCCTTAATCGTAACTGCCCCAAATGAATTTGCCCGCGATTGGCTGGAAACCCGCTATTCTCCTTTAATCATCGATACACTCTATGAAACAACCGGGGTAAATATGAAAGTAAAATTCATCGTCCCCCAAGATTCCAGTGCCAATCATCAAGACGATCTGCCTGTTTCGCCCATAAAAAATTACAATCAATCGGTGATTTCTGACGATCAGCCACCCAGTATTTTAAATCCGAAGTACACGTTTGATACATTTGTCATCGGATCTGGAAACCGGTTTGCCCACGCTGCATCACTTGCAGTAGCGGAAGCTCCCGCCAAAGCGTACAACCCGCTGTTTATATACGGAGGCGTAGGATTGGGCAAAACTCACTTGATGCACGCGATCGGACATTACGTGATACAACATAATCCAACCGCTAAAGTTGTCTATCTCTCTTCAGAGAAGTTTACAAACGAGTTTATCAATTCCATCCGGGACAATAAAACCGTCGACTTCCGCAATAAATACCGAAACGTGGATGTTTTGCTGATTGACGACATCCAGTTTTTGGCCGGGAAGGAATCGACTCAGGAGGAATTTTTCCATACATTTAACGCGCTGCACGAGGAAAGCAAGCAAATTGTCATTTCCTCCGACCGTCCGCCAAAGGAGATTCCGACTCTGGAGGACCGGCTGCGCTCCCGCTTTGAATGGGGACTGATTACCGATATTCAACCTCCCGATTTGGAGACACGCATCGCCATCCTCCGCAAAAAAGCAAAAGCGGAGAACCTGGATATACCCAATGAAGTGATGATGTACATCGCCAATCAGATCGACAGCAACATCCGGGAACTGGAAGGAGCACTTATTCGCGTCGTAGCTTATTCTTCTCTGATAAACCGGGACATTGATACCCACCTGGCAGCAGAGGCGTTAAAAGATATCATCCCTTCTGCACGGCCCCGCGTGATTACGATTGCTGACATCCAGCGGGCTGTAGGAGAAGTTTTTAATCTCAAATTGGAGGATTTCAAAGCCAAAAAGCGGACCAAAACAGTAGCTTATCCGCGGCAAATCGCCATGTACTTATCCCGCGAGCTGACTGACGCTTCTCTGCCGAAAATCGGCAACGAATTTGGCGGGCGCGATCACACAACGGTCATTCACGCTCACGACAAGATATCGAAAGCCATTCTGGTAGACCAGCAGCTGCAATCTACGATCCAGGAATTGATGGAGAAATTGAAGACAAACAACTGACCTGTGAACAAAGAAAAAGCCTATACACAACTTATCCACATGTGTATAGGCTCTCTTTTTCCGCAAATCACGCGGATATCCACAAACTCACAGCCCCTATTACTATTTCTGTTATTATATTAACTAAGGATATACTTAAAGAACTCTTTCTTCATTCACACATACCAGCAATGGAGCGAAGAAGTATACCGCCCGAATAGATGGAGGTAATCGTAAAATGCAAATCACGGTTCAACGCGAAAAGTTAGCATTGGCAGTATCACACGTCATGAAGGCTGTCTCCGGAAAAACAACGATGCCAATCCTTACCGGCATCAAGCTAAAAGCGGATCAGGATGGATTAACGTTGACCGGGAGTGATTCCGATATTTCCATTGAGGTGAATATTCCGCTTGAAGAAGCAGATGAGTGGGGTGTTACTGTTCACCAGCCTGGAAGCGTCGTCTTGACCGCGCGGATCTTCAGTGAGATCGTTCGCAAATTACCGGGAAACGAGATTCACATGCAGGTTGACGAACGACTGGCAACCGTCATTCGTTCTGGACAAGCGGAATTTACCATTAATGGAATGAACTCGGAGGAGTTTCCGCAGCTATTGCAAATTGAAGATGATAAATCATTTAGCGTTCCCAGTGACTTGTTAAAGACCATGCTGCGTCAAACCTCCTTTGCCGTCTCCACTACCGAAATGCGCCCGATCTTGACGGGAATCATGTGGTCGCTGGAGGAAGGGCAGCTACGATTTGTCTCCACGGACAGCCATCGTCTGGCCAGCCGGTCGGCGAACGTGGAATGCCCTGCCGAACTGCGCTTTCACAATATTGTTGTACCGGGTAAAAGCTGTAATGAATTAGTAAAAATTCTCGACGATGAGCAGACGTTGGTAGACATCGTCGTCGGGGAAAACCAGATTCTCGTGAAGGCCAACCACATTCTGTTCTTTTCTCGCCTGCTGGAAGGAACCTACCCGGACACTTCCCGGATTATCCCGCAGACGAGCAAGACAGAGATCGTCTTTCAAACGAAAGAGCTGCTGCAAGCCATTGAACGGGCTTCGCTGCTCAGCCGGGAAGGAAAGACGAACGTGGTTCGACTGGCTACACTTCCGGGCGGAAACATCGAAATTTCCTCCAATGCTCCCGAGATTGGCAAGGTAACGGAGGTTGTGGCAGCCAAGTCGTTGGACGGAGAAGAACTAAAAATCTCGTTTAATGCAAAATATATGATAGAGGCACTTCGGTCGATTGACAGCGCCGAAATCAAGGCCAACTTTACCGGGGCCGCCAGTCCGTTCATTCTTCGTCCAACCGACCACGATTGGATCCTGCACTTGATCTTGCCTGTTCGCACGTATTAGTTTGACAACGGAGGAGCTGCTACATGGAGAAGTCAGTGTCAATTCGCACGGAATACATTCCCCTTGGTCAATTCTTAAAGCTGGCCGGTGTCATTGACACAGGAGGAATGGCGAAGCATTTTCTCGCGGAGGTCCCGATTGCCATCAATGGCGAACGGGATAACCGCCGCGGACGAAAGCTCTATCCCGACGATGTCGTAGAGATTGAGGGGTACGGGATATTCAGAGTTACACGGCAGTGAGAGGAGAGCAATCCTTTGTTCTTGCGGGACTTGGCATTAACGAACTATCGGAATTACGGGTCACTTTCGCTTTCGTTTGACGAGCGGATTAATTTAATCGTCGGCAACAATGCCCAAGGGAAAACGAATTTGCTTGAATCGATCTACGTACTTGCCTTGGCAAAGTCCCATCGTACGGCCAAAGATAAGGAATTGGTCAGCTGGAGTGGGGATTTTGCTGTCATCCGCGGCCTGGTTGAACGGCGTTACGGCTCTACCCGTTTGGAGATCCAATTGACGAACAAAGGGAAAAAGGCCAAGGTAAACGGACTGGAACAGCGGAAGTTAAGTGAATACATCGGCGCTCTCAACGTTGTGATGTTTGCTCCAGAAGACCTCGCCATTGTCAAGGGAGCTCCGGCACAACGGCGGCGGTTTCTGGATATGGAAATTGGCCAGGTTTCCCCTGCCTACCTGTACCATTTGAGTAATTACAACAAAGTTTTGGCGCAGCGAAACCAGCTTTTAAAAGATATTGCGATAAAAAAAGGCCAATCTTCGGAAATTCTTTTAATTTGGAATACCCAACTAGCTGAATTAACGGTAAAATTGTTGAAGAAGCGTTTTGAGTTCATCCGCAAGCTGGAATCTTGGGCAAGGGATATCCACGCGGGCATCACCGATGGCAAAGAGACGCTTTCTTTGCATTATATAAACTCATCACCTGTAACGGATGAGATGGAACCTCACACCGCTGCCCAGCAAATCCTGGCCGCTCTGGATCAACTATTTGAGCGGGAAAAGCTTCGCGGAAGCACACTGATTGGTCCTCACCGTGATGATTTCTCACTCCAGATCAATGGAATTGACGTGCAAGCGTACGGTTCTCAAGGACAGCAGCGCACCACTGCCCTCTCATTAAAGCTGGCCGAAATAGAACTGATCAAGGAAGAGGTCGGGGAATATCCGATCCTTTTGCTTGATGACGTCCTGTCGGAATTAGACGAACATCGGCAAACACTGCTGCTTGAAACGATCCAGGATAAAGTCCAGACGTTTGTAAGTACGACGGGTGTGGAAGGCTTAAAACATCAGGTATTACAGCATGCAGCCCGATATGAGGTACAAGAAGGAAAAGTTCGCATGGAAGGGTAAGGTGGTAGGCGTGTTCATACACATCGGGGGGGATACGGTGGTGTTTTCCAAGGACGTCATCTCAATCCTTGACCATCAATCCGTGAAGACTTCGAAAATCACGAGAAAGTTTATTGAAGACGAACGGAAAGTAAAACACTTTGTCGATCACAGTACGGATGAGACCAAATCCTACGTCATCACGAAGGATGCTATCTACTGTTCACCGATTTCTTCCCTGACCCTGAAGCGACGTGCTCAGTTTGTAGATAGTCTGGACCAGTTTCCTTCTGTACAAACTGACCTTGAGGAGTTGACATAAAATGGAGCAAACAACGCAACAGAATTACGATGCCAGTCAGATACAGGTACTTGAAGGTTTGGAAGCAGTCAGGAAACGGCCAGGCATGTACATCGGATCCACTTCAGGCCGAGGATTGCATCACCTCGTCTGGGAGATCGTCGACAACTCCATTGACGAGGCGCTGGCTGGGTATTGCGATGACATTCACGTCTATATTTGTCCCGACAATTCCATCACAGTCACTGACAATGGTCGCGGGATTCCCACCGGGATTCATGAAAAAACAGGCAAATCGACTGTCGAAACCGTACTGACGGTTCTTCACGCCGGCGGCAAATTCGGCGGCGGCGGATATAAAGTCTCGGGTGGATTGCACGGCGTCGGCAGCTCCGTCGTAAACGCTTTGTCGGAGTGGATGGAAGTAGAGGTAAAGCAAAACGGCAGCGTCTACTTTATGCGGTTTACCCGCGGCGTTCCGGAAGCGGACCTCGCGGTTGTCGGCGAATCGGACGAGACCGGGACAAAGGTATCCTTTAAGCCCGACCCGGAAATTTTCACGGAAACGACTGTATATGAATACGAAATCCTGCAGAAGCGCATCAGGGAACTGGCCTTTCTCAATAAGGGACTGCGTATTTCCCTTGAAGACCAACGCCCCGGCCAGGAAAAGAAAGAAGTCTTTCACTACGAAGGGGGAATTATCTCCTTCGTTGAGTACCTCAATAAGAACCGGGAAAAGCTGCATGACGAGGTCATCTACTGTGAAGGTGAAAAGGACGGACTGCAGGTAGAAGTTGCCCTGCAGTACAACGACAGCTACGTCAGCAACATCTATTCGTTCGCCAACAATATCAATACGCAAGAGGGCGGCACGCACGAGGTAGGATTCAAAACCGCCCTTACCCGTGTAATCAACGATTACAGCCGGAAGTTCAACCTGTTGAAGGAAAAGGATGCCAACCTTCAGGGAGATGATGTTCGCGAAGGAATTACAGCGATCATCTCCGTCAAAATTCCCGATCCCCAGTTTGAAGGTCAGACGAAAACGAAGCTGGGGAACTCGGAAGCGCGGGGGATTACGGAATCCATCTTCGGCGAGCGGTTTACCAAATTTATGGAGGAAAACCCCGCCGTTGCCAAAAAAATCGTCGAAAAGGCTTTGATGGCGGCAAGGGCTCGCGAGGCGGCCCGCAAGGCTCGCGAGGTGACTCGGCGTAAAAGCGCACTGGAAGTAGGTTCGCTGCCGGGAAAACTGGCCGATTGCTCCTCCAAGGATGCTTCAGAGAGCGAACTGTTCATCGTTGAGGGGGATTCGGCAGGAGGTTCAGCCAAGTCTGGACGCGACCGCCACTTCCAAGCGATCCTGCCTCTGCGCGGGAAAGTCCTGAACGTTGAGAAATCACGGTTAGATAAGATTTTGAGCAATAACGAAATCCGCGCGATCATCACGGCGCTCGGTACGGGTATCGGCGAGGACTTCGACATCAGCAAAGCCCGCTACCACAAGACGATTATCATGACCGATGCCGACGTGGACGGTTCACACATCCGCACGCTGCTGCTGACGTTCTTCTTCCGCTACATGCGGCCGTTGATTGAACAAGGGTATATCTATATCGCCCAACCGCCTCTGTACAGCATCAAGCAGGGAAAGACGCTCCATTATGCGTACAGCGACCGGCAGCGCGACCAGGTGCTGGCCGGCTTGAAAGAAGTGCCGAAACCCTCTGTCCAGCGTTACAAAGGTCTCGGTGAGATGAATGCCGAACAGCTGTGGGATACGACGATGGACCCGAATACCCGCACGCTGCTGCAGGTTAGCCTGGAAGACGCGATGGATGCGGATATGGTGTTTGAAACCCTGATGGGCGATGAAGTTGAACCGCGCCGCGAGTTTATTGAGGAATTCGCGAGAAACGTCCGGAATTTGGATATCTGATCATTTTTTATCGAAATCCATGTAATAGCAAAAAACTTGGTTATCGGAAGGATAACGGTTACTTTTACGTTGCCTTTCATAACCAAGTTTTTTTTGCCAAAGGGAGCGGGTTTACTTAAAATTGCCTCCCAGCACGTCTGAGACATGTTCAATGGCGATAAACGCTTTTTTGTCAAATTCCTGGACGATCGCCTTCAGCTTCGCCACTTCCAGACGGTTGACCACACAGAAAATAATCTGGGTGTCTTCCTTGCTAAAACCACCCTTCCCATAGAAGAAAGTGGTGTTTCGCCCTAACCGGTCCATGATCGCTTGTGAAATCTCCTCGTATTCGCCCGATATAATCGTCACTGACTTCGATTCATCCCATCCTTCCACGACCACGTCCATTACTCTGGAAGCGATGTAGTACGTAAAGATGGAGTACATGGCAGAATCCCAGCCAAAGACAAAGCCGGCTACGATGAAGATAAACACATTGATGAACATGATAATTTGTCCAACGGGGATGTTCGTTTTTTTGGAAATCAGAATGGCTACGATCTCTGTTCCGTCTAGTGAACCGCCGAATCGCAGTACGAGACCAACACCTAAACCGAGAATCAAGCCGCCGAACAGGACTGCAAGAATTTTCTCATTGGTGAAAGGCTGAACATCGTGCAGTAACGCCGTCGATACAGACATCACAGCGATGCCGTACAGGGTTGAGAAGGCAAAGGTTCTGCCGATTTGTCTGCGGCCCAAAATGAAGAAAGGGAGGTTCAGCACGAAAATAAAGATCCCGAGTGAAACCGAGGTCACTTTAGATAAAATGATCGATACCCCGGTGATTCCGCCGTCGATAATTGCATTCGGCACGAGAAATACCTCTAATGCGAGGGCCATTAATACGGCCCCAAGGGTGATAAAGATAAACTTTTGCAGGAGTTCGATTGGTGTCAGTTTCTTTTCGACATGTGCCATTGTGTAGAAACTTCCCCCTTTGTCGTCGTCATCAGAGACTAGATGCGAGAGAAAACATGTAAATTATGCCCATTCTTTTTTGAAAAAACTCAACCCAACTCCACAGGGGAAGTTGGGTTCCAGCTCTAGCAATGCGGATAGCTTGCCAATTGGCAGATTGAAAGTGACGTTCATGCTTGCCGATATTTTCGTATGCGAAAATGATCGTTTAGCAGCACCCAATTTTGCGGAAAGGGAAAGCCTAATTCCCAGTAACTAATACCGCGCAGATCATACTCCTGAACCAGATTAAACTTGGCCAGGGCGCTTCGGGCATCTTCAAACCAGACTTCATGGGAACGACCTTGTTCGTCGGTGTACCGATAAAACGGGGATTGGGAGCTTTGGTCGTACTGGATTTCAACGCGGTGTTGAACAGCCAGGCGAATCGCTTCCTGCATGCTGAACGTCCTTGCTTCCTGGCCCCGGACATGCGGCAGGAGCCAATCACGTGCATACAATTCAAACCCCATCAGTATCTTATCTTTAGGAATAACAGTCGTGGCGTAATCAAGGACGGCACGGATCTGGTCAATCGGCGAAATGGCTTGGGGAGGGCCGAGTCGATACCCCCACTCGTACGTCATCAGTACGACGAAGTCAAGAATTTCCCCGTGTACGGGATAATCTTGAGCTTCGTACAACAAACCCTTTTGTTCCCCTGACGCCTTGGGGGGAAGAGCAGAGGAGACAAAAAAACCCTCGGCGTGCAGACGATCTGCCGTTCGTCTCAGGAATTGGTTGTAAAGCTGGCGATCATTGGGGTAAACGTTTTCAAAATCGATATTTAAGCCGCGGTACCCCTTTGTTCGCATCGTGTTCACGATATTTGTCAACAGCCGGTCTTGCCGTTGTGGGCTGCTAAGGACGTCGTGGGCAACATCTGAACCAACCTCTTCGGCAGAAAAATTGGCGATGGTCATCACCGGAACCATCTGGTTGGATACAGCTGCCTCAATGACTGCGGTATCAGGGATCGATACCAGACTGCCGTCACTTTGGATCCGGTAGGCAAAAGGACTGATGTAGGTAAGCGACCGGTTGAGGTAACGGAGCTCCTCAACGCCGGCTTGGCCAAATTGGCTGGTAAAGGCATTCACTTCGATCGCCGGTTTAGGCTTATCCGGTATTTTTAACACGTTCCCCGGGTAGATAAGGGCAGGGTCCAACATTTGATTGGCTATGGCAATCGCTTGAACAGTTGTACGATACTTCTGGGCGATCTGCCAAATCGTTTCGCCAGGTCTGACGAAATGTGAAATGGGGATGGTCAGGACCTGTCCCGGATAGAGGAGGGCCGGACTTGTCAGTTGGTTGGCCTCTGCAAGTTCTTGTACAGAGACTGCGTACCGCTGGGCAATAACAAACAGATTGTCGCCCGGTTGGACAACGTATTCACGCTCTGGTTCGGGAATCAGCAGTGCCTGACCCACCAGCAATAGATTGAACTCTGGCAGTTGGTTCAGCACAGCAATTTGGTTAACATCCACGCCGAAGCGCTGGGATAAAAGCCATAGGTTCTCTCCTCTTTGCACGACATGTATTTGCACGGACGTACCTCTCTTTCTTAATAGCACTTAGGGTACTTTATTCCGCGAATGTTCCGTATGTTCCATGCCGGGAAAGAGGCCGGCAAAGACCGGTTAAGGCTGGATTCATGTGGTAATAACTGGATATAGGCTCCCGTTTGAAGCAAACGAGGCTTTTCCGGTTTCCTCGGAGACAACCAAGACGATGGCATCACTCCGCTCCGATAAGCCAAGGGCTGCCCGGTGACGAGTGCCAAGCTTCTCCCCTTCGTTTGACCAGTGGGAAAGCGGAAGGACGTTTGCCGCCGATACAATCTGGTTGGACTGGATCAGGACGGCCCCATCATGGAGCGGGCTGCCCGGAAAAAAGATGGATTCTAGCAGCGAGTGGGAGATCGTGGCTCCGATCGGAATCCCGTGTTGAATCAGATCTTCAAGCGGGTCGCTCCGCTGAACGACGATCAAAGCGCCATACCGTCGTGCCGAGAGGTTCTGGATGCTGATCGATAGATCCAAATATTTATCTGTAAACGGCGAGAGGTAGCAATTTAGATAAAAGGTAGCAGCCGCAGATTCAATCTGGATAAATTTTTCCCTGATCTGCTCAAATTTGCCGAGCAAACATTTTTTGTCTTGATCCAGGCCTACCAAGCTTTGTTGAATATCGAAAAGGATTTGTTCCAAGTCTTGTTTGATCTGCTGTTTCATGGGAGAGAAATCACAGTCTGCCATTTTCATGCTTATCCCTCGATTCATTGTTGGCTGATGTGCTATCATAAGAGTATTGCCTTTCACTTATGTTTCTATATTTCCTGGTTGGCGGGTCCCACGTGCGGCCGCCAAGCTTGTATGGACACGAGGTGGCATCAGCCCCTCGTTTATTGTTCCCAACTTTAGCGGTCATTCGTGTTTTGGACGGGGTATATCATTTTGTGATATAATTAACTATTGTTGAATACCTTTTGGAGGTTTATCGTTTATGGCAGAAGAAACGTCTCGGTTTCCAAAAGTAGATATTAGTCAGGAGATGCGAAGTTCGTTCATTGATTACGCAATGAGCGTTATTGTCAGCCGTGCTTTGCCTGACGTACGGGATGGCCTGAAGCCGGTTCATCGTCGCATCCTTTATGCAATGCATGACATGGGTCTCACTCCGGACAAGGCGTTTCGTAAGTCGGCAAACGTAGTCGGTGAAGTAATGGCGAAGTATCACCCTCATGGAGATTCCGCCATTTATGAAACCCTCGTGCGTTTGGCACAAGATTTCAATATGCGTTACATGCTGGTTGAAGGACAGGGGAACTTCGGCTCCGTTGACGGCGATCCGGCAGCGGCCATGCGTTACACAGAGTCCAGAATGTCCAAAGTAGCCCTTGAACTTCTTCGCGATATTGATAAAGATACGGTCGATTTCGTTCCCAACTACGACGGACGCGAAAAAGAACCGGTCGTTCTTCCTTCCCGGTTTCCCAATTTGCTTGTAAACGGCGCGTCCGGGATTGCGGTGGGAATGGCTACGAACATCCCTCCTCACAACTTGGGTGAAGTAATTGACGGTGTTATCGCGATGATTGACAACCCCGACATTACGATCCAGGAGTTAATGAAAATCATCAAAGGCCCTGATTTTCCGACAGCGGGAGAGATTCTCGGCTACAGCGGAATCCGCAAAGCATATGAAACAGGGAAAGGCTCCATCGTCATGCGGGCGAAAGCGACGATCGAGGAGCACAACAGCAAATCCCGCATTATCGTGACGGAAATCCCATTCCAAGTAAACAAGGCAAGATTGATTGAAAAGATCGCCGAATTGGTTCGGGAGAAAAAGATCGACGGCATTACTGATTTGCGTGACGAGTCTGACCGCAGAGGGATGCGGATTGTCATCGAGCTTCGCCGCGACGTGGTTCCGAAGGTCGTACTGAACAATTTGTATAAACAGACGCAAATGCAGAGCACTTTCGGTGTCAATATGTTGGCACTGGTAGACAGCCGTCCGCGTGTGCTCAATTTGCGCGACCTGATCTACTACTATCTGGAACACCAAAGAGTAATTGTTCGCAGGCGTACCGAATACGAATTGAGACAGGCAGAAGCGCGTGCCCACATATTGGAGGGTTTACGCATTGCGCTTGATCACATTGACGAGATTATCAGTCTCATTCGCGCTTCCCGGACAGCTGACGAGGCAAGGGAAGGGCTGATAACGAATTTCGGTCTCAGCCACGAACAGGCGCAAGCGATCCTCGATATGCGTCTCCAGCGCTTGACCGGGTTGGAGCGGGAAAAAATCGAAAACGAGTATCAAGAACTGGTCGCCAAGATTGCCGAATTGCGTGCGATTCTCGCTGATGAACAAAAGATTTATCACATTATCAACGAAGAACTGTCC
The DNA here is from genome assembly GCF_046036945.1 of Brevibacillus sp. B_LB10_24. Taxonomy (NCBI): domain Bacteria; kingdom Bacillati; phylum Bacillota; class Bacilli; order Caryophanales; family Paenibacillaceae; genus Brevibacillus; species Brevibacillus sp. B_LB10_24. The sequence continues at coordinate 2,539 of NZ_JBJQOQ010000016.1, read as the reverse complement.
GAAATTCGCGGAAAATACGCTGACGAGCGCCGGACCATGATCACCTTTGACGAAAACAGCATTGAAGATGCTGACCTCATTCCCGAGGAAGACGTGGTGATCACCTTAACCCATGGCGGATATGTGAAACGCTTGCCTGTTTCCACCTATCGCAGCCAAAAAAGGGGAGGCAGGGGCATCCAGGGCATCGGGACGCGGGATGATGACTTTGTCGAGCATCTCTACATCACCAATTCCCATGACTTCCTGATGTTCTTCACCAATAAGGGGAAAGTATACCGGTTAAAAGGGTATGAGATCCCTGATTTGAGCCGAACGGCCAAAGGTACGCCGATCATCAACCTGATTCAAATCGAAAAGGGAGAACGCGTCAGCGCTGTGATTCCGGTGAAGGAATTCCGGGAAGACAATTACCTTTTCTTTGCAACGAAAAAGGGGATAGTCAAGAAGACTGAGCTGTCGTCATTTGAACATATTCGCAGGGTAGGGTTGATTGCGGTTAATCTGCGCGAAGATGACGAGTTGATCGGTGTTCGCCTTACGGACGGCAACCAGGAAATCATCATGGGCACCAAACTGGGGATGTCGGTGCGATTCCCGGAATCTGACGTTCGCACGATGGGGCGGGCCGCCACGGGTGTAAAGGGAATAACCCTTGATGATGCCGATGACGTCATTGACATGGACGTTGTCAAACCGGATGCCGACGTTCTTATCGTTACCGCCAAAGGCTACGGTAAGCGAACGCCAATCTCCGAGTACCGCATTCAATCTCGCGGCGGCAAAGGGATCAAGACTCATAACGTGACAGATCGAAGCGGCCACGTGGTAGGCTTGAAGGTAGTCGAGCCTAATGAGGACTTAATGATCGTGACCGTAGCGGGCATCATTATTCGCCTTGAAGTAAAAGGCATTTCTACCATGGGACGCTACACCCAGGGTGTAAAATTGATCCGCCTGGGCGAAAATGAAGAAGTTGGTTCTGTCGCCAAGGTTACGGCAGAAGAGGACAGCGAGATCGATTCACACCCGGAAGAATACCCGGAAGATGGGGAATCAATCGCAGACGATGAGAATACGCAAGAAGAGTAGCTTGATCTGACTGCAGAAGGAACGGTTTCCATTACGGTGCCGTTCTTTTTTGTATGCAAGAGGGAATGGCAATCTTCCTCTTGTAAAATAGACCTAAGCAATTGATGTTTTAATAGGTAAATAGTACTATAACTATAGAGTGGATACAGCAAATTTTAAGTCTTAAAGCCTGGGGGTTCCTTATGCCTGTCATTGCTATAAAAAACTCAATGGGATTTTGTTTAGCTGAGGATGTTTATACTTCGCTTGGCGGATTGTTATTCCATAAGGGAACTTTGGTAAAGGAAAGGGAATTAGAGATTCTGGAAGCGTTCAAGATTTCAGAAGTTACAGTGGAAGAATTGGCGTCCCAAAAACAAGAGGAAGTCAGAAAAGACGAGGTCGAATCTTTAAAGCCGGTTGATCTAGAGTTTATCCGCAGTTATAAAGAGGCGGTACAATTATTTAAAAAGTTAATGATTCACGTAATGGGCGGCCAAACGATTCCGGTTATGGACGTAAGGAAAATTCTCACTCCCCTGCTTCCCATTGTTCAGAACCATCCGAATCTGTTAATGCAGCTTCCGCAAGTGTCTAACGAGGAAGAATACGTCTGTGAACACTCTGTTGCGGTAGGGCTGCTGTCATTTATGATCGCCAAGTGGATGAAGCTTCCGCAAAATGAGTGGGTGCAGATCTCTCTCGCAGGAATTCTCCATGACATAGGCAAGACAAAAATCGATCCAAAGGTTTTATGGAAATCAACACAATTGACCGCAAGTGAATATGAGGAAATGAAGAAACACACCGTATACGGATATCAATTGACAAAAGGGGTTTCCGGGTTAAGCGAGGGAGTTGCGCTTGCGGCCTTGCAACATCATGAAAGGGAAAACGGTTCCGGATATCCTCTTGGGCTAGTCGGCAATAAACTTCATATTTACAGTAAAATTGTAGCAGTAGCCGAGGTTTACCACGGCATGTGTTCCGACCATCTATATAAAAAAGGAGTCTCTCCGTACCAGGCAGTTGAACAGCTTCTCAAGGATAGTTACGGAAAGCTGGACCCGGCTGTAGTACATACTTTCGTCAACGGGCTTACTCAGTTTTCCGTCGGGGCTACCGTTGAACTGACAGACGGTTCAATTGGGAAAATCATTTTCGCGGACCGCAACAATCCGACCCGCCCTATGGTGGAGTCAAACGGCAGGGTGATTAATTTAGCAGAGGTGCGGCAGCTGTATATCAAAAGGATTGTCTAGGAGCATGTAAAAAAGTTGTTGCTTTTTCCTATCAAGCTGTGATACTATTTAAAAGTTGCTGTTTGAGAGATTCCAGAAAAACTTTTTTTAAAAAAGATATTGACTTTCGTGAGTCAAATATGCTATATTAATAAAGTCGCTTCTGACAAAGCGGCAACGATAAAAATGCTCTTTGAAAACTGAACAGCGAAGCGTTTTAGTGAGTA
>NZ_JBJQOQ010000015.1:0-122732 GCF_046036945.1 Brevibacillus sp. B_LB10_24 | reverse complement strand
CTCTTAGCTTCTTTCGGCGCTTGAAGAGGGAGTCCTCTCGGTGGGGATGATAGATCAACCCTCATGAAGAGTTTTGTTCGTATGTTAGAAAATTCCTTTCGCACCATAAAGTTAATGTAAATTGGTTTTATGAACTACTAAAGGAGATAGATTCAGAAGTATAGTGGGAAAATCTAACTGAGCGAACTGTGCTATATTTATCATACAATTGAATCATTGGCCTGTTGATTAGTATGTGATTGGAGTGTGGAATTGCATGAAAATTGCGGTGGCTGGATCGGAATTCTTCCAGCGCTATATCCGAGAAATTAGAGAAGCGCGGCTTTTTGAGTCCGTAGAAATTATTGAATTATTTATTGACAATAAAAACATCGATTGTCCCAAGGTAGCAAAGGAATTGGAAAAAAATAATGTTCAGATTACGGTCATAGGGCCAAGACATTATCAAAATTTAAAGCCATACCTAAATGTTCCCTGTTATATCATACGGCCCGGAATTGTTGATTTTCTGTCGCTCAATAAGCAAATCAAAGACCACTCAAAAACCTGTACTCTCTTACCATATCCAGAAGATATTGACTTCAGTGCATTGGAAAGCGGTCTCAATGTTCAATTCAATAAAGCCTCATATCACGATGTTAATGACATGGAGAATACCGTTAAATTACTTAAAGAGCGCGGTTTTTATACAGTTATCGGCAATAAGATGGTATGTGCCGCGGCTCATAATTATGGCATGCAAGGGATCTACTATTATAGAAAGGAGGGTATGATTGAAGCGATCAGAACTGCCGTGCAGATGGCTGAGAACAGTCAGCGCGAGGAGCAGTATATCAACGAGATTAAGACCATTTTATCCGGTACCATTAACGGCGTCATATCCACTTTGCATGATGGAACGATCAGCTATGCCAACGAGTCCGCATTGAGTATCCTGAAAACCACGCAGGAAAAACTATATGGCCGCAGTATCAATGAATTCCTGCCCCGCGATATTATTGAACGGGTACTCACCCAAGGAGGGCAGGAGAACAATATTACCTTGTGGTTTAACAATGTGCAAATTATGGGGAACCTGATCCCGCTCAAAATCGGCGACGGCATCCGGGGCGTTTGCTTAAACTTTGAAAATATCTCGAAAATATTAGAGTTAGAAACCATCATCAGGCAGGAAATCAAACGTAAAAACTTTACGACTCGCTACTCTTTTGAAGATATTATCGGCAAAAGCAGCGCAATCAGGGACGCCGTAGATCGGGCAAAACGATTTGCACTAAACGATTCGACCATCCTGATTACCGCGGAAACCGGCACGGGAAAAGAAGTCTTCGCACAAAGCATCCATAACTTGAGCCGGCGCAGGCAATATCCTTTTGTGGCCATAAACTGCAGTTCTATTCCGGATACATTATTTGAAAGTGAGTTATTTGGATACGAAACCGGCTCATTTACCGGTGCGACTAAAAAGGGAAAACAAGGATTAATTGAGTTGGCGCACCACGGCACAATATTTTTAGATGATATCGATTCGATTTCACCTAGTTTTCAGTCGAAAATCCTGAGGGTGATTCAGGAACGGGAGATTATTAAGATCGGTGGAGACAAAACCATTCCGATTGATATCCGCTTTATTGTCGCTACTAATCGCGACTTGAAAGCAATGGTTGAGGAAGGTTTGTTCCGCAATGATTTGTATTATCGTCTAAATGTTCTCCGATTATCGATTCCACCATTAAATCAAAGGCGGGAAGATCTTCCGGAACTTTATAGATTCTACCTGTGTCGATTTGACCAGGCGCTTTTTAAGGATATCGAAAAATTCTTTTACGACATCTTTAAACCGGCGTTTGAATGTGATTATCCGGGAAATATCAGAGAGCTCATAAGTATTACCGAGCGTTTTGTAACATTGGCGGATCGGTCGCGGCTTGACGATATTTCTTATCTTCAGCAACTGCTGGTTGAGTGTCTTGATATTCCAAAAAATACTGCGACGTGCGAGCAAATAGGCGTAATTATTGGCGAAGATTATAACAAAGATGTTAAAGCTGCTGAAAGGGAAGTACTGCGGTACTATTTGGCTAAGCATAACGGGAATATGGTTGAGTTGGCTAAGTCACTGGGGATCGGCCGTACTACCCTGTACAGCAAGCTCAAAGACTTTTCCCTCAAATAATAGAACCGTCGACTCTCGTCGGCGGTTTTCTATTTGATTACCATTGATACGGTTAAAAACGTGTTCGTATTTTTGAACTGATTTCCTAAATTTCGAACAAAACCGAGGGGGAACAAAGATTCAGCCGCGAAAATCGTGGCTTTTTTATTGGCACAAGTTTTGCAATTATAGTAAGGCCAACTGTAACAATTGCAGAAATAAAGGAGGGGTTATTTTGAAAAAGCGAAAGATTACAATTATTGGCGGAGGTAATGGTGGCTTTGCGGCGGCAGCCGATCTAACCATCCGCGGGCATGAAATTACTTTGTATGAACTACCGGATTTTCGAAACGGACTGGCTGAAGTCATTGAAAAAGGTGGTATAGAGCTAGAGACTTTACCCAGCAACGGACTTAAGGGCGGATTTGCTAAAATCTACAAAATTACCTTTGACATCGAAGAGGCGCTGAAAGCATCTGATATCGTTTTTGTTATCGTCCCTTCCAATGCCCTTGAGACGATCGCCAAACTTTGCGCGCCGCACCTCCGCGAAAATCAGATAATCACGCTTTGCCCGGCCAATTTTGGGGGAAGCATAATGTTCAGAAAAGTACTTAAGCAGTATGGATGCGAAAAGCAGGTATGGATCGCTGAGTCTAGCTGTATGATGTATGCATGTCGCAAAAAAGATGCCTCATCTGTTTGGGTTAGAGGTTACAAGCACGATCTCGGCGTTGCCTTCTTTCCAAGCGAAAACAGTGACGAAGCATTTAGGCAATTACAGGAAATATATCCTATATTTATAAAGTATGATAACGTTCTCGCCACCGGCCTGTCCAACCCTAATACGCTAATGCACACGACCCTGATGATGGCTAATCTCAGCAATATCGATAACCAGGAGGACCGATTATTTTATCGTGAATGCTTTAGCCAATCCGTCCAGAATATTCTAGATGTATTGGAAGCTGAACGAATGCAATTCAATAGTATCCCGGGACTCAAGCTGACAACATTATGGGAAATGTTTGCAAACTGGTATAACTACCAGGGTGCAAAGGGTTCATCGTTACGAGAATTAGCTACAAGCGCGCCATTCTACGCTCACAGCAAGATGCCTACGTCAATTAACCATCGCTATCTCACCGAGGACGTTCCCTATGGACTGATTCCTATCGAAGAACTTATGGAACAGCTTGCTTTACCGCATAAGGCTACCTCCGCGCTTGTTCAGACGTGTTGCACAATGTGTGGCACCGATTTCTACAAAGAAGCTCGCACCTTGAAGGAATTGGGATTGAAAGGCTTGGACAGCAAACAAATGATGAATTACCTTGCTAGCGGCAGTTATTAATGGCAGAAGATAATTTAAAAAAAGGGTTGATTTTATGGATGTAAATTTTAATATATGGTGGGGACTTCTGGGATTATTGCCATTCGTGGCTTATATAGTAATCATGTATCGGGGCATGGGTATGGTGTCCGGTACACTTTTGTGTGTAATACTTGGGGGTATCATCAATCATCACGGTATATCGGGAATTGGCAATGAAATTCTCAATTCACTTAAAACTCCCCTAGCGGCTGTTGGATTTATCATAATGCTCGGGAGAGGACTCGGTATGGTGCTGTTGGAAACAAAGGTAGCGCATACCATCGTGTATGGGATTATACATTATATTGGCATTAAAACGAAAAAACGTGCAATGTTTGGAATTATGATCGCTACCATGTTTATTACCGCTCTGTTGGGGACAATGGCCGGAGGCGTAGCAATTATTTCCCCCATCGTTGTGCCTATTGCGGCAGCAGTAGGGCTGTCCCGTGCTACTGTTGGCGTCTTGTTCCAAGGTGTAGGCGAGGAAGCGTTAACCTTAGGGCCATTTTCTCCGCCAGTGGTTACACTTCTTACCATCACCGGCCTTACATACTCATCCATGGTGCTCGGAGCTGCTATTCCTGTAGCAGTAGTAACCATTATTGTCACATGGTTCATGGCTTTGCGGATCCAGCGGCAAACCGAGAATTCGCTCACCTACTCCGAAGACATGCAAGTAGAAGCGTTTCATCCTGACAAGAAACAAAAATTTGCCGCGGCTGTTTTCCTCATTACCTTCTTAGCTCTAATCGCCTACGGCATCTCTATCAAAGCGGGCACCGGCTTTGTTGTCGCTGTTATGATTGGTCTTGCTTTGCTGGTCGGACAGATTGGCCGGCTTAGTCTGGACAATACCTTTCAGTTGTTTGTAAAGGGAATGGCAGGGAATCTCTGGCTCTTCTTCGGTATCCTCCTATTAAGTCCGCTGATTAATTACGTTGAAATGGCAGGCGGTTTTAAGGCCCTAACTATTCTGGTGGAACCGCTTCTTAACTCCGGAGGTGCAGCTGTTACAGTAATCGTTGCCGGACTCTTTGGTGCGTTTGGTGTATCGGGTAACGTCGAAGCGGAAATGATAACGTTGCACACCATGTTCAAGGATGTTCTGGCCAGGCAGGAAGTATCAATGGTTGCCTGGGCTATAACCTTGATCGTAGCAACAAGGGTAACGAATTTTATTTATCCAGGCGGCAATATGTTTGCAATGATGGGTTTTGCTAAGTTGAAAGAGATAAAATGGATGCTGAAAAATGGTTACATGGTTGCACTCGCGCAAACAATTTTGTTAATTGTATACGCAATATTGCTTGTTAAAAAATAGTATCCGGCACATTGGGTAAAGAAAAAAATGCTTCTTCGTTGGCGCGCCACGAACGGAGCATTTTTTCTTTCCCACCATCAATGTTCTCCACAGCAAAAAAGGCTTTTCACTGATTGGAAGTTGATGATTCTTTGGCCAATCCAACATTCGGATTACAACGAAAGCGGCGTGCCGATCCAATATTGATTTGCACGCCGTTTTGCATGCCATTTTCGTTTGTTTCCCTTTTACAGGAAGTTCCGGTGATACTCGATAATATGATTCCCGTACAGCATGAACAACGAAAGGACGATTGCCAGCCCGAGATAGGCAGCCAGCACCTTCCACTTCGTACTGGCCGGCGCGGTGTAGTACGTGTTCAGGCGATGAATCTCTTCTTCGATCTTTTTCAGCCGTTCGGCAGCCTCCAGACTGGCCTGTGTCAACAGCGTCGAAGGAACGGGCCGGTCGGGATCGCCGTCTTCAAATTCAACAGGGATGCGCTCCCACTGCTGCAGCAGCTCCCACTCGGCCGTCGCGTACTCGCGATCCAGCCGGTCTTTATCCCGGGCAAACCGCTTGTCATCCTGAAGAAAGGGAATGGCAAATCCGGCTTTTGGCGGCACCGTTTGGGAAAAGGCGAGGTATTTCTCGTAGAGAGCCGCGCGCCGCTCGGCAAGGGACGGCAGAGACGGCCACTGCTGCACCTCGTGCAGAAACTCCGTCAGCTTCATCTTTTCGTAGCTAAGCACGCGATGCTGATACCCTTCGCGAATCCGCCGCCACCAGGTGAACAGGCCAAAGATAAAGATCAAAAAGAGAATCGGGTCAGGCGAGAAGATGAGCAGTAAACCGATTCCCGCCAATCCGAAGAACCAGATTTTGGTAGACAGGACAGAGACAATGCGCCCTCCGTCCAAAGGCGATACAGGCAGCAGGTTGAACAGATTCAACATGGCCCCTAAAAAGATGACCAAACCCCAAAACGGATGATGCGTCCAGGCGTACAGGGGAACTGCCGGGAGGAAAGCAATCAGCCCGGCCAACGGGCCGCCGTAAGCCAGATATGCTTCCGTCTTGGCGTCGCGCGGCTGTTCCTTTAATGAGATAAGTGCGCCGACAAATGGCAGAAAGATAGCCGGTGAGGTGCGGATGCCTTTTTGCTTGGCGGCGATTACATGCCCCATTTCATGAACGAATATCAGGTAGACGAGCGCAGCCGCAAACTTCCAGCCAAACGCCAAAGCGTAAGCCCCCAGGCTGATCACCATCGAAATCAATGTTCCGCCAAATTTGGATAGTTTTAAAAAAGGGATGATCCATTTTAATTTGGAAAGAAGAAATGCTCCGACAACGAAGAGTACTGAGCCTGCTCGCGTTTTTGTTTTAGCCATTGTAAGTGAAAGCCTCCCGTAATTCCCGTCCCTATTTCAAAATATCAATACATATTTATACGCGACAGGAATCGTTTGGTTTCAATCCTAGTCCAGCTTCGGGTTGTCGAACTGAAAGCCGAACTCCCCCAGCCGCTTGTCATAGCGGAGGCTGCCGCCGTCAAAATACCAAAAGTCCGCCGGGCGGATCACAAAGCGCAGCCCTTCCACTTCAAACAAGGCGTCGCCTGCTTGTTCCTGATCGCGTTCGATCGCGTAAAACAGTCCGCCCGTGCCCGGTCCGCTCGTTCTGACGTAGAGGCGCAAGGTGTCGCCGGGGCGGTAATCGGCGTATTGCTGGTAAGCTCGTGCAAACTCCGGCTGAATCGTCAGGCGAATCATCATGCAAATGCTCCTTTTTTCTCAAACGGTTATTCTTTCATTCTACCACAAGAAAAACCCGGGTGTTCCCGGGTTTTCTACAATGTCAGTCCGGCGTCAGTCGGAACCGTAGCTGCTGTCCCTCGTAGGGTGCTGAAACGGGACGCCTTTTGGAGGAATATCTTCAAGCAAATCTTTGTTTTCGCTGGTGTTCCAGCCGATGTCATTGGTGGGGTGAACCCACCTGTCGCCTGCCATCACGACAGGATCAACCTCTGTGCTCCACTGGTTGAGCGGAGATTCAGGAGAATCGTAAAAGCTGTCGCCGATCACGACGCCGAAATCATTGACAAACGGCTTCTTCATGGTCATGGAGGATTGTTTGAAATCCGGCGCCTCGATCTGATGGGGCAAGGTTCCGTCAATTCCTAGCTGCTCTGTTTTCTTCTCTTCATTTCGCTTTTCCGCCATTGTTTTTCCACCTCCTCCTGAGTATGGCTTGTCATCAGGGGACTTATTCGCGATTGTCTGAGTGTGAAGGTCTGCATTCACCAGAGAGGGTTGAGCCGGCATACGATACAAACAAAGCAAGGTTCAAGTTTTACCGGGTCGACAGCGAGGAGGAAAAACGTATGCTGGTCAGCGTCGTTATTCTGGCCCAAAATGCCGTTGATCGTCTGTTGTACAGCCTGCAAAGCTTTAATTTGCAGTACACCCCGTTTGACCAATTCGAAGTGGTCGTCGTAGATAATGCTTCTACGGATGGTACGAGAGAAAGGGTGGAGGAGTTTTCCGCCCATTACCAGCTTCGACCGGTCTGTTTGCAACAGCCGCAGAAGTACAGCGAGCTTCTATACGAGGGAGTGAAGGCAGCCAGGGGAGACCTGCTGATTTTTTCCGGCGCCAATATGATTGTCCCTCGTTCTTTTGTAGGTACGCATATCCAGGCCCATCGCCAAAAGGAAAAAATCATATTGGTCGGAACCATGTACCGTCGTGTCTACTCGGTGTTTTATCCGAACTTCTCAGAGCGGCAAAAATCCGAATGCCTCGCCTGGCTGCAGGACTATCCGCAGATCAAGCGGCCGCACACCATGGATCGGATCGTGCCGCTGCTGGATGAGAAACAGGTGGAGACGGAATACCTGACGGAAATAGGGCTGACCGGAAAAGAAACGGACGAATGGGAGGAGCCGCATCGGAGGAATGACACTTATTCAGATGATGAACCCTGGCGCCTGTTCCAGACGCAGCACCTCTCCGTTGAAAAGTCAGCGTTTCAGCTAATCAGGCAGATACCTCCTGCTTCCAACCAAGCGGAAGCGAATCGGAGGATTGGGTTTCGGCTCTTTCATGCCGGGTACACATTCCAGTTGAGCGATAAACTCGTCGGCATTTATCAGGAGTATCCCCAAGTTCAATGGGGCGCGGGCAGGCAAACGCCGCAGGAAGCGGAAGCTGAGCTGAGTCGGATCGAACCGGAGCCGCCGCCGACCGATCCGCCGACCGATCCGCTGACCGGTCAGCAAGGAACAAGTCCCCAGCCAGTCAGTCACGTACCGGTTTACCCGCTGCCGCATGTGCCGATTCCACAACACAGTTCAAGGCAGCCAGGGCGGCGAAGCGCAAGGCATGCTGCAAGCGGCAAACGGAAACACTCGGCTCGACGGCGGCGCAAGCGCAGGCAAAGGCAGCGGTCGCGAAGCAGACAAAAACAGGCGGAAGGACAACACCCCAAACGAAAAAGCCGCTCTCGGCGAGAACGGGGGAAGCACTCCCGGGGAGAACGGAAAAAGCGGAAAAAGAGCAAGAAAAAACGATGATTTCCGAAGTGAATCGGGTATGCGGAAAGGGATCCGCCTGGCACAGCGTTCGTCTATGCCAGGCGGGCGTTTATCTGTTCTCTTTCATTCGCTCCTGTGGCTGACTGTTGATGGAGCCGTCAGAGCGGACAGCCTCTGACTGGGATTTGGGGCCGCGTATGTCAGCCGTCTGCCCGAAGTCTTTTTCTTTGTTGCGAACCATGCTCATCCCTCCTCTCATTGGCTCTCCCTAGTATGGCCGGAAATGGTACAATGGATGAGACGCAAATTGGGGAAAGGGGCTTATGTATGGCTAAGAAACAAAAAAAACAGCAGGGCCGTGCGCCTGCCGCACCCATGCCAGAGCAAAAAGCGGGACAGAGCTTGAAAGATCTGCTGGGCGATGAGGCATTGGCCAAGCTGAAACAGGTGGAACGCGAGCTGAAAACCGCGAAACAAGAGGAAGAAGCGGCAGAGGCAGAGCGCCGCCGCCGCGAGCTTGCCGAAAAAGAAAAGAATAAATCATTCGCCGAGCTATTGGCCGACTACGATAAAAAAGGCGGCGGAAAATACAGTTAGGGCAAAGGCGAAAGTATTTGCCACCTCTCTCATAAGGTAGTAAAAAAGCTTCTGCCCTCTGCGTGAAGCTTTTACCCGAGCATGCGCCAGATGCAGACATCGGGGTACTTCTTTATGCGAAAGGAAAGGGGTGGCTGCACCGGATGAGCCAGCCAATTCGCTTTGACTTTGCAAACGCACGGCCTTTTGTCAAAAGCCACGAGTGGGAATACCTGGGCCCGGCGGTACGGCAGGTACACGACATGCTGCATCGCCGCTTAGGTCCGGGAAACAGCTCGCTTGGCTGGCTCGAACTGCCGCTATCCGCCGATCCGGCAGAGCTTGTCCGGGTCAAACGGGCAGCCGCAAGAATTCGGAATGACTCTGAGGTGTTTGTCACCATCGGCATCGGCGGTTCCTGTCTGGGAGCAAAAGCAGCCATAGAGGCTCTTGGCCATACTTTTTCCAACGTGCTTCCGCGCAAGCTGCGGACGTCGCCGGAATGTTATTTCGCCGGGAACACGCTTAGTCCCGTATACGTCTCTCATTTGTTCGATGCTATCGAGGGGAAAGAGATATCGATCAACGTGGTCTCCAAGTCTGGCTCAACGATCGAGCCGGCAGTGGCATTCCGCCTGTTTCGCGATTACCTGGTGCGGAAGTACGGGACGGAAGGAGCCCGGCGCCGCATCTATGTGACGACGGACACACAGTCCGGCATCCTGCGGAAGCTGGCCGATAGCGAGGGCTATGAAAGCTTTGTCATCCCCGGCGATATCGGCGGCCGTTATTCGGTGCTGACTGCTGCCGGGCTGCTGCCCATTGCGGTGAGCGGCGCCGACGTCGACGAACTGCTGGCTGGCGCCGCCGCTGCCTGTGAGCTGTGCCAAAGCCCGGAGCTGGACGAGAACCCGTGCTATCAATACGCGGCAATCCGCAACCTGCTCTACCGCAAAGGGAAGGAAATCGAGCTGTTTGTCACCTGTGAACCGCAGTTCCGGTATTTTTCCGAATGGTGGAAACAGCTTTTCGGGGAGTCGGAAGGGAAGGACGGCAAAGGGATCTTTCCCGCATCCGCAGAGTTTTCCGCCGACCTTCACTCGCTTGGACAGTACATCCAAGACGGACGACGCGATTTATTTGAAACGGTGCTGTCGATAGCCACCCCGGCCCGAGACGTGATACTGAAGGCAGAACCCGCCAATTCCGACGGACTTAACTACCTTGCCGGAAAAGGCATAGATTATCTCAATAAAAAAGCACAGGAAGGCACCTTGCTGGCCCATACGGACGGGGGAGTGCCCAATCTGGTAATCGAGGTGGAAGCGGCTTCGGCTTACCACCTGGGAAGTCTTTTCTATTTTTTTCAAAAGGCGTGTGCAATCAGCGGGTATATGATGGGAGTCAATCCGTTTGACCAGCCTGGAGTGGAAGCGTATAAGGCAAACATGTTCGCTCTGCTGGGAAAACCGGGCAGTGAAGCCCAACAGGCCAGACTGATTGAACGGCTGTACAGGAGTAGATAGTATGTATTTGACAGTAAAAGAGACGGCGGCGTATCTGGATCTGCCGGAATCATTTATCCTGGAAAAAATCTCGGAAGGCAGAATACGCGCCGTCCACAATGGCGAGGAATACATGATTAACAAGGAGCAATTCCACTTTCATCTGGAACAGATCAAGAAGCTGAAAGAATTTGAGCGTGAAGAAAAATTTGAACCGATTCCCGAGAGTTACGATTACAAGGATGAGGACTAATGGAGCTGCGTTATTTCAGCACATTGAGTGCTTTTCTAAGTCTTTTTGCAAATGTTACAGGGTTTTCCACTACTTCGATATGAACATACATTAATCGGGGCTTCTCGAATAGCCAGTGGTTATGGATCGCAGTTACCTTAAAACCTTGTTTGCGGGCAGCATCAACAAAACGATTGACTTCTCTTTGCAAGACCGTGATTTCCCCCGTGTTTAACGTTCTGCCTTGCTTATCGGGCGATTGAATGACGATCTCGTGCTCCGTGTCATAATTCCTGCCCAGGATCTTGGCGTGAAGATTTCGCTTGATCATGATGGAGCAGGTGTCGTTCGACATGCCTTTTCCGCCTAATATGCGAGCTAAACGGCTGCACAGCTGCTTGGATATTTTCATTGCTTGTTCCTCCTTTACCATTTTTCTCGTACACAATATGCCGGAAACGAAAAGTTGTACTAGACCTCTTGCTCAATCTTTCGCCTTTCAGGATAATGCCTTTCGGAGTTGGGGAGTAATGTAGGGAGAGGTGATGGAAGTGAGAGCAGTCACGTATCAAGGCATCAAGGATGTCCAAGTCAAAGAAGTAAAGGATCCCGTCTTGCGGGAAAAGGAAGATATTCTCGTTCGCGTGACCAGTACGGCTATCTGTGGTTCTGATCTCCATTTGGTTCACGGATTTATTCCCAATATGTACGAGGATTACATTATCGGGCATGAACCAATGGGCATTGTCGAAGAAGTTGGACCAGAGGTGACCAGGGTGAAAAAAGGGGATCGCGTCGTCATCCCTTTCACCATGGCGTGCGGCCGCTGCTACTACTGCCAGCACAATCTGGAGAGCCAGTGCGATCATTCCAACCCCCATGGAGATGCGGGAGGATATCTGGGCTACTCGGAGACGTTCGGAGGATTTGCAGGGGGACAGGCGGAGCTGCTCAGGGTGCCATACGGAAACTTTACCCCTTTTGTGGTGCCCAAGGAGTGTGAATTGGAGGATGAGAAGCTGTTGTTTCTCTCCGACATTATCCCTACGGCGTACTGGGGCGTGGATAACGCCGGCGTCAAGCCGGGTGATACGGTGGTGGTCCTGGGATGCGGTCCAGTCGGTTTGCTGACCCAAAAATTTGCCTGGATGAAAGGGGCCAAGCGAGTCATTGCCGTCGACTACATCTCCTATCGATTGGAGCATGCGAAGAACAAGAACCGTGTTGAAGTCTTTGACTTTACCCAGATCGAAAACATCGGCAGCCACCTGAAGGAAATCACGGGCGGCGGCGCTGACGTCGTGATCGACTGTGTCGGCATGGACGGGAAAATGACCGTGTTAGAGTTGGTAGAAAGCGCTCTGAAGCTTCAAGGCGGCGCGCTGGGAGCGATCGTCATCGCCAGCCAGGCTGTTCGCAAAGGCGGCACGATCCAGCTGGTCGGAGTGTACGGCGCCCGCTACAACGCGTTTCCATTGGGCGATCTGTTCGGGCGCAATATCACGTTGAAAATGGGACAGGCTCCGGTCATTCACTACATGCCTGAATTGTATCAGAAAATCGTCCGAAACGAATTCGACCCGACCGACATCATTACCCACCGACTGCCGCTTGAGCAGGCGGAGCACGCCTATGAAATCTTTGATACCAAGGAAGACGGCTGCATTAAGGTCGTATTGAAGCCTTGACGTTTCCGCTGCCGGAAAAAAGGATCAGCTTGTTGCTTGTGAACAAGCTGATTTTTTTTACACAAACAACGTTTTTACCGGCGTGGCGCGGAAGGTACAGAGTACAATTCTGCCTTTTGTCGCAAACTACTGTTGAAACAGGGAAAGGCAGGGATTTGCATGCAGAGCATCAACAGCAGAATCGAGGGGCAGACAGGCGAATTTGGCGTAATTGGCGAGATGCTGGCTGCGGACGGCTTTACATTGGCCAGTAATTGGGATTATGACAAAGGGTTTTTTGACAGGCAGTTGGACGATCAAGCAATGGTCTTTTTGCGAATCCCCTTCGTCGTCCAACGAGGTGTGCTGGACGAAGCTGACGCCGATATTGAACTGCACAAGCCGTTTGTTCTCAAGCACATCTACCAGACCGGCGTGGATGAGGATGTCAGCGCTTATACCGGTCCGGTTGCCGCGCCGATGCTGGATCAGTTTCAAGAGCCGCTCGAGAAGGACGCTGAAGTCGAGCCGGAATGGGTGGATAAGGCCGCAGAGGTGCTGCGGACGGTCGAGTCGCGTTTTAGCTGAGGGCTTTCACACATAGAAAACGGGTGAGGACGAGAGAATCCTCACCCGTTTTCTGCTGTTCAAATGCTGTGATTCTGCACATGTGGTATAGTGGAAGCAACGAAAAATAGAGTGAGGCCGGTTACATGAAAATTGCTATGGTATTGCGAAAAGACGAATATACGCGGGAAGTGGAACAACAGGTAAGAAGAAAACTGCTGCAATCAGGGGCCTATCAGTTTGTCGACGATCCCGCCGGGGACCCGGATCTCGTCTTGTCGATCGGGGGAGACGGCACGTTTCTGGAAGCGGTGCACCAATACGGATTTGCCCCCCATTACGTCGGCATCCACACCGGACACCTGGGGTTTTACGCTGATTGGCGTCCGGATGAGATCGACCAATTCGTTCAGTCGCTGGCAGAGGGAAATCCGGTCATTGTGGAATATCCGACAGCGGAGTGCCAGATTCATACAGCGGATGGAAAGACCCATACAGAATGGGTGATCAATGAAATTGTCCTGCGCAATGCCTCGCTCTCCACTCTGGTCGTTAGCGTCTTTATCAACGGCAAAGAGTTTGAGACGTTTCGCGGCGACGGCCTGATCGTCTCCACGCCATCCGGAAGCACCGCCTACAACAAAGCAGTGGACGGGGCGATCGTCCATCCCTCGATCGAGGCAATTCAACTGTCCGAAATCGCTTCGATCAACAACCGAATGTACCGGACCATCAACAGCTCGCTGGTACTGCCCAGGCACCATGAGATTGAACTGATCGTCATGAATCCGAAGATCATGATCGGCCTGGACCGCGAGCAAGATGTCTGGAAAGGCGTTCGCTCGATTACCTGCCGGGTCGGAAGCAAAAAAGTAAAATTCGCCCGGTACAAACAGCTGTCTTTTTGGGAAAGAGTCCGCAAATCGTTTATCTCGGAATAGCGCAAAGACGCATGACAAGCGAAACCGGCTTTTGAGCTTGAACAAGTCTCAAAATCCGGTTTCGTTTTTTTATTTTATCCTTTTGTCACCGGTATCTCATTTAAACAAGTGTGGCAAACCATCTTCCCTTTAAAATGGGTGACGTTGTCTGCCATTCCGCAAAAGATGCAGGCAGGGGCGTATTTCTTCAAGATAATCCGCTCGTTGTCGACAAAAATTTCCAAGGCGTCTTTGATGTCGATGTCGAGAGTTCGTCTTAATTCGATCGGAATGACGATTCTTCCCAGTTCATCCACCTTTCTTACAATGCCTGTCGCTTTCACGTATGTATTCCCCTCTCATACTTTTTTCCACAAGCAAAAATTGCTTTGTTGGTTTTTATTTTACCAATATTCCTAATAATTGTCACTTGATAAATGTTGTCTTTTCTTCGAGTTCGAGATTTCAGTCAGTCCTTGTTGGGCGATAGGCTAAAAAAATCACACGAAGGCAGGCATAATGTAGTGCTTTTGGTTGAACATAAGAGTTGTAACGTAAGGAGGTGACTAGTCATGACCGTATCCAGCCAGGTAAAACAAACACTTGCCAGCCTGAAAGGCGCTCAGGCTAACTTGGAATCCTTTGCGCTCGCTACCCAGAACAAGCAGGCGAAGCAGCTGTTCACCCAAGCAGCCCAAACAACACAGTCCATTTGCGACACCTTGGAACAGCGCGTGGTGCAATTGGAGACTGAGGAGCCGCAATACAAGGGGTTTTAACCAAACCCTGTCGGGAGAGGCCGCCCTCTCCCTCTCTTCTCTTAAGATACGAGCACATATAGCTTCCTTGTAGAAGAACCAGCTTCTTCGAAGGGTTTCAAACGTAGCTTTTCTTACCTGTAGGGGAGGTTGTCTAATGCCCGAGTGGCTAAATATCGTCATCCGGTCGATCGGATCACTGCTGTTCTTATTTCTACTGGCAAAAATTCTTGGCAAGCGTCAGCTTCGGCAATTGACATACATCGAATACATTGTCGGAATCTCGATTGGCGAGATCGTCGGATTTATCGCGACCGATCTGGAAGGTTCCTGGCAGATGGGTTTCTTGGCCATGGCGATCATCGCGATGTTTCCCGTGGTCCTGCAGTGGATTTCGATGAAAAGCAAGAGCATTCGCAACGTCGTAGAAGGCAACTCCACCGTTTTGATCAAAGACGGCAAGGTATTGGAAGATAATATGAAAAAAGAGCGGCTGTGCACCGATGATTTGATGGAGCATTTGCGAATGAAAAACGTCTTTCGCGTCGCCGATGTCGAATTCGCCGTGCTGGAATCGAATGGTGATGTAAGCGTCCTTCTCAAGTCGGAAAACCAGCCGCTCACCGCTAAGCATTTAGGCATTGTGCTTTCGCCGGAACGAGAGCCGCAGACGGTCATCATGGACGGGGAGATTATGGACGAACCGCTTGCCACCATCGGACTCAACCGCGGCTGGCTCAGAACGGAGCTGGAAAAAGCAGGTGTTACACTGGAGAATGTCTTTATCGGGCAGGTCGACAAAAACGGGGAGCTCTTCCTCGATCTTTACGACGACAAGCTGCAGGTTCCTCAGCCGCAAGTGCCAAAAGCGACCTATGCTACCTTGAAAAAGTGCCAGGCGGACCTGGAATTGTTCGCTTTGTCGACGCGTAGTGAAGAGGCGAAATCCAGGTACAGTTGGGAAGCGAAGCGGCTGCAGCAGGTGATCGACGATCTGGTTCCGCTGTTGACCCGCTAGTGAAGAGAGTGAAGGTGATGAAGAATGGCTAACAACAAGAAAAAGAAGCTGACTCCGACCCAGCAGCAGTACCAGGAACTGGCAAAACGGCATGAGCCGCCCCGCCCCCTCGCGAAAAACTTCGTCCGCGCCTTTCTCGTCGGGGGAGTGATCTGTTTGCTTGGTCAAGCAATCCAGGAGGTGTTTATCCGGTATTTCCATTTTACGGAAAAGACGGCCGGCAGTCCGACGCAGGCGGTGCTCATCCTGATCTCCGTCGTTTTGACGGCAATTGGCTTATACGACCGGATCGCACAATGGGCAGGGGCGGGAACGGCGGTACCTGTGACCGGCTTTGCCAATTCTCTCGCTTCGGCAGCAATCGAACACAAGAGCGAAGGCTACGTACTCGGCGTAGGCGGCAATATGTTCAAGATAGCCGGACCGGTTATCGTCTTTGGCGTTTTTGCCGCGTTCGTGATCGGTCTGATCAAGACGCTGATTACAATGGGGGGCTGACCAATGCTTATAGGGCATCAAACATGGGTGTTTCCCTCAAGACCGGTGATCCTGTCATCGGCGGCTGTCGGCGGTCCATTTGAAGCGGAAGGGCCGCTTTCCAGCGATTTTGACACGCTGCACGGAGATACTTTTTTAGGCCAGGACAGCTGGGAAAAGTCGGAAAGAACCCTTCTGGAGGAAGCGTGCGACAAGGCAATTGAAAAAGCAGGGCTGACGAAGGAACAGGTGCATTTTTTCCTCGGCGGCGACCTGATGAATCAGATCATCTCATCCAGCTTTGCCGCCCGGACGCTGACGATCCCCTATCTGGGCCTGTTCGGGGCCTGTTCCACAACAATGGAGGGCCTGGCTCTTGCTGCCTTGATCGTTGACAGCCAATCGGGTGACTACGTCTTGACCGGCTCGTGCAGCCACAACTCTTCCGCGGAAAAGCAGTACCGCTACCCGACGGAGTACGGCGGACAAAAGCCTCCGACAGCACAGTGGTCCGTCACCGGAGCGGGCGCGGCAGTAGTAGGCAGCAAGGGGAACGGGCTGCACGTTACCTCGGCGACGATTGGCCGCGTTGTCGACATGGGGCTCAAGGACCCGTTCAACATGGGAGCGGCGATGGCCCCGGCGGCGCTTAACACGATTGAAACGCATTTCCGCGAACGCCAGCTTCCCCACGACTATTACGATCTGGTCGTCACGGGCGATCTGGGCCGGGTTGGACACGGCATTCTCTCTGAACTGCTCCCCAAGCATAAAATCAACCTGCCGCTTGACCGGTACCGCGACTGCGGCATGCTCATCTACGGGGACAACCCCAGCGTTTGGTCGGGAGGCAGCGGAGCCGGCTGCGTGGCATCGGTTACATACGGACATCTCTTGCGCAGCATGGAAAAAGGGGCGTGGAAGCGGATCCTGGTGGTGGCAACCGGCGCCCTGCACTCGCCGATGACCTATCAACAGGGGGAGAGCATACCCTGCATCGCACATGCTGTCTCGATCGAATCAGCATAGGAGGAAGTGGACGATGATCTTTGTCTGGGCTTTTATCGTCGGAGGTATCATATGCCTGATTGGTCAATTTCTCTTGGACGTGGTCAAATTGACGCCCGCCCATACCATGACCTTGTTGGTAGTGGCAGGAGCCGTTCTCGACGGTGTGGGGCTTTACGAGCCTTTGATCAAATTTGCCGGAGCTGGGGCATCGGTACCGATCACCAGCTTTGGCAATGCACTGGTTCACGGGGCGATGGCAGAAGCGGAGCGGGACGGCATCATCGGCGTCATCACCGGGATTTTCGAAGTGACGAGCGCCGGAATCTCCGCCGCGATCGTTTTCGGCTTTTTTGCCGCCCTGCTGTCCCGGGCCAAGGGCTGACTTGTGGCCGTCTTCATGGCGAAAAAAAAGAACGCGGGGTCTTTTTTCCCCGCGTGTTATTGTTTCTTCTGCTGTTTGCGACGGCGGCTGCTCTCCCCTTGGTTCTCCCCGGTGTGGAGGTCGTCTGCAATTGTGCTGCTCGTCAGTCCTGTGACTGCCAAACCTTTTTCGTTTAGCGGATCAGGCGTCGTTCTCTTGCTCATGCTGGTCACCTCTTTCTTGGATGTAATGCTAGTTTGGCGCTATAGGAGAAGCGGTAACCATCCAGATTTTGAGCGGGGTCTTCACCAGTGTCCCAGCCACTGTGTCAACAAGATCGCTGCACCGAGCACCCAGACGTACAAGGCAAAGCCCTTCATCGTCCCGCTGCTGATGACCCGCACCATCCAGCGGATCGCAAAATAGCCAAATAAGGCGGCAAATCCGGTTCCTGCCAGCATCGGCAAGAGCGAGACGGATTCCAGCTTGTCGTCCAGCAAATCTTTGGCAGAAAGGGCCGTTGCCCCGAGGATCGCCGGAAGCGACAGCAAAAAGGAAAACCGGGCGGCATCTGCGCGATTGATCCCGCGCATCAGCGCTCCGGCGATCGTCAGTCCGGAACGGGAGATTGCGGGAAGGATCGCAGCACCCTGCAGGGTCCCGATCAGCAAACTGTCGAGATAGCTGATCTGCTCAAAAGAACGCTGCCCTTTTGGCAGTGTTTCGACTGCCCAGAGTATCAGTCCGGTCGCGACGAATTCAAATCCAATTGTCTGGCCGGTACGGGAAATTTCCTCGAAATAGTCCTTAAACACCAGGCCGATCACTGCGGTTGGAATCGTCCCGGCGATCAATAGCCTTGTCAAACGGCTGAACGGATGGGTGATGACGTACTTCACCTCCGGCCAAAAGGCGATGACCACAGCCAGCAGCGTCCCGAAGTGGAGCAGGGTGTCAAACAAAAGACCAGCCTCTCTCAGCCCGAACAGCTTGCCGAACAGAACCAGATGGCCGGTGCTGGAGATCGGCAGGAATTCGGTCAAGCCTTGGATGATCCCAAGAAAAATCGATTCAATCATGTCAGGCATGTTCATCTCTCCCGATACATTTTGCGGTTGGATGGACAGGGCACTCTGTTTCATCTTTATGACAACCGCGCGCCGGACATGCCAGATTTCTGCCGGCCTGTAGTTTTTGCGGTGGGATGGCGTCAGATATGACCGCTTGCGGTCCACTAAATCATGACCGTTTCGTGTATAATCAGGAGGTTACAGGTAAATTCTACATTAATGAATGGCGAGGAAGTGGTACTGTGAAGCGAACATCTCCCGAAAATCGGCTGCAGGCCGGAACAGTGGCAACCATGGAGGTTGTCCGGACAGCGGCGTTTGGTTATTTTCTGTCAGACCAGCAGACAGAGGTTCTCCTGCATCACAATGAAGCGACCAGACAGCTGACCCAAGGAGAACGTGTGGAAGTCTTTCTCTACCACGATCACCAGAATCGGCTCGCGGCTACGATGAAAATGCCTTTTGTGAGCCTGGGGGAGTACGGCTGGCTGGAGGTAGTGGACGTCAATCCGCGAATGGGTGTTTATTTACATAACGGCATCGCCAAAGACCTTTTGCTGTTTATGGACGATTTGCCGAAGCTCCGCGATGAGTGGCCGCGTGCCGGTGACAAACTGCTCGTCACCTTGCAGTTGGACAAACGGGGGAGACTTGCGGCCAAACTGGCCGGTGAGGAGGAGATCGGTAAGATCGCAGTCCCGGCAGATTCCGATCTGATGAACAAGTGGTTGGAGGGCACGGTGTACAAGGTAATAGGCAGCGGCGCGTTTGTCCTTACCGAAGGGGAGCACATCCTGTTCGTTCACCGCGACGAGATGACCAGCCCGCTGCGGTTGGGCGAGGATGTCAGCTGCCGGGTCAGCTACGTGAGGGAAGATGGACGGCTCAACGGTTCGATGCGGGCGCGTAAAGAGCAGCGGTACAGCGAAGATGCCGCGCAGCTGCTGCGCTATATGACGAGCCGCGGCGGGGCCATGCCGTATACAGATGATACTCCTGCCGAGATCATCAAGGAAAAATTCGGGATCAGCAAAGCCGCTTTTAAACGGGCGCTGGGCAAGCTGCTGAAAGAGCGAATGATAGAGCAGGAGCCGGGGTGGACTCATCTGAAGCGGGAGGTATTGCACAAGAGCCTGCAAGAGCAAGAGGAAACCGCTGAGTGACCCTTAATATTTATTTAGGAAACTTCATCAGATAGAACGAAAAATAAATTATGGTTAAACTATTATCGTTTACCTTTCATACGATTTTGATCTGGGGTATCTTTAAGAAAAGATCGACATCAAGGGGGAACTATCTTGAAGAAAAACGTGTTAGTGTTAGCCAGTTCTATTGTGATTCTCGGTGCTGCACTAGCTGGATGCGGATCGGCTCCGGCAGGCGATACCGCCGCGAAAAGCTCGGCTCAAGCGGGCAGCACCGGCGGGAAAGATTTGCGCATCAACATTCCTTCCGAACCTCCAACCATCGATCCGGGCTTGGCGGAGGACTCTACGTCCAATACGGTCATCAAGGCGATCTTCGACGGATTGTACCGCCTGGACCAAGACGGCAAACCGCAGCCGTCCGTAGCGGAGAAGGTAGACATATCGACAGACGGACTCACGTACACCTTCCATCTGCGCGACACCAAGTGGAGCAACGGCGACCCGGTTACGGCGAAAGATTTTGAATTCGCCTGGAAGCGGGCGCTTGATCCAAAAACAGCTTCCAACTACGCATACCAACTGTACTATCTGAAAAATGGCGAAGCTTACAACAAAGGACAAGCCAAGGCTGACGATGTCGGAGTCAAAGCCAAGGATGACAAAACACTGGTCGTCAATTTGGAAAATCCGACTCCCTTCTTCTTGGAGCTGACAGCATTTACCACATATCTCCCGGTGGAACAAAAACTGGTAGAGGAAAATCCGAAATGGGCGAATGAAGCCAGCACGATGGTTTCCAACGGCCCGTTCAAATTGGACACCTGGGAACATAAAAGCAAAATCACGCTTTCTAAAAACGACAATTACTGGGACAAAGACGTTGTCAAATTGGACAAGATCCAAATGAGTATGATCGATGCCGATGACACGGTCCTCAACATGTTTGACAACGGCGAGCTGGATTGGGCAGGAGCCCCGTTGAACTCGCTGCCGACCGATGCCATTCCGGCACTGAAAGACGCCGGCAGACTGCATATCTATCCGGTATCCAGCGTGTACTGGTACAAGTTCAACACGGAAAAACCGCCGTTCAACAACGCGAAGATCCGCAAGGCGTTCGCCTACGCGATCAACCGCCAGGAGATCATCGACAACCTCTTGCAGGCCGATCAAAAACCGGCACTCGGGGCAGTACCGTCGGGGATGTCGCTCAACCCGCAGGGCTACTTCAAGGACAACGATGCTGAGACCGCGAAGAAGCTGTTGGCGGAAGGCATGAAGGAATTGGGCATTGACAAGCTGCCGCCGATCACTTTGTCCTATAACACCAGCCAGGGACACCAGCAAATCGCCCAAGCTGTGCAGGATCAGTGGAAGAAAAACCTCGGCGTCGATGTGAAACTGGAAAACCAGGAGTGGAAAGTATACATCGACTCGCTGCATCAAGGAAACTATCAAATCGGCCGGATGGGCTGGAACGCCGACTTTAACGATCCGATGACCTTCCTCGATGCGTTCAAGGAGAAAGACGGCGGAAACAACGATACCCACTGGGAAAATCCGAAGTACAAAGAACTGTTGGATCAGGCGCTGAAGGAAGCAGACATCGAGAAGCGCAAAGCACTGATGAAAGAGGCGGAACAAATCCTGATGGATGAGATGCCGGTTGCGCCGGTTTACTTCTACACCAGTTCTTATGTGGCCAATCCGAATCTGAAAGGCGTCGTGACCGACCCGTTCAACCATATTGACTTCAAGTGGGCGACGCTTGAATAGATGAGAAAACGACTTGGGTGCTCTTAGAGAACTCAAGTCGTTTTATCGTTCAGCATTGTCAGTTTTATTGTGTTCAATGATATTTCCAACGGGATTGAAGAGGACGTTCTGGATGCATTAAAATTACTTAGAAGGCAGCATCTCAACTTTCTGGCAAAGATCTAGGAAGAAGGAGCAAGAGCATAAAAGAAAACATGTGAAAATGTTAAATGCAACAAACATGGGAGTCAAAAGATTATGAACATAGGTAATAAATCCTCAAATCATTCTCCCTGGATCTTTTTCTTATTGGTTTTCATTCTCGCCATTCCGTTCTGGTTAATGGGAATGGCAGGAGAACAATTTTTGCAGAAAGAAATACACATAAACCTTCCCCTCAGTGCGCTTATGTTTGTCTGCCCGACAATCGCGGCTTTGATCCTTGTCCGCAGGAATGATGGATCAGATGGCATAAAACAACTAGTAAAGGCGGCTTTTCCTTATCGGATCAAGAAAAAGATCTGGTATGTACCTGTCTTTCTCTTGGAGCCTTTTATCATGATTTTCGCATATGGATTAATGAAAATAATGGGGGAATCGATCCCTGACTTGCAAATTACCGTTTTGAAGATACTAGCCTTTTTCTTGGTGTTTTTAATCGCAGGAATATGTGAGGAGATAGGCTGGCAAGGATATGCCTATGACGCGATGGAGAAACGGTGGAATGCTTTATGGGCTAGTATCATGTTAGGATTTGTGTGGCAAATATGGCATATAATCCCTCACCTTCAAATCCACCCGCCTGAATGGATCATATGGCAATGTGCTGGCTCGGTTTTATTGCGAGTTCTGATTGTTTGGCTTTATCAAAACACAGGAAAAAGTATACTAGCAGCAGCTATATTTCATGCTATGAATAACGTTTGTTCATTTTTGCTTCCCAATTACGACTCAAGTATCGCCCCATTCTCAGTCTTTATCATCACAGCATTCGTAACGGTAATCATTACATTTTTATGGGGTTCGAAAACATTAGCTTGTTATAGATTCAAACGCACAAGTTAACGGGGTTAACCAAGCAAGAACGGTCTGATCGGAGAGCCGGAGCCTGCTTTGATTTTAAGCGGGATTGCAAGGAAGATTCCGGTCGCCGGAGCCTTGTCCATGTTGTGAAACCCTTCCATAATCAGTATATTCTTCGGCAGAAAGTACTTGCGGTGACCATAGGCGCTTGTAACGACACCGTCTTTTACGGAAATATCGACGGCAGCCGTATCAGCGCCGATCGCCTTGATTCCCGCTTCGCAGAAGTAGCGGCAGACCTCCTCTGTCAATCCGGGCTCGTTTTTCTCCCACCAGGTTCGCTCTTTGGGGTTGGTACTCTCCGGTTTATAGTATTGGTCCCAGCCGAAATCCAGGAGCACGATATCACCCTGGTTTGGCGAAAAATTCTCTTTGCGTTCGACCTCTTTGATGATCTGCAGTGTCACCGGTTCACCTGGTTGCGGGTTGTATGCGGAAAGATCGTATTTCTTATAAGGTCCGATCAGATAATCTGCCGGAAAGTCGTCGATCGTGGCCAACTCGGGAAAATTGTGACGCGGGGCATCGACGTGTGAACCCGTGTGTTCTGACATGACAAGTGTCTGGGCGTAGTAACCGTTTTGATCGAAATTTCTGGCATTTGTGATCACCCCTAATTTATCGTGGGTTGGCCAGCCAGGCATGTTGTGCTCGAACAAAGGTGATATATCATAGACGGTGAAAGAGTGAAAGAGACGCAAAAAGGTCTGCACAGCGTCGTTGTCGGTACTCATTTTCGTGATTCCTCCTTGATATCT
Organism: Brevibacillus sp. B_LB10_24; assembly: GCF_046036945.1. Classification (NCBI taxonomy): domain Bacteria; kingdom Bacillati; phylum Bacillota; class Bacilli; order Caryophanales; family Paenibacillaceae; genus Brevibacillus; species Brevibacillus sp. B_LB10_24. Next base: position 99,455 of record NZ_JBJQOQ010000015.1, on the reverse strand, counting down.
GGCGGCGCGGAAGACGAATTATTGTGAATTCCTGGTATTCCAGAGTACAGGACCTTCAAAGTAGTGATATCCCTCTACCTTCTTAGTTACTGCCCAGATATCTGTATAGTCTCCGATTTTTACAAAAGGAAGGTACTCCCATGAGTATGCCTGCAATTCATCCCACAGTTTCTTGGCATCTTCTTGAGACTTCGATGTTTTGATCGCGTACAACAAATCGGTGATTTTATCATCTACCGGGCCGCTGAAAAAGCGGGAATTTAAAAAGACGTTTTCTACCGGTGTCGAGACGATCGGATATCCGGTGATCAGTAGATTCCACTTTGTCGGATCCTCCCGCATGCTCACGACGGTCGCCCAATCATAAGTCTGCAAGTTGACTTTTATCCCAATGCTTTCAAGCTGCTCCTTGACGATGACGGATGAATTGTAATTAAATGGATATTCACGAGTGGCCAGGAAGGTAATTTCTTCCCCGTTGTAACCAGCCTCCTGCAAGAACTGTTTGGCTTTCTGCGGATCAGACAGGTTGTATTGTTCGCCGCCAGCTTTACTGTACCAATTTACTTGTTCCGGGAGCATATAACTGGAGTTCATCCTGGACAGATCCTTGTCGGAGAAGGCGCCTAGCAGTATTTTTTCAGAATCCAGGGCAGCGTTAACAGATTGTCTCATTTTTACATTGGCAAACACACCTTGTTTCTTATTGAAGATGAGGTTTAGTTCGCCGGCAATGTTCGTGCCTGTCTCCAGATCTGAACGGCTCTTTAGTTGTTGGTAATTCTCATGCGGCAAATACAGGCCAACGTCGTACTGCCCGGTTTGAACTCCGGCAATCCGAGTGGATGCGTCTTTGACGATCTCGAAGTAAAGATCGTCGACAAGGGCTGCTTTTTTTCCGGATATTCCGTCTGCAGGCATCTCCACGGATTGGTAGTCAGCATATTTCGTCAAGTGGATGTATTGGTCGGGCTTCCATTCGTTAAGCTGGAAGGGCCCTGTCCCGACGTACTCTTTTACACCTTTGGCATCGGCCGATTCAATGATTTCCTTCGGCATGATCGCGGCAAATTGAGTTGAAGCTGCCAGTGCCGTTAAAGCCAGGGAAGAAGGCTCTTTCAAATGCAAGGTGACGGTGTATTCGTCTGCGGCTGAAAATGTCGCATCGCTTAGAATCACCTGGACTGATGAAGATTTCTCTTTCCACCTGTTCATAGAGGCGACGACATCTTCAGCGGTCATCGTTTTTCCATTGTGGAACTTCACGTCTTTTCGCAAATGGAACGTGTAGGTCGTTTTATCTTCGGTTTGGTCTATGGATTCAGCCAACATCGGAACAACTTCGTATTTCGAGTTTAACGTTACAAGAGTCTCAAAAATATGCCTGGCAACATCCCTTGTAGGCGACGACGTCGTTACGTGCGGATCAAGTGTTGGCGGTTGGGAGGGGTACGCTATTCTTAATTCGCCGCCGTCAGGATTACTGCCCGTATCAGAGCTTTCTGTTGTGTTCGAACTGCATCCGAACAAAGGTAATGCCAACAAGAATACAAATATCAGAGATTTGATTTTTACGGCTCCCATTTACAATCCTCCAGATATGATTTTTTGTCTAAGGAGCCCACCCCAGCGATTTAGAGATCTGTTTAGCGGTGTCTACAACAAGTTGGGCAATTTCTTCCTCGCGCTCAGGCGGAATTCTCTGGATCGTGCTGCTGAGACTGATTGATCCGACGACATGTCCCATATGATTGTACACGGGTGCTCCGATACTGGATACTCCTAGCGTTACGTCCTCAAAACTCACAGAATACCCTTTTTCCCGGATATCGCGAATCATCTCCCAATAAACGGCGGGATCAGTTATCTGCAGCGCTTTGGTTTCTAATGGCGCTGACAAGATTTGCGACACTTGTTCGTCATCAAGGTTTGCCAGTATCGCTCTGGGTGCGGCTCCGATATAGAGAGGCCAAGTATCACCGACATTTAAGGTGAGCACTTGGACATCCTTGCCTTCGATTCTCTCGATACATACTGCTTTTAGACTATTTAAGATGCAGAGAAAGCTCGTATCACCTGTCTTCTCGGTCAGGTGGGTTAACGCCGGCAGTGCTGCCTGGCGTAAATTGATCCTTCTTTGGACAATTCCTCCCAGTTCCAGAAAGCGAATTCCCAGACGGTAGGTACCTGTTCGTTCCCCGATCTCCACCATACCGTCACTCATCAGAGTATTTAGAATTCGATAGCAGCTCGTTTTGTTAATACCGGCAAGTTGAGCAATTTCGGTGAGTCCAATACCGTCTTTTGTCTTCTCCAGAACGGAGATGACAGTGAGCGCTTTATCAAGGACGCCAACTGTCTCCTTCATTTTCGTCATTCCTTCACTGTTACGACCCATTTTTTGGCCTCTCTTTCCAACCGCAGTTTTTGCCGTGAATGCTCCAGTATTTTTTGGATAAATGATATTCCTAACCTTTTTTCATAGTTGTATTCCAAAAATGGGATGATTGTAACCTATGGTAAAGAATATTTTTGGTAGGACTCATGTGCCGGCATCCCATCACAAACGTAGATATCTTTTGAGGTGAGGTTCATTACAATCGAAAATACCGTCTCTGTCTGCAGATGCTCTGGAGCCTGGTTATTGATGTAGCGGTTTATAGATTTAGGGGCATTAAACGTATCGCCAAGCCACCTTTGAAACGCGAATTCATCGATCTCGCTTTTTTCTTGTATCGCATTTTCTATCATTTGTTCGGCTCTTCGTTTTCTGATAACCGAATCTCTAAATCGAAGAAGGTTTTGATCTGCTACATGCATAAGGATATCTTGTGTGCAGATATGATTCGTGTGAACTCCATAACAGGCATCCTCATTGGATATTCCGATGCCGAACGGAGAGACTTCAACATGTAAAGCCATGCCCTTGTGCTTTCCTTCGCTGTATCCGATCAAAAAGTTTGCTGATGAAGCCATTTGGCCTTCTTGTACTTTTGCCATCGCTTCATGAAGCGACGAAGAATCCAATATGGAACGGAGCCCCAGATGAATCGGCACGCCGGACGTTTTTTTATCGGTCATAAGGGCATTGAGACAGACACCCAAGGAGTGCTCATTGCAGCCAATCTTCCCAATGATCCCTCCTTCTGTCACCATAAAAATGTCAGGTTTCTTCTCACGCTTTATTTTTACCATCAAAAGGCTTTCTTTTAGTTCAGCTTTCCAGTCCCAATTTTGGCCAATTATCGTGTCAGAAGTGAGGGGGGAAGCTGTCCCGATACTTGTACATCCATCGGGGAAAACAATAGGGGCATCCCCGGCAAGGGCTAGTTCGCTTCTCGCATTTAACGCCAAAACATCTTCCAGATCGATTCCGGCCCCTTCGGCAACTCCCTGCATTTCTTCAAGCAAGGCTGCATCAAAGGCTTCGATGGCGGGTAAATGGACTTTCGCCCGCTCCCTGGCCGTTCTCCAATTTATTCCCTGAAATCCGTAAAACAAACGCTCGTAGATTTCCAGATTTTTTATGATTTCGTCTTTTCCCTGCTCGCCGTGCTGCCGCCCAATTTCTTTCGCATCTCCTTGCAAATGTAATATCTTCATTATATTTCCCCTTTGATTCTAAATTTCCTCGTCTCACATGGAAAAAACCGTCAGGAAGGCCCCATCAAGGATTCACGCTTTTAGCAGGTACGTTTCTCCTCGATGGGCCTTGTGCTTTTTATTTCCTTTTCGCTATTCTTCTTTGCCTGTATTCCAAAGAACCATGCCTTCAAATGCGGAAAAGCCCGTAACCTTTTTATTTACCGCATAGATGTCGTTAAAATTCCCCAGCTTCACTCCTGGCACGTAATCTTTTAACAGGAATTCGCTCAATTTATCATAATCCGCTTGCAATTCGTCATCGGAAGTGGAACTTTTGATGCTGTCGATGATCTTATCTAGTCCGGGGTCACTGGTCCATCCCGGTGAATTGCTATTGAAGATGATATTTTCAGCTGGCGTGATCCAGGTGGTGTATCCGGTCGTTTCCATGTCCCAACTCTCCGGTTTGTTTTCAAGATCGAGGAAGGTGGGCCAGTCGTACACGTCAAGCTTGATGTTCATGCCGATATTTTGCAGCTGTTGTTGAATGACTGTCGCCGCTTGGTAAAAGTGATCATAGTCGCGCGAAGTCATGAGCACGATCGGTTCATTGTTGTATCCCGCTTCTTTCAGCAGTTGTTTCGCCAGCTCCGGGTCTTTGCGATTGTAGAATTCGCTTGCTGCCTCTGAGTAAAACTTCTGATTTTTCTTCATGAATCCGGGATAAATATCGTACAGATCTTTGTTGCCAAACGCTCCGTACATGATGCTGTCCAAATCCAGCGCAGCGCTGATCGCTTTCCTGATTCTCACATCGGTAAGGGGGCCAGTTTTTTTATTGAAGTTCAAAATCTCATAGGAGCGCTGGTCGGTCACGGTTTCAATGGAAGGATCGCTTTTGAGCTGCTCGTAGTGTTCCGGCTGAATATTCATGGCGATATCGTACATACCCGTTTTCACGCCGGACAGACGAGTCGATGGGTCTGTGACGACATCGAAGTACAAGTCCTGCACTTTCGGCGCCTTGCTCCCCGACAATCCATCCGGACTGCCGTCCCGACCGACGTAGTCAGCGAATTTGGACAGGTGGATATATTGATCCTGTTTCCACTCTTCAAATCGGTAGGGGCCGGTACCGATGAATTCCGTCAGGTTGCCCGAGCTGTCTGCGGAGTCGATCGCTTCTTTGGGATAGATGGCTGCAAGCTGTTTGGCCGTAGCCATCGCATTTAACACTCCTGACGAGACCTTTTTCAAGGAGAGGACCACTTTGTAATCGCCGTCTGCTGTAAAGGCGGCGTCTTCCCCCAGGGACTTTTTCGCAATGGAAGATTTGTTGAGCCAGCGAGTCATCGAAGCCGCGACATCTTCCGCCTTCATTTCCTTCCCGTTATGAAACTTCACGCCTTGTCGCAGCGTAAATGTGTACGTCAGCGAATCCGGACTCACCTCTACGGATTCGGCCAGCATCGGGACAGGTTCATATTTTGCATTCAACGTCATCAATGTCTCGAAGATATTTCTGGAGATCACACTGGTCATAGAGGCTGTCGTCTGGTGAGGGTCGAGCGATGTCGGCTGTGCGTTAATGGCGACTCTCAGTTCGGCAGCCATTTCCGGCTGTTGGCCGGAGGCTTCTTCTTTCGTTCCGGCACTCGAACAACCCGCCGCCAAGAAAACAGCCAACATGATGAAACAGAAACGGTACATCTTTTTTCTCATCGAATTACCCCCGATCTCATAATTGATGAATGACAAGTGACTGATCTTTCCTTTTATTTCGTAAAGGTGTCAATCACGTTCTTGGTAATAATCTCCACGAACGGATCATTGCCCGTCAAACCGAAGGCCCATTCCACATTCCCGCTGTTAAAGACTTTGCCCTTCCCTTTGTCAAAAGCGACGATCATCGCGTGACCGTAACGAAAACGATCGCGGTTCTGCTCGTTGTCTTCACCCAAAATCTCCTGGGCAAATCGGGACAGACTATCTTGTTTGACCAGCAGTTCTGCTTCATTGTAGCCCTGGTCCAGACGTTCTGAGTTGGTAACAGGCGATATGGCGAGAATTTCCATGTTTTTCGGCGAACCGTCTTCCCCGGTGGGCTCTGGCCTGCCGTCCACGAATGTAAAAGCGCAGCCGTCACATTCGTAGCCAAGGATTGAATTTGTCGCTCCGAGAACATCGCCGTATTCCAGGCCTGTCCCTTGAAACGCCCAATGTTCGGGCCGATAGACCGTGTACCCTCCCGAACCGCGGGGGACTGTCATACCTGTTCGAGCGTAACCCCCACGTGTAAAGGAAAGCCCAGTAAGTGTATTTTCCGGCCGTCCGATAATCGATGAGGACCACATGGTGGTCGTGTATTTCTCTTCACCGGTTCCGACGACCGGGTCTTTTGTGAGCGCCTCGTTTTTGTAGCAGACCATGGTTCTTCCATCGTCTTCAAAGCGAACCTGCCAGAATATCGAGTTGCCCGAGAATAAAGCGAAGTTACCTCCGCCTTCTACCCAAGTTTCAATGGCTTCTCTTTCTTTCCAGCTCCAGTACTCGTCGTGTCCCACACTCAGGCAGAGTTTATAGGAATCGAGGATGCCGGGATTTTGATTCAAATCGTATTGCGTAATGTAGTCGACAGCATAGTTATTCTTTTCTAAAAATTGGACAAAAATCTCTTCCCAACGTCCACTGAAGCCGGAAGCCACCGTCCAATAATCGATCCCTTCCGCGATGGAAAAGGGGAGGTAGGGGCGGCTTTGCTGCTCGCGCGGTCCTAGCTGCTGGCTGGGCGGGAAAGTCGTTCGCGGCGCGCCGGGATACTTGCTCAAAAGTCCGGGTTCGAAAGGCCGCCGCGTAGAAACGCGATAGGGTTTTCGCTTGGTGTGAAAGGCGTAGCTGTCTTTGAAGGAGTAGAGGTTGCCGCCTCCCCAACTGTTATACGCATGGTATGTGTTGGTCGACAAGACGAACAAAATCTTGTTTTTGGGCTGGTTCTGTCCGGGGCGGACCACAAAAAAATGTTCGGATTGAGCTGTTCTGCCTTCCGCTTCATCTGCTTTTACCAGCACCTGATAGTAGCCGGAGGACAAGCTGCGAGGTAGGGAGTAAGTATGAGCGATCGGCCACTCGCAACCAGTTTCATAGGCATTCTCGGGAATGGGGTGCCAGGCTCCAGCAATTCCCGCTTCTGCATAGACAACCTTGCGTTCCAATCCGATTCTGGCAATTTCAATCGAAAAGCGCTCACTTTTACAGGAAACGCGGAAATGAACGTCATCTCCGGGCTCAAAACTCAAGTTGTCGGTGTAACACCAGATCAGGCCGCTTTGTTCGTTGTTAAAGGCTGCGCCAGTTCTCATCATCATCACTCTCCTGCTTGCGTTTTGGATACATCGTCACTTACTTTTGCCATCGCCTCGTCAAGAATGTCTAATCCTTGGTTCATAAGCTCTTCGGAGATGACCAACGGCGGCATCATCCGAATCACATTTCCGTAAAGTCCGGTAGGGGAAATCAGAGCCAAGCCTCGCCCGATAGCCTCGTTGACGATTGCGTTCGCTAAGGCGGGGGAGGGCACGCGGGTTGCTGGATCCTCGACAATTTCCAACCCGGTGACCAGGCCGATCGAGCGGCCTTCGCCCAGGAACGGGTATTTTTGTTCCAGTTCTTTTAACCTCTTCGCCAGCACTTGGCCCAACGCTTCCGCCCGCTGCACCAGTCCTTCGCTTTCGATCACATCCAAGACCGCCAGAGCAGCGGCACAGGACAGGGGATTCCCGCCGTACGTACTGCTCGCCGATCCGGGCGGAAGAGCCTTCATCAAACCTTCGCCGGCCACTACCGCGCTGGTAGGAACGCCTGCCGACAAGCCTTTTGCCAGGCAGACGATATCGGGGACGACTCCGTAATGTTCAAAACCAAACATCTTTCCGGTGCGTCCGAAGCCGGCTTGCACCTCGTCGACGATAAATACGATGTTATGCTGGTCGCAAAGCTGCCGAACACCCTGGACAAAACGGGCCGGAGGGACAACGCAGCCGCCGCTCCCCAGGTAGGATTCCATCACGACGGCCGCGATGCTGCCTGTCGATGAAGTGGCCATCGTCTCTCGCAATTGCTGCAAGCAACTGTCTACGCAGGCTGCTTCATCCCTGTAATAGGAGTGGTAGACGTAAGGAAAGGGGGCGTGAACCACGTTGGATGCCTGCGGTCCAAAGCCTTCCTTCGTCTGCCGAATCCCGCCGATGCTCATCGTCAGATGGGTTTTTCCATGAAAAGAGCCGTTAAAACTGATGATCTCGTTTTTGCCCGTGTAGGCCTTGGCGATTTTTACCGCCGATTCAATTGCCTCCGCCCCGGTCGTCAGCAGCAGGGCCCGATTTAACTTGCTGGGAAAGAGAGCGGTAAGCCTTTCGCAAAGATCGGCTCGCAGCTGGTGGGCGGAATTGTAGGCATTGAGAAACTTTCCTGCCTGTTCTTGAATCGCTTTTACTACTTTTGGATGGGAATGGCCGACGTTCGCAACGAGAATACCTGACGTGAAATCGATATACCGATTGTCGTCCACGTCGACGACGGTCGCGCCCAGTGCTTCTTTCCAAACTATCGGCGTGGTAGCGGCGGCGGCTGCACAGAGGTACTTGCTTTCCTTCTCCAGGACGGCCCTAGCTTTATCTCCTGGCAATATCCCGTTCGCCAATTCTCACACCCCCTTTTTTGAGCCTTTGACAAAATTCCGAATCTCTTTAGCGACGCCTTCCGCATTCAAATGATAGTGATCGTACAAGGCGAGCGGCGGTCCAATCAAAACGTATTCATCGTAGATGCCGTGCCGTTTAAACTGGCAGTCCAGGTTGTAGTCAGCGATGACTTCGGCTACACAACTGCCAATCCCGCCGATGATGTTGTGCTCTTCCACGGTCATGATCTTCCCGGTTTCCGCTGCCGCCTTTTTTACGGCTTCGGCATCGAATGGCTTGATCGTATGCATATCCAGGACTTTCACGTGAATGCCTTCCGCCTTTAACAGATCAGCGGCATCGGCGACTGCTTTCAGCGTCAAACCATTGGTAATCACAGCGACATCTTGCCCGTCACGCAGTTCTACGGCTTTTCCCAGTTCGAAGGGCGCTGTGTGCTGATCGTAAACCTGTGCTTCCCGTCCGCGACCGAGACGGAAATAGATCGGCGTCGGGTGATCTACCGTCGCTCTTAGGGCAGCTTCGATTTGTATCGCATCGCTGGGGCAAATGATCGTCATGTTGGCCATCGCACGAATAATCGACAGGTCTTCCAGGGCGTGGTGCGACGTGCCGTAAAAACCCATGGTCATCCCGGCATGATGAGCGAGGATGCGAACAGGCAGACCCGGGTAAGCGACTGAAGTCCGAATCTGTTCACAGCCAAGCAGGGAGAGGAACGAGGCAAAAGATGCGATATACGGGATTTTTCCCGTCGTGGCAAGACCTGCGGCCGCTGTAATCATATTCTGTTCGGATATGCCAAAGTTGAAGAACGAGTCCGGATGTTGTTTGGCAAAGTCAGACATTCTGTTGGAAAACATGAGATCGGCCGTAAAGACGACGATGTCTTCACGTTCCTGGCGCATCTGCGCCAACACTTTTCCGCTTACTGCCGACTCGCCCATCCGGGCAGAAATGCTGACGTTCCAGGAACCCTCTTTCAAATTGCGATCCAACTGTTCATGAGCGGGGTTGTAAACCAAGGTTGATTTCCTCCTCTACCTTTTTTCGATCTTCCTCGACCAGATATCCCAGATGCCAATCATTGTTCAGCTCCATGCCTTTAACGCCTTTGCCCTTCACGGTGTCTGCGATGATGACCAATGGTTTTTCCCGCGGAGCCGATGTTACTTCGTCAAAGAGCTCCAGCAGCGCAGACAGGTCATGGCCGTCCACCTGCCGAGTATCCCAGCCAAATGCGCGGAATTTTTCATCGATCGGATGGACCGGCATGACATCTTCTGTAAATCCGTCAAGGGACATTTGATTGCGATCAACGATGGCCACAAGGTTGTTTAACTTGAATTTTGCCGCCGACATGGCTGCTTCCCAGATTTGCCCTTCATTCAGTTCACCGTCGCCAAGCATGCAGTACACCGTATAGCTTTTTTTATCGATTTTTCCGCCGAGCGCCATCCCTACCGATACAGACAAGCCCTGGCCGAGCGAACCGGAACTGAAATCAATGCCCGGCACCTTTCGCATATCCGGATGATCGCCAAGCGGACTGCCGACACGGGTATAGGAATCCAGCCAGTCTTTTGGGAAGAAACCGAGGTCCGCCAACACAGGATATAGGCCTACGGCTGCGTGGCCCTTGCTTAATACAAAGCGGTCGCGATCGGCCCATTTGGGGTTCTTGGGATCGACTGACATGACGTGGTAATACAAGACGGAAAACAGCTCTGCGCAAGAAAAAACACTGGTATAGTGGCCACTCTTGGCAATGTCAACAAGTCGAACTGTCTCCAAGCGGATAAACTTGGCTTTCTCTGTCAGTTCCAATAATCGCTCTGCTTTTTTCATAGCTTTCGTCAATGAGACATCCACCTCTTTACTCTATTTGGGTTCGCATTCAGGAAATAAAGTTCTTTATCAGAACCTAGACCCATGTTATAATAGTCCGAAAAGTAGGTCAATAGGTAATTTTGTATATTGACGATTAATTGCGAATTGTTATGGTGTGGATTCGCCAGCGGTTGGCGCACCGGCGTAATGGGCAAAGGAGGGAAAGCTGAGAGGCCATCGATGAAGCGGATAGGGAGGAACCTTCCTGACTTGGAAATCTACTTGGCAAAGGAGAGGGTAGTATTTTATGGCTGTCTATATTTTGAAAAGAATTCTTTCTCTTATCCCCGTATTATTTATTGTCTCGCTTGTCATTTTCTTTATCGTCCACTTTACGCCCGGCGATCCGGCTTCCTACATTCTCGGCAATGAGGCGACCGTTGAGCAGGTAAATGAACTCAGAGAGCAGATGGGATTGAATGATCCGATCCCTGAACAATACCTGCATTGGCTCGGCGGCGTCTTAAGAGGCGACCTCGGCACTTCCTACTTCATGAAGCAACCCGTGTTGACCAGTATCATCGATCATGTCGCACCGACTTTTTCCCTCGCTGTTTTTGCGCAGATCATCGCGATCGTAATCGCGATTCCGCTGGGGATACTTGCGGCAATCAAACGGGGCACAATGACTGATCAATCCGTCATGTTTTTATCGTTGATCGGGATGGCTATTCCCAGTTTCCTGCTGGCGTTGTTTCTTGTGCTCCTCTTCGGCGTACATTTGGGCTGGCTTCCCGTTGCCGGCTACCAAACGCTTCAAAAGGGGTTGTGGAATCACCTTCAATTTTTGATCCTGCCGGCGATTTCTTTGGGAGCGATTCAAGCCGCTTTAATTTCCCGTATGACCCGTTCTTCCATGCTCGAAGTGCTGAATACGGACTACATCAAGATGGCGAGGGCAAAGGGTACGAAAGAAATCACAGTCATCTGTCAGCATGCGCTAAAGAATGCTTTCCTGCCGATTTTAACTGTGATTGGACAAACATTCGGAGCTTTAGTGACGGGAGCTGTTGTCACCGAAACCATTTTCAACATCCCCGGGATCGGCCAGTTGATCATCAACTCGATTGAGCGGCGCGACTACGCAATCATTCAAGGAATCGTACTGTTTGTCACCTTGATCTACGTTTGCCTCAATCTCATCATCGACCTGATGTACGGGTTCATCGACCCGCGCGTGCGTCTGCAGCAGCGCAAATAAACCAAGGAGGATTCGCGGTGGAAAAGACAGCATTAACAGAAATCAGGAAAAAAATGAAAAAAGAACAGCGGTTTCTTATGCGGAAAAGGTTGCTCTCCAATAAACTGTTAATCACCGGCGTCATGATCATGTTGTTCGTCATCATCCTGGCAGCGATCGGTCCGGCGATCACAAGGTACGACGCTTATGAAATGATGGTAGAAAACCGCTTGAAAGGACCGGGCGGGGAGCATCTGTTCGGGACGGACAACCTGGGACGCGATTTGTTCGCCCGTGTGGTATACGGCGCCAGAGTCTCCCTGAGCGTAGGGCTCTGTGTCGCCTTCATTACTTCTGTGATCGGCATGATGATCGGTTTGCTGGCCAGTTATTACAGGACGATGGATCATATCCTGATGAGAATCTGCGACGGACTCATGGCGATTCCGGGCATTCTGTTTGCGATCGCTCTGATGGCGGTGATGGGTCCAAGCACAAGCAATGTCATCATCGCACTTGGCATCGTCTTTACCCCGCATATTGCCCGTGTCGTCCGGTCTCGCGCGTTGTCGATCCAGGAAGAAACCTACATTGAAGCCATGAAGTCGCAGGGTGCCGGCCCCTTACGGATCATTTTTCTGCATATAGCGCCTAACGCCTTTTCGCCGCTTATCGTTCAGGCGACGTTTATCTTTGCCGAATCGATCATTACCGAAGCGGCTTTAAGCTTTCTCGGCGCAGGCGTTCCGACACCCGATCCAAGTTGGGGAAACATCCTCTACGATGGAAAATTGGTGATCTTCAACGCCTGGTGGATGACGCTTTTTCCAGGGGTGATGCTCATCCTCACTGTCGTTGGCCTCAATTTTCTCGGTGACGGCCTGCGCGATGCGATCGATCCTCATACGAAACCCGTGACGAAAAAACGCCTGGGCTTATTCAGGCCGTTCAAACGCGAAACCAGATCTGTTCCCACTCAAAATGCAAGCAGATAGGAGGATCTTTCTATGGGAAACCAACCTCTGTTGAACATAAGGAATTTACGCACCCATTTTTATACGGAAAAAGGCCGAATGACGGCGGTAGACGATGTCACATTCGAGATTCAGGCAGGGGAAATCGTCGGACTTGTAGGCGAGTCAGGCTGCGGAAAAAGTGTCACCTCGCAATCGATTCTCAGGCTCTATGACGAAAACATGGTCGATTACGAAGGGGAAATCTCACTCAACGGCAAAGATTTGCTGAAGCTGCCGAAAAAGCAGATGCAAAAGGTGCGCGGCAATGAAATCTCGATGATCTTCCAAGATCCATTAAGCTCGCTAAATCCCGTCTTTACGATTGGCAGGCAAATTGCCGAACCGCTCATGCTGCATCAAAAAAAGTCAAAGCGCGAGGCCTATAAAAGAGCGGTCGAACTGCTTGAGATGACCGGCATCCCCGCCCCCGAAAAAAGAGTCAACGAGTACCCCCACCAATTGTCGGGCGGGATGCGCCAGCGGGCCATGATCGCGATCGCGCTTGCCTGTGAGCCGAGCTTGCTGATCGCGGATGAGCCGACGACAGCGTTAGACGTGACGATTCAGGCGCAGATCTTAAGCTTGATGAAGGAGCTGAATCAAGGCGCCAATATGGGCATCATTTTCATCACGCACGATTTGGGGGTTGTCGCCGAGTTATGCGACCGGGTCATGGTCATGTATCTTGGGCAAATCGTGGAAGAAGCGGATGTAAATACCTTGTTTGAGCGCCCGCTGCATCCCTATACAAAAGGCCTGCTCAAATCCATTCCTCAGTGGACAGGTGACCGCTCGCAAGAACTTCATGTCATCCAGGGCAATGTGCCGGCATTGACGAACAAGCCAAAAGGCTGCCGGTTTTCAACGCGATGCCCGCATGCCGATGAGAAATGCCGGGAGGAATTGCCAGGGTTGCAAGTCTACAGCGACAACCAAAAAGTAAGGTGCTGGTATTTCGAAGAGATCGTGGCAAAGGAGGAAGGCGGATATGTCGCAGCAGCACAGCAAAAAATCTGAAAGCGATGTACTGATGGACATCCAGGGCTTAAAAAAGTTTTTTCCCGTAAAAAAGGGACTGAGTCGATTAGAAAAGGGAAGCACGCACGTGAAGGCAGTAAATGATGTTTCCTTTCAGCTGCGCGATGGAGAGACGTTTGCTCTTGTAGGCGAATCGGGTTGCGGAAAGAGCACGACAGGCAGAACCATTTTGCGTCTGACGAATCCTACGGAAGGAAAAGCGATTTATAAGGGCCAAGATATTTTTCAATTCAATCGAAAAGAGCTCAAAGCGATGCGTAAGGACCTGCAGATGGTCTTCCAAGACCCGTATTCTTCGCTGAACCCCCGAAAACGAATCGGACAAATACTGGAAGAACCGCTGATCATCCATAAAATCGGCACGAAGGAAGAGCGAACGGAGAAGGTAATGGAAATCATGGAAAAAGTAGGGCTGCAGATGGAGCATTATTACCGGTACCCGCACGAATTTTCCGGCGGTCAGAGACAGCGGATTGGACTAGCCCGGGCTCTCGTCGTCGATCCGAAAGTGGTCATATGTGATGAACCGGTTTCGGCATTGGATGTGTCGATTCAATCCCAGGTGATTAACCTGCTGCAACGCCTGCAAAGAGAATTAAAGCTTACCTACCTCTTTATCTCCCATGACCTAAGTGTCGTTCGCCATATCTCGGATCGGATCGCAGTCATGTACCTGGGGAAGGTGATGGAAGAGGCGGCAACTGATCAGTTATTCGAAAACCCGCTCCATCCCTATACACAAGCCCTGTTAAGTTCCGTTCCGCTGCCGGACCCCAAAGCGAGGAAAGAACGAATGATCTTGAAAGGCGATATTCCTTCGCCGTTAAACCCGCCGTCGGGCTGTGTGTTTCATACGAGATGCCCCCACGCGATCGAAGTATGCAAGCAAACAGCGCCTGTGATGAGAGTGGCGGGAGACGGACACAAGGTGAGTTGCCATCTCTTGGACTAACGCTTACCGGCAAGGAAAAGCCGTATGGCTGATCATAATGTTGAACAGTCGGGTGAGATAGCTGCCGCCTTGACTGTTCCTTTTTGTTTTTTTTGTGTACATGACCAAATCGAAGAACGAGAATTTATCCTGCCGCTAGAAAAATCTGCTGAATCGGATACGGAGCAGCGCTAAAATGAAAGCGAATGGTTGTGTAAGACAGGGAGGGAATCCGATGAACGAGAAGGACTGTCTGATGTTGAAGTACATATTTGAGATGCAAAACCTCACCAAGGCGGCGGAACTGCTTTACATGACACCGCCGGCTTTGACGTACAGGCTTCAGCAGCTGGAGAAGGAGTTTGGCGTTCAAATTATGACAAAAAACGGGAGAAGGATCGAATTTACCCCGGAAGGGCGGTATCTGGTTCAATACGCCAAGAGAGCGCTGCTGGAGCTGAGAAAGACCAGGGAACACATGCTGAATATGGGGAGCGAGGTGCAAGGCACCTTAAGGCTGGGCGTATCGCGGGCAATCGCGCTTTACAGGCTTCCCCCCATTCTGAAGAATTTTTTGGACCTTTATCCCAAGGTGGAAATTAATGTGAACACCGGCATCAGCGACGAGGTGTTCGAACTGCTGCGGGAGGAAGACATCCATGTAGGGATCGTCAGGGGGAATTACGCCTGGTCGGAAGAAAAATACCTGATTCGGGAAGAAAATGTTTATATCGTCTCGAAAGATCAGATCGATTTGCGCGATTTGCCCCGCATTCCCCGGATCAACTACAAGAACAGCTCAGATTTTAGCGAGGAAATCAATAGTTGGTGGTACGAACGCTTTAACGAACCTCCGCGCATCACGATGCAAGTCGACAACTTTGAAATCTGCAAAGAGATGGTGAAAAATCGCCTCGGTTACGCCATCATACCGGAAATATTTTTATCGCCGGAGGACCAGCTGCTCGTCACAGAAATGGTCCACCAAAATGGACAAACCATTTCCTTGAAGACGTGGATGTTTTATCGGGAATCATCCAGACAAATTACGATAGTCGACAGGTTCGTGAGTCATATCGTGTCCCATATTTAGCAATCAACCACATTCTCATCTTCTGCTGCGGCCAATTGTTAAAATTTTTTTAATAATGACCTAAAATTTATTAAATTCACTTTAAGAGTAACGAATGATACACTTTCGGTACGGAATATTCAAAAGAATACAACGCGAGAGGCAGGTGATTGTTTAGCTACCTTCGAACATGTAAGGGCTTTATCCGAAAAACTATCAAATTGAAGGAGATTGTACGATGCAGACGCAAAACACAGGCACCTTTGAGGGACAAGCAGCAAAATTTTTTCCTTCTTACCGCTTTCAGGGGACGCATCGGCAGATCGGCCGCCAATATGGCGAGGCATGTTCCGCTTTGATCGCCAAACACCTCGAATATGTAACCAAGCGGTTGAATCATCGCTTTTCTGTATCCTCGAATCAATTGGAGGAAGCCGTTTTACGCTACCGGCCTTATGTCAAAAAATACGCAGCCGCCTTTGACGAAGAGGTTGAGGGAATCGCGGAAGGGGCCAATATTACCGTAGAGGAAGCGTATCTGCTTCAACTGAGAGCCGAAGTAAACCACTTCTGCAAATCAAACACTGAATGCACGACTTTTGCCGTCTTGCCGGAGGCGGCTTCCAATGGCGTTCCGCTGATTGGACAAAACTGCGACCTCCCGGCATTCTATTCCGAACTTGGCGTGGTGATCGAGTACGTTCCTGACGACGGGCCGGCCCATCTGGTTTTAACGCCTGCCGGTCAAATATCCTACATTGGCATCAATCAGCTGGGGTTGGGGGTATTTGCTAATTTTATTACCTGTGATGGCTGGAGAGCAGGCTTCCCGCGCTATATGCTGTCCCGACTGGCTCTTACCTGCGGCACAATTGCCGAGGCTGTTTCCTTGGTGCAAAAGGTCGAGCGCGCCTCTTCGAGAAATCTGATCATGCTGGACGCACATGGGGGAGCGGTCAGTATGGAGAACACGCCAACACGGGAGGGACTGATTCCCCCGGATAACGGACTGCTTGCCCATTCCAATCATTTTATCGCAGAGGGCCTGCTTGATGCCGAGAAGCTGGGCGGGGTGGAATTGGAGAATTCACGTGTCCGCCTGGAGCGGATGAGCCATTTGCTGCAAGAGAACCACGGCCGGCTCAATGTCGAAGTGATGCAGGGCATCTTGAGGGACCGCGGCAGTTATCCCCACTGTTTGTGCCAGATGCCGGGTGACGAGGAAGTACAGGCGCCTGGTGAAAAAGCGGCGGACATTATCACTTTTGCATCGGTCATCGCCGAACCTACCGAGGGCAATCTATGGGTCGCGATTGGCCCGCCCAACCAATATGAATACAAGTGCTATTCTTTCCGTAAATAGATTGAATATTCGGTTAATATCCGACAAGGGGGGAATAAAGATGACAGGCTGGCAAGCTGCCAAAAAGGTAAGTGCTTTGTTCTTGGCGCTTTCACTCGTCGGTTGTTCGGCGGGAACCGGACAGAACGAGGGAGCGGCACCGGAAACCAAAACAGAAACAGCCCAAGAGGCAAAAACAGAGACAAAAGGGGGAGGGGAGCTGAAGATCGCGTATCAAGCGCAGCCTCCGACGCTCGATCCCTATGTGACGACATCCCAGGCGACGGCAACGATCGGAAGAAACGTGTTTGAAACGCTCGTCACAGTCGACTCCCAGTATCAGATTCAGCCGATGCTGGCCGATTCCTGGGAGCAGAGCGAGGACGGCAAGACGATTACGTTTCACTTGCGCAAAGGCGTAAAGTTCCACAACGGCAAAGAGCTGACAGCAGATGATGTGGCCGCCTCCATGAACAGGTGGATCACCGCGTCAAGCTCCGGAAAAGATCACTTCAAAGGCGCTTCCTTTGAGGCGAAGGATGCCGAAACTGCCGTCCTGCACCTCGAGAAGCCAACCTCGACCGCTCTGCCTATGCTGGGGTATGCGGGGGGAAATTATCCCGCGATCATGCCAAAGGAACTCATCGAATCGGCGGATAAAAAGGGCGTAAAGGAGTATGTCGGAACAGGTCCCTTCCAGTTCAAAGAGTGGAAGCAAGATCAGTATATTCTGCTGGCGAAGTTCCCGGATTACCAGCCGCGAAGCGAAGCGGCGGACGGCTTGGCGGGAAAACGGGAAGCCCTTGTGGACGAGCTTCGCTTTATCTTTACGCCTGATGCTTCGACACAGGTAGCCGGGCTGCTCTCCGGCGAATACGATGTGGCTTCCGACGTGTCCTACGATAATGTGGAGCAGCTGGAGAGCAATCCCGACATGGAAATCAAAACCTCTCCCACCGGGATGCTGAATATCTACTTCAACAAGCGGAAAGGTCTGTTTGCCAATGCGGCAGCCCGGCAGGCGGTAGGGGCCGGAATCGATGCGCAAGCGATCTTGACCGCCGCTTACACCGATCAAAAGTACTACGAGCTCAACCACAACATGATGATGTACTACCAGACGGGGCAGTGGTCCAGCGAGGCCGGCAAAGACAAGTACAATCAAAACAACCCGGAAAAGGCGAAAGAAATGCTGAAGGAAGCGGGGTATCAGGGACAGGAGATCAAAATCGTCACCAGCAGGGATTACGAGGATATGTACAACGGTGCCGTGGCTTTTCAGCAGCAAATGGAAAAAATGGGCGTGAAGACGAAGCTGGAGGTGTACGATTGGCCGACTTTCACCGATCTTCGTGAGGATGAAAACAAGTTTGACATCCTGGTGATCACCAATACGCCAAAACCGGAACCGAGTTCTCTGGCGTTCATGCGAAAGGATTTCACCGGTTGGACCGACAGCCCGGAATTGGACAAATTGCTGGCCGAATTCAGAGGGGCTCCTACTCTGGAACAAGCCAGGGCAGTCTATGACGACTTGCAAAAGTGGTTCTACGAATATGTTCCGGTCGTCAAAATCGGCGACGGCAACAGCATCCTGGCCTGCCAAAAGTCGGTTAAAAACGTGCAATGGCTGGACGGCAATATCTTTTGGAACGTGTCAAAAGAATAACACAATCGCACGTCCCTCCCCTTCTTCCAGACAAGCGGGGGAGGGCGGCGATGTCTGGACAAGTGGAGGATGATCTATGAATGTCTATCTGGTAAAGCGGCTGTTCGCTTTGATCCCCGTTTTATTCGTCGTCTCAGTCGTCATCTTTTTGATCATCCACTTGACGCCCGGCGACCCTGCGGCTGTCATGCTGGGGGAGTCAGCCACCCGGCAGGAAATTGCCGAATTGCGTCAGCAGCTGGGGCTTGACCTTCCGCTGTACCAGCAATATGTGAACTGGATGGCGGATGTCATACGCGGGGATTTCGGCGACTCTTATTTTATGAAGGAATCTGTCTCCCAGGCGATTTTCAGCCATTTGAAACCGACGATATCCCTCGCGATTCTCGCCCAGATCGTCGCCTTGGCGATCGCCATTCCGATCGGCATCATGGCGGCGCGGCGCAGGGGGACGGTTGCCGACCAGACGGTGATGGGATTCTCTTTGTTGGGGATGGCAGTTCCCAGCTTTCTGCTGGCCCTGTTTTTTATTTTGCTGGTCGGCGTAAAGTGGAAGCTGCTGCCGGTAGCGGGCTACAAGCCTTTGGATGCAGGGCTGTGGAATCACGTCAAGTACCTGATCCTCCCTGCCATTTCGCTCGGAGCCATACAAGCAGCGCTGATTACGCGCATGACCCGCGCTTCCATGCTGGAGGTGTTGAATGCCAATTACATTAAAACAGCTCGCTCGAAGGGAGTCAGGGAGCGTGCCGTCATCTACAAACACGCCTTGCGAAACGCGTTCCTCCCCATCCTGACGGTGATCGGGCAGACGTTTGGCGGCCTAGTAACAGGTGCCGTGGTGACAGAAACGATATTTAACATTCCCGGGATCGGGCAGCTGATCATCAATTCCGTGGAACGACGCGATTACGCCGTCATCCAGGGTGTCGTGCTGTTTGTCACCTGTGCTTATGTGTTCATCAATCTGCTCGTCGACGTGCTGTACGGCGTGATTGATCCAAGGGTGAGGCTCGAGAGGAAGTAGGGAGGAGGAATATGGATATGGGAGCGCTTGAATTAAACGCTGACAAAGTGGAGCTATCCAGTCTCAAACACAGCCTGAAAAAGCAGCAGCGCCGGCTGTTCATGCGCCGCTTCTGGTCAAACCGGCTGATGGTTACCGGAAGCGTGATCATCGCTATCTTACTCATCGTAGCCATCGCGGGACCGGCATTGGCCCCCTACGATCCGTATGAGATGGAACCGGCCAACCGGCTGCAGCCGCCAAGTGGCGAGCATTTGCTGGGGACGGACAACTTCGGCCGCGATCTCTTCACCCGCATCGTATTTGGCGCGCAAGTCTCGATGGGCGTCGGCTTTGCCGTCGCCGTCATCGCCTCGTCGATCGGGTTAGTCGTCGGTTTGTACGCCAGCTACTACCGGACGCTGGATCAGATTCTGATGCGGATCTGCGACGGGTTGATGGCGATTCCCGGCATCCTGCTCGCGATTGCTCTGGTGGCAGCGCTGGGGCCGCGCCTGGAAAATGTCATTATCGCGCTTAGTGTCGTGTTTATCCCGTCTATTGCCCGAGTCGTTCGTTCTGCTGCCCTCGTGGTCCGCGAAGAGACCTATATCGAGGCGATGAAAGCGCAAGGGGCCAGCACCGCACGGATCATCTGGCTGCACATCGCGCCCAACACGCTTTCACCGCTCGTCGTACAGGCCACGTTCGTCTTTGCCGATGCCATCATTACGGAAGCGGCGCTGAGCTTTTTGGGCGCTGGCGTGCCCACACCCGACCCGAGCTGGGGAAACATTTTATACGACGGCAAGCTGGTGATCTTTAAAGGCTGGTGGATGACGGTATTTCCCGGCATCCTGCTCATCTTGACGGTGATGGGGTTGAATTTTTGCGGTGACGGAGTCCGCGACTTGATCGATCCGCATGCCAGCCAGTCCGGCAAGAGAAAAACCTAAAGCGAAGGGGGATCATCATGGCGGAACAACCGCTTTTGGAAGTAAAAGGGCTTACCGTTCACTTTCATACGGATCGCGGCCGGATTACGGCAGTCGACGACATTTCCTTCCATGTGGAGGAAGGCGAGATACTGGGCGTGGTCGGCGAGTCGGGCTGCGGCAAAAGCGTCACCTCTCAAGCCATTCTCCGGTTGTTTGACGAAAAAAACCTGGTTGAATACGAAGGGGAAGTACGCTTTAAGGGACATGATTTGTTAGATATTTCCATATCCGATATGCAGAACATTCGCGGCAACGAGATTTCGATGATTTTTCAGGATCCGCTCAGCTCGCTCAACCCCGTCTATACAATCGGCTATCAAATCGCAGAATCGATCATGCTGCATCAGGGGGGGGCAAAAAAAGCGGCCTATGCAAGGGCGGTGGACCTGCTCCGGCTGACGGGAATACCGTCACCGGAAAAACGGGTTCACGAGTATCCGCATCAATTGTCGGGAGGGATGCGGCAGCGGGCGATGATCGCGATGACCCTGGCCTGCCAGCCCAAATTGCTGATCGCCGACGAGCCGACGACAGCGCTGGATGTGACGATTCAGGCACAGATCCTGGACTTGATCCTGCAGTTGAACCGGGCGCAAGGAATGGGCGTGATCTTTATTACCCACGATCTGGGAGTCGTCGCGGAGATCTGCTCCCGGGTGGTCGTGATGTATCTCGGGCAGATCGTGGAGGAGGCAGAGGTGGATGCCCTGTTTTCCCGTCCCCGCCATCCGTACACCCAAGGGCTGATCAAATCCATTCCACAGCTGGACGGCGACCGCTCGCAAAAGCTGCACGTCATCGAGGGAATGGTTCCGACCTTGCACAATATTCCCGGCGGCTGCCGCTTTGCTCCCCGCTGTCCCCATGCAGACCGCATGTGCCATCAGCAGCCCCCCGAGCTGACGGTGCTGGCAGACCGCCACAAAGTCAGGTGCTGGCACGCCGACAAGATCACCCAAGCCGAGGAGGAAAGCTATGTCTCTTGAGGCCGGCAAAACCCCCAAAAAACCCCTGCTTGATGTGCAGAGGCTGAAAAAGTTCTTTCCCGTGCATGGCCCATTCGGGAGCCTGGGCGGAGTTAAGGGACACGTAAAGGCGGTGAATGATGTCTCCTTTCAGCTATACGAAGGGGAGACGTTTGGCGTGGTAGGAGAATCCGGCTGCGGCAAAAGCACGATGGGTCGAACCATTTTGCGGCTGACCGAGCCGACGGACGGAAAGGCGCTGTACAAAGGCCGGGATATCTTCCAACTGCCTGGAAACGTGATGCGGGATATCCGCAAAGAGCTGCAAATGGTGTTTCAAGACCCTTACTCATCACTAAACCCGCGAAAGCGCATCGGCCCGGCGCTGGAAGAGCATCTGGCCATCCACTCCATCGGCCGGAAGGAAGAGCGCATCGAACGGGTGATGGACATCATGCATAAGGTAGGACTGCAAATGGATCACTACTACCGCTATCCCCACGAGTTCTCCGGGGGACAGCGTCAGCGGATCGGGCTGGCAAGAGCGCTGATCGTCAGTCCGCAGATCGTGATCTCGGATGAACCCGTCTCTGCCCTTGACGTGTCCATCCAGTCGCAGGTGATCAATCTCTTGCAGCAGCTGCAGGAGGAGTATACACTCACCTATCTCTTTATCGCTCATGACATCAGCGTCGTCCGTCACATATCCGACCGCATCGGAGTGATGTATCTGGGGCAGATGGTGGAACAAGCCTCGACCGACAGCCTGTTTGCCACCCCGCTGCACCCGTATACACAAGCCTTGCTGTCGGCGGTACCAGTGGCGAACCCGCGGCGAAAAAGAGAGCGGATCATCCTCAAAGGGGAGATCCCGTCCCCCTTGCACCCGCCGTCCGGCTGCATTTTTCACACCAGATGCCCGTACGTGATGGATGTCTGCAAAACAGAAGCACCTGTGACGCAGCAAATGTCGCCACACCATCAGGTATCCTGTCATTTGTATAGTCACTGATTCAGGAAAAAGCCCCGGGAGACTGAGAAAAATGGAGCGAGTGCAGGCCTTGGCACGCCTCCCCAGTCGGAACGGAAAAAAAGCGGCACATGCTTGTCGACCAATCACTTCATTGAGATACTTCCGCCCGTAGGGTGGATTTTGGTCGACGTGCCGCTTTTTTGTAGTGGAGACGGACATCCCCGGCTCCCTTGCAGGCGTGCCACGAACGGAGCGAGCCCATTTTTCTCAGTCTCCATGCACAATGTTCTCCAAAGCCAAAGCAAAAGCCAAAGCAAAAGCCAAAGCAAAAAACCGCGGGGAAGCATCCCGCGGTTTTAACCTTACCCATTTACCTGTAATTGCTGCGGAGCCGACTTGGACCGGCGATACGACAGGAAGAAGACCGCTGCCAGAATCACGATTCCGATGGTGTCACTCCATACGCCGGGTACGATCGCGCACAATCCTGCGGCGATCGAGGCGATCCGTTCAACCGGATTTAATCTGGACATCCAATATCCGATCATACCGGCCCCGACACCGATCATACCCAGAACGGAAGTGATCATAACCCACAGCGACTGCATGAATGTCGTGTCGATCAAGAGCAGCTGCGGCGACAAGACAAAGATATACGGCGCCAGGAAAGCCGCTATCGCCAGGCGTGTCGACTCGACACCGGTCTGGATCGGTTTTGACTTGGCTAGACCGGAGGCGGCAAAGGCGGCAAGTGCGACAGGAGGCGTAATATCGGCGACAATCCCGAAGTAGAACGTAAACATATGAGCCGACAAGGCCGGAACACCCAACTGGATGATCGCCGGAGCGGCAATCGTCGAGGTGATGATGTAGTTGGCAGTCGTCGGCGTGCCCATGCCGCCAAGGCATCCAGTATGTCCTTGAACGACATCCGGGTCTCTTTGCGGAAGGCTCCGACGACGATGGAGGAGACGATACCGCAGATGGCGCTGAATTCCGCCGAGCGGCCAGCCATCAATACTCCGATGATGACGAAAATAGGGGCGAGCATGTACAGCTTTTTCAGGATTTCTTTCTTATTCGGGATTTCCTCTCTGCTAACGCCGCGCAGTCCCAGGCGCTTTGCTTCAAAGTGCACCATGATCCAGATGCCGGTGAAGTACAGAATGGCTGGAAGCACGGCTGCTTTGACGATATCCCAGTAGGGTACGCCGAGAAATTCCGCCATCAAAAACGCTGCTGCTCCCATGATCAGCGGCATGATTTGCCCCCCGGTGGCGAACTGCTGGCTTGTTGGCCGCCTCCGGAGCCGCTGCTGCTTTCACCGCCTGCAGGAGCGCTGCCTCCGGTGCTGCCGCCACCGCCGCCGCAAGCTGCCAGCAGAAGCATGCTCGACAATAGGACCGAGGAGAATAAAACCTTTGCTTTTTTCAATGAGAAAGCCCCCTTTATATGTATGATGTCGGACACAATTGTGGCCATTCACCCATTATTTTAAGTCAGTCTAATGGGAACCTACAGAATACTACGAAAAGTGACGGAATGGGTAAAAACGAGAAGAGAGGAGAGACAAGGGGCATTTATATGATAAGATGTAGCTATTGGTGAAAAAGGAGGAACAATGCGTGGACGGGAAACCAATTCGATACCCATGGCAATTGATTTATCGCGTATATCGCTACGTCAAACCACAGCTTGATGACACATTTGCAGCTTGGTATCGGCGTGCTGGGAACATTCCTGACCGCGAGTTGAGGAAACAAGCTTTAGCCAGTATGGAGACCAAAAAATTTCACTGTCAAGGGGGGACGGTCTACGCCACCCAGGCGATTCCCTTCGTGGATACGCTGGTGCCGCTGATCGTCGCGTACCAGACCATAAGCGATTACCTGGACAATTTATGCGACCGAAGCACATCCCTGGACCCGCAGGACTTTCGTCAACTCCACCTGTCCATGCAGGACGCCCTGACGCCGGATGCGCCGCTCCGGGATTACTACCGCTACCGGACAGAGAAGGACGATGGCGGGTATCTGAATGACCTGGTCAAAGCTTGCCAACAGCAGGTAAAAAAGCTTCCTTCGTATTCGATCGTACAGTCGCGCGTACTGGAGCTCTCGCTTTTGTACAGCGATTTGCAGGTATACAAACACATCGCCCGCGAGCAGAGGGAAGCAGAACTTCTCTCCTGGTGGGAAAAGTACCGCGCCGACCATCCGCACATCTACTGGCAAGAATTTTCCGCCGTGACAGGCTCTACGATTGGCATATTCGCCCTGCTTGTCCTGGCCACAAAAGAGCATGTGGACCTTGCGGAAATCGACGCGCTCAATTCGGCTTACTTCCCGTGGATCTGCGGACTCCACATCCTGCTCGACTACCTGATCGACCTGGAGGAGGACCGGCAGGGCGGGGATCTCAATTTTGTCAGCTATTACCGGTCTGACGAAGAAGCACTGGCCCGGCTGAGGTACTTCATCGAACAGGCCAAACAGAGCGCCGAAAAACTGCCCGATGCTGCCTTCCACCGCATGATCATAGACGGATTGGTTGCTTTCTACCTCGTCGACCGCAAAGTCAACCCCAGCCAACCGCAGATTTACGCCATCGCCAAACAACTGCTGCGGCAGGCGAACGGTCTGACCTCCCTGTTTTTTTATGTGAACAGCCTGTTCGTCCGGCGTTAGCGGTTGTGCTTGCGCTTGTACATAAAGCCGCCGCCCATGAGCACGGTTGCCGCAATCAGGCAGGCAAAGATGCCGATCACACTTTGTTCCCCGATAGCGATGCCTACTCCGACAAGGCTGAAAGCAACTCCGACAGCCAGTGCCAATGTAACTGCTTGATAGCGATTCATCTCGTACGACCTCCTGTTTGGAATGAAAAGCTTCTTTTAGATAGAAGCCTGTTAATCCGGATAAGAAAGCTTCCTGCAAGTTTCTGATGGAAGCTTTTCTTATTATACAGCATTATGGCCTCTTGCAGGGGACGACCCTGTATCTTTCTTGTACGGTGTGGTCGGTGATTTGACTTGAAAATGTCGACATGATTTAATAAAAGGGATAATCGCAATTTTTCACAAGCTTGCGGACAGGAGGAAAGAAAGCTTGCTTGCGACCAAACGGACAGCAAGCAGCATGCAATGGTTTCAAAGGAGGTGCACGAATGATGTTTTCCCGCTACATTTGCCGTTTGCTGACAACATGCGCTTGTTTCGTGCTGCTCCTGTTTTCCTTTGCACCTGTCTCTTTGCTTGCCGCGGACAGTCAAACCTCCCAAGGCAGCTCCGCAGAGTATTTTCCGCATCTTAACGCCAATAAGGCAGCTGCCTTCAGGCAAAAAATCTCCCTCAAATTTCACTGGCAGCTAAAAGTTTTGGCGTTTATCGCTTTGTTTCCACTGTTGTTGGCAAACCTCCCCATCACTTCCATCCACAGACAATTCTTTTTTATCCCCATTGCGTTAAAACGTTTATTTCTCATGCCCATCAAGTACACAACCACCTTCCTCGTGTAAGTTCATGACGCCCATTTACCCTAACCAAGCTATCTTTTTTGACAGCCTGGAGGACTGTCATATTGGATTAAACCTCTGTAATCCCAGTTGAAAACTTGGATAAATATCTGCAGAATATGTAATTTTTACCCAAAATAACATATTGGAGGTAATCGCTATGACGATTCGCGAGTCTGATCTGCCGGGCATTGGCCGTAAATTTCAATTTGAGGCCCGCAGCGGGGAAAAGCTGGTCATCATCATTCATGATGACGGGCGCCGGGAGCTCTATCATTTTGACAGCAAGGATCCAGACGAAAGCTTGTCCATGGTGACCCTGGACGACGATGAGGCCAGGCTGGTCGCCGGGATCCTTGGCGGCATGACCTATAAGCCGAAAGCTTTGGATACGATTGAGGTTACACTGGAGGATTTAGTGATTGAGTGGTACAAGATTGAACCTCACGCCAACTGTATCGGGAAGAAAATCGGAGAAATGAAAGTCCGGGAAAAAACAGGGGCAACGATCATTGCCGTGGTGGAAAAAGACCATAAAAAACAGATCAACCCCGGACCTGATTACGTGTTTGCCGCTCATTCAACCCTGATCGTCGCCGGGGAAAGGCGACACCTGAAAATGTTAAAAGAATACATGCAAAAGGGGCTTGATTAGATTGTCCCGGCTGTTTGCACAAGGCGAATACAACAGGAAACAGGGGGGATTTGATGGATACTCTTATTTTTGAAATAGGGTTGGCCCTCGGGTTGATTACCCTTGTCGGCTTGATTTCCACCAAGCTTCGTTTTTCCGTGATACCGTTCTATATATTGGTCGGCATGGCGGTTGGGCCGCATGCACCGCATTTTGGAATGATCGACCTGCGCTTCATCGAAAGCTCCGTGTTCATTGATTTTATGGGCCGGATCGGCGTCCTTTTTCTCTTGTTTTACCTGGGGCTGGAGTTCTCCGTAGGGCGGCTGATCAAATCGGGCAAGTCGATCATCGTCGGCGGTTTGTTTTACGTGGCGCTCAACTTCGTCTCCGGACTGCTGCTCGGCTGGATGATGGGCTTGCCGCTGAAGGAAACGCTGGTCGTCTGCGGGATCATGACGAGTTCTTCTACAGCGATCGTCGCCAAGGTGCTGGTAGACCTGAAGCGAACGGCCAATCCCGAGACAGAGATCATCATGGGCATGATTATGTTTGACGACTTGTTTATCGCCGTGCACATGTCCATCTTGTCCGGGTTGGTGTTAAGCGGTGCCACCTCATTTATGGGCGTGCTGTTCACTTCGCTGTCGGCCCTCGTCTTCATTCTGCTGTTCTTGATCATCGGCAGAAAAATCATCAAGTACATCGACAAGCTGTTCAACATACAGTCATCAGAATTGTTTTTGCTGCTGGTCGTAACCTCGCTCTTTTTGGTTGCCGGCTTTTCAGAGACCCTGCACGTGGCAGAGGCGATCGGTGCGCTGTTGATCGGGCTGGTTTTGGCCGAATCAAAGCACGTCAAGCGGATTGAACACCTGGTCCTGCCGTTCCGCGACTTCTTCGGCGCTCTGTTTTTCTTCAGCTTTGGCCTGACGATCGATCCGCTGTCTTTGGGCGGGGCGGTGTGGATGGCGCTTATCGCTGTCGTGCTGACGATCATCGGCAACCTCGTCGCGGGGATGATCGCGGGGCGTATCTCCGGCATCTCCAATCGGGCCTCGGTCAACATCGGCTTTACGCTGGTGTCGCGGGGGGAATTTTCCATCATCATGGCCAATATCGGCAAGGCGGGAGGGCTGCTTCCGACGGTTCAGTCGTTTGCCGTTCTGTACGTGCTGATCCTGGCTGTCCTCGGTCCGCTGCTGACGAAGGAATCGAAAAACATCTACAACTTCTTCCAACAGCTTTCATCCAAAGGGCAGGCGCAAAGCCAGCAAGGAAAGATGTGAAGAAAGAGAAGCAGGCAGCAGGAGACAGTCGATTAACTGTCACCTGCTGCCTGCTTGTATGCTTATTCACCGCTGGCCAAAAGCTGCTTGAACGCTTTGACATGCTGTCTTTCCCCGACCACGATGAGCGTGGAACCGCCGGCGAGGATTTGGTCCGGACCGGGGTTGATCTTTTTATAATGACCGGCCTCGATGACTGCAATGATCGTCGCGCCGGTTTTTTGCCGAACGGCTAACTGTCCGATCGTTTTTCCGATACAAGCGGCCTGCGGTTCGACTTTATGCCATTCGATCACCAGATCGTTCAGAGTGATCTCGATATTTTCCAAAGCTTTCGGCTTGTAGTTCATCCCTCCGATGATTCCGGCGATTTTCATGGCTTCCTCATCGTCGAGAGTGATTGTCGAAACGCATTCATCAGGGTTGGATTGATCGAGATGATAGATCTCCCGCCGGCCGTTGTCGTGAATGACGATGATCAGCTTATCCCCATTGCGGGTTTCCATTTGGAATTTGCGGCCAATCCCTGGTAAATCGGATTCCCAAATGTTCAATGCGCAAACCTCCTTTGCCAGCCGAAATGACCCAAATATTCCTTCCATTATACACAAGTGCACAGATACAAGCCAGGTCGCGGAAGAGTGCTGAAAGGTTTTAAAAATTAACTGAAAAATCTGTAATTTTGCAGTATAATGTTCAAAAAGGCATGGTTTTTTCTGCGGCTGCCGATAATTCACCCCTAGAAAAGTCAATGAATCTATACAGGTCATGGAACATAAAAATACTTTAGTCGTCAGAATCCCCCGACTCCACTTCGCACGTGAAAGGAAGAGAACGGATGATAGATAACCATTCAGATACCATAGACGGAGGGCAGAAACCGTTTACAGTCCCCTCCATTACGCTCCCGAAAGGGGGAGGGGCAATTCGTGGAATGGGGGAGAAGTTTTCCGTCAATCCCGTCGTCGGCACCGGTACCTTGTCTGTTCCGATCGGAGTCAGTCCGGGACGTTCCGGCTTCGGCCCCCAACTCTCGCTAACCTATAACTCCGCCTCGGGCAACGGGCCGTTTGGCTTAGGATGGTCTCTCTCGCTTCCGAGTATCGTGCGCAAGACGGACAAGGGACTGCCGCAATACCTGGACGCGGAAGAATCCGATGTATTTGTGCTTTCGGACACCGAGGACCTGGTTCCGGTCGCCGATGATGAACCCCCACCCATTCCGGGGTATACCGTTTATCGATATCGTCCGCGAATCGAAGGAGCCTTCGCCCGTATTGAACGGTGGATCCGTGACAGCGATGGCGATGTGCATTGGCGTTCGATTACCCGGAATAATGTTTTGACCATCTATGGCCTGGATCTCAACGCCCGAATACATAACCCGGTAGACCCCAGTCGCGTCTTTTGCTGGCTAATCAGCGAGATGCGCGACGATATTGGCAACGCCATCATGTACGAGTACAAACCCGAGGATGGAACAGGTGTCGATCTTGCCCAAGTTCATGAACGAAATCGGGGAGAACGAACGGATCTCCGGCGCACGGCCAATCGCTATCTCAAGCGCATCCGCTACGGCAACCGCACGCCCTTGCTCAACAGCGAAGGACTTCGTCCGGATTTTCTTGATGCGAGCCTGCTCGGGCAGACAGATTGGTTGTTCGAGACCGTCTTCGATTACGGTGAACATGACAGCAATCTTCCCACCCCGAACGACACCGGTCAATGGGCCTGTCGTCAAGATGCTTTCTCGACCTATCGGGCAGGTTTTGAAATCCGTACCTATCGCTTATGCAAAAGGGTTTTGATGTTCCATCATTTCGAACACGAAGCCGGAGTTGGCACCAATTGCCTGGTGCGATCCACGGAATTTTCCTACTCCCTAGATCAAGACCCTGCAAATCCTCGCAACTTTGTTTATACATACCTCTCAACAGTCACCCACACCGGATACAAGCGAAAAGAAGACGAATACGAAAAAAGCGCCCTTCCACCGGTTGCCTTCACATACAGTCAGCCCGTCATACAGGATAACGTGGAAACGTTGGACCCCGATAGCCTTGACCATTTGCCGTCGGGAATCGACAACAATGCTTATCAGTGGACAGACTTGCATGGGGAAGGCATTCCTGGCATTCTAACGGAACAGGGCGGCGGATGGTTCTATAAACGCAATCTCAGCCCCATCAGCCAGCGGCCGGTCGAATTTGCACCTGTCGAAATTGTAGCCGTAAAGCCCAATCTGTCCTTGACCGGCGGGAAAGCCCAGTTTATGGACTTGGACGGCGACGGCAGACCCGAACTTGTCATGCTGGAGGGACCCGTGCAAGGGCTGTACGAGCACGACGCGGAAGAAGGGTGGCAGGCGTTCCGTCCCTTTTCCTCACCGCTTAATTGCGACATGCGCAATCCCAACCTGCGGCTTGTAGATTTGGACGGTGATGGTCATGCGGATGTGCTGATCACGGAACAAGATACCATAGTCTGGCATCCTTCACTTCAAGATGAGGGTTTCGGGCCGGCACGCCGCATTTCGCAAGCGCTGGATGAGGAACAAGGGCCGCGACTTGTATTCGCGGACGGGTCGGAGTCCGTCTATCTCGCTGATATGTCGGGCGACGGCCTGAATGACCTTGTGCGGATTCGCAACGGTGAAATTTGCTATTGGCCCAACCTGGGACATGGCCGATTCGGTTCCATGGTAACGATGGATGCTTCTCCTGTATTCGATGCACCGGATCAATTCGAGCAAAAACGCATTCGGCTCGCCGATATTGACGGTACGGGGACAACCGACATCATCTATTTACACGGCGACGGGGTTCGCCTCTACTTCAACCAATCCGGCAATCGTTGGAGCGATGCGAAAATGCTGGATGTGTTCCCGCACGTGGACGATCTCGCGGTTATCGCGGCAGTCGATCTGCGGGGCAACGCCACGGCCTGTCTGGTCTGGTCGTCTCCCTTACCGGGTGACAGCGGGCTGCAGATGCGTTTTGTGGATCTAATGGGCGGGCAGAAGCCCCATCTGCTCATCCGCGTCGTCAATAACATGGGTGCAGAGACCCGCATCCAGTATGCGCCTTCCACCAAGTTCTATCTCGCAGACCGTATAGCAGGCAGGCCTTGGTTGACTCGTATCCCGTTTCCTGTTCATGTGGTGGAACAGATCGAGACTTATGACCATGTCAGCCACAGCCGATTCGTCACCCGCTATGCGTACCATCATGGCTGCTTTGATGGAGAGGAGCGGGAATTCCGCGGCTTCGGAATGGTCGAACAGTGGGATACGGAAGCGTACGAAGACTATGCGGCTGGCGTCCAGCGGTTTGATGGGAGCCAGGAATCTGCGCCGGAACTGTATCAATCACCGGTCACCACCCGTACCTGGTTTCACACCGGCATGCTACTTGGCCAAAACGGCATTTTACACCCATTCCACAGCGAGTATTATCAGGGAACACAGCATCTTCCCGAGGTGGTACTGCCTGAAAAAATGAGCGACCGCGAATGGCTGGAGTGCCTTCGCAGCATGAAAGGATTGCCGCTCCGCCGGGAAATATACAGTTTCGACGGGTCGGAGCGGGAAAAGCATCCGTACAGCGTCGTAGAGAACACCTACGAGATCAGGCGAATCCAACCGCTCGGCACGTGCAAACATGCCGTATTCCTGCCAGTAGCACGGGAATCCCTGACAATCGGTTATGACCGGAACCCGCATGACCCCCGCATCTCGCACAGTCTGCAGCTCGAAGTGGATGAGTACGCCAACGTATGGAAATCATGTACGGTTGTGTATGGCCGTCAATTGGTTGACACCGACCTTCCGCCAGAAGTCACTCGCGATCAACAAAAGATGGTAATCACCTATTCAGAAACCGACTACACCTCGGAAGCAGCGTACAGCCATCCGGTATCCGCCTATCGGTCGCGCGTTCCTTTCGCGTCCAGAAGCTATGAGATTACCGGTGTATCATCCGATTCCGATCTGTTCGGGTTTGAAGAAATCCGTCTGAAGATTGAAGGCACTTCCAAAATCGCGTATGAAACCTTAGCAGACGAAACGGTTCCGCAGAAGCGGTTGCTATCCTGCAGTCGAACCTTGTACCTTGACAACGGCTTGAGGCCGCTGCCGCTCGGTCAGTGCGATTCGCTTGGCTTGATGTATCAAAGCTATCAATTGGCTCTTACACCATCGATTATCCAACTTTATTATGCGGATAAGGTGACGGATGCTGAGTTTTCCGCTGCGGGGTATGTCCATTTCGATGGGGACGACAATTGGTGGATCCCGTCAGAAACAGCCGTATTTGCGGACAATTCCGCCGCGCATTTTTACATGCCCGTCGGCATCAGAAGCCCCATGGGCGTGGAGACGATCATGACGCCGGATCCGTACGATCTACTGACAGAACGCGTGCAGATCAAGCAGGCATCCTGGAATGTGATGACGGTGAAGAACGATTACCGCATATTGGGGCCGTCCCTAATTACGGATGCCAACGGAAACCGTTCTGCGGTGGAGACCGATGCGCTCGGGATGGTCATCTCGTCAGCAGTCATGGGCAAGAAGGGGGGCAAAGAAGGAGACAGCCTTGACGATCCGTCGGTGCGAATGGAATACGACCTGTTCAATTGGCAGTTGAACGGCAAGCCGACTTACGTGCGGATTCTCTCCCGCGAAAAGCACGGAACTTCCGATTCCCGCTGGCAAGAAAGCTATGCATACTGGAACGGAAGTGGCGGCGTGGCCATGGTCAAATCCCAGGTGAATCCAGGCATAGCACGGGAGGCGAATCCGGATGGGACCGTGTCGGAGGTTGAGACAACTGCGCGCTGGGTGGGCAACGGCCGTATCGTTTTAAACAACAAGGGCAACCCCGTCAAGCAATACGAACCATATTTCAGCACCACGTTCGAATACGAAGATGTTAAATCCCTTCGTGAAACTGGTGTTACCCCGATTTATTATTACGATGCATTAGGCCGAAATATCCGAACCGTGCTTCCAGACGGAACCTTCACCCGGACAGTGTTTGAACCTTGGAAGAAGCAAACGTACGATGCCAACGATACGGTTAAAGAAAGCGGATGGTACACTGACAGGGGTGAACCGGATCCTGAGGCCGATTCCGAACCGCTGCACGATCCCGAAGCTAGGGCGGCATGGCTGGCAGCCCGCCATGCCGATACCCCCGGCACCGTGCATTTCGACAGTCTCGGACGATCCGTCTGTGCTGTCACCGACTATGGCGGAGGTATAACGGCATCGGTGCGCTCACAGAGCGATACAACCGGTCGCTTCTCCAAGCTGTTCGATCAGTCCAACCGGGAGGTATCCAGCGGTTTCGTCAGCATGACCGGTGCTAACGTATATGGCGAAAGCGCCGAAAAAGGGCGGCGCTGGACGTTCCAAAATATCTCGGGCGCAATCGTTAAAACATGGGATGAATACGGCCGGCAATTTCGAACCGAATACGACCCGCTGCAGCGGCTGCTTTCAATCTTCGTACAGGAAGCCGGGCAGTCCGAGATTTTGTTCAATTATATCGTATATGGGGATCGGCATCCGGACGCCTATCGCCTTAACTTGAACGGTGTCGCCCATCAAATATTCGATCCAACCGGGATGGTATGTGTCGCGGAAGTAGATTTTAAAGGGAACACGTTGCGGGTGGAACGCATATTAGCCAAAAGTTACCAGATCTGTCCCGACTGGCAGGTGCTGGCGGAACAACCCGATTATTGGGCCGTGCATTCTGCCGCCGAAGCCGAGCTGGAGAGTGACGAGGTTTTTGTCACCGCGACAGAATACGACGCCCTCAACCGGCCGATCCGTGCGATCCTTCCCGACAGAACCATATTCGTGCCAACCTACAACGAGGCCAATTATCTGGTCAAGTTGAACGTGAAAATACGAGGTCAGGGCAACTTCGTCGAATTTCTGGCCGATCAGGACTTTGATGCCAAGGGACTTCGCCAGTACGTCCGCAAAGGAAATAACGTGATCAGCCGGTATTTCTATGACGCGAAAAATTTCCGTCTCACCGATCTGCTCACCGTCAAATCCGGCGATGATGCGGATGTGAAGGCGCTCCAAAAGCTGCACTATACGTACGATCCTGTTGGCAATATCACACAGATCCGCGATGAAGCACAGCAAACATACTTTTTCAATAATACGGTCGTCAAACCGGAAAGCTTATTCGCCTACGATGCGAAATATCAGCTGATCCGCGCGACTGGCCGGGAGCATGCGGGGGATGTAAACAACGCCATTCGCACCGACGCGGATCTTGATTACGTCCCGCAGCTTCCGCACAACAATAATGCTGGAGCGGTACGAACATACATCGAAATATACGAGTACGACCTGCTGGGCAACATCACTGTCATGCGCCACCACTACAAAGCCCACAACGGCAGCGGCAACGGATGGACCCGCTATTACCGGTATGCCTATGAGAGCGACCCGAACGATCGTACGAACCGGCTGACCAAGACCGCCATGCCGGGTGATCCGGACGCTGGGCCTTACAGTGGGATTTATGCATATGATGTGTACGGCAATATGACCCGGATGCCGCATGTAACAGAGATGAATTGGGATTTTTTGGATCAATTTCGGCGTGCGGATCTCGGGGGAGGAGGCACGGTTTATTACGTCTACGATACGGAAGGGCAGCGCATCCGGAAGGTGATCGAGCGGCAGGGCGGCAGCCGATCCGAACGCATCTATTTCGGCGCGGTGGAAATATTGCGCGAGCGTAAAAGCGGCAGTACGGATCCGCATTTCGAACGATACACCTTGCACATCGATGACAACGGTGAGCGGATTGCCCAGGTGGATATCAAAACACGGGACGATAACAACAAAGACCCGGATAATCCCCTTAACGTACCGTTGATCCGGTATACGTACAGCAACCACCTCGGATCGGCCGTACTGGAGACCGACGGGAACGGATCCGTTGTCTCTTATGAGGAATTTCATCCATATGGCACCTCCGCGTATCGCTCGGCCAAACCAGGATTCGATCTGAGTTTGAAGCGCTACCGCTTCAGCGGCAAAGAGCGGGATGATGAAACGGGCTTGTACTGTTTCGGAGCAAGGTATTACTGCGCATGGTTGGGAAGATGGTCGTCCGGTGATCCCGCCGGGTTCGCGGGAGGCCTCAATCTGTTCCGGTACTGCACCAATAATCCGATTATGTTTCGTGATCCTGATGGAAGGCAGGAATGGCGGACGGACTATCAAGTTTGGGACAGTTTGAGCACCGGCGGCGATGATGGTGGACCTGTCGATACGCTTCCGGAATTCCAGAGATGGGCGACGGATCATAACATCGAGTATGAGGGCACCCCGAAGTTCGGGCCCGACGGCTGGCAAGTAGATAAATGGCGAATCGTGGAAAGAGGTCCGCCCGACGGTTCCGGTCAAGCAGCAGGCGATTCTCCGGGGGATTCGACAGAGGGGGGCGGTGAACAAGGGGCCGGAAGTGAAACGGACGGCAATCCGTCAGATCATGGGTCGGGAGATGGTCAAGGCCAAGGCTCCGGTGAAGGCTCCGGTGAAGGCAGCGGAGGAGGAGAAGGAGGCAGAAGTTTCTTCACCAGCAGTTTTTTTCGAGGAGTGGTGGTCGGGCTTGCCATCACCGTAGCGGTCGTGGCGATCGTCGCTACGGGCGGCGCTGCATTGGCGGCGATTGCCCCTGCTGCATCCGCGGCAATTGCCTCTTCTACGGTCATCGGCACGGGATTGACCGTTGTCGGATATGCCGGAATGGCAGCGACGGCCTACAATACGGTGCAATCGATTCGCCAGCGCGATATCTGGGATAACCCGATATCCGAAGAAGAAGCCAACTATAACCTGGGCATGGGAATCGGTTCTATTATGGGGGGCGGGATCGCCAAATCCGTCGCAAGCGTGGGCAGCTCGGTCGGAGGGCAGATTGGAAATTCGATCAACCGTGCAGGGGCAGCCATCGAAACCATGGGTATGGGTCAGTTTGCCACAGCTAACGGCGCTTCACTCGGAAATGCCATCTCTGTTGCTCCTTCGGCCGTATCCGGGGTCAGTACGACCACAGCGGTAGGGGCATCTGGAACGGGGATGGGCGCAGGTGTCATGATGTCCCGCCACCATGCGGATTGGGAGCATCGGGATTCAGAAGGACGCTTTATTACCCGCGGCAACGAAACGAGCGGTTCGGATACTCCGCCGGGAAGGCGTCTGTCGTGGGATGAACAGCTTTCCGTCCATACGGAGCGCAAAATTTTGGAACAGCTTGGCGGACAAGTGAAGCCCGGCGAAATTATCACAATACGGGGTACGAAACCGCCGTGCGACCCCGGCGGCAGAGGCTGCGCGTCGGCCATGCAGGCATTCGCGGAGAAATACGGCGTTAAGATCATATATCAAAATACGTTGACAGGGCAAACTTGGAGGTATCCATGATGATGGAGCAAAATAGCAAACGACTTGGCTTTCAAATGGAACGGATCGACACAGAGCACATCCACAAGCAAATCGCTTCCGCTTTCGGCGGCGAATTTATGCCCGACAATCAGCCTGGAACAACATCCTGGCCGCCGGCATTTATCCATGAACCGTCCGGACAGCGGTTCCGGTATATCCCAGGCGGTCAGTTCCGCATGGGCTTGTCAGAAGGAGAAGAAGCCGCTGCACGGAAGCTCTGCAACCCCTTCCCGGCCAATATTGGGGAAATGAGGCCAGTTCGGCTGATCAAGATCTCTCCGTTCCTGATGGGGGAACGTCCCGTCTTGACAAGAGAGCTCGGAGGAGAAACAGGGAATTATCCGAACGCCGCCGCGTACGTTAGCTTTGATACCGCCCGCAAACATGCACATCGATATGGGATGACCCTGCCTTCGGAAGCACAATGGGAATACGCCTGCAGAGCAGGGACTGAGACCTTGTTCACTTTCGGGGATCGCTTGCCGGAAGAATCCGAGCTTGCCGAATGGCTGACCTTTGATTTTTCTGCGGGATATGGGCGTGCCAACGGGTTCGGCATGTACGGTCTGTTTATAGGAGAATGGTGCTCGGATGTTTTCACTGATTCCTATGAACCCGACTTGGGCAAATCGAATGACGGACCCAGGGTTGTTCGCGGCGGCGGCGCTTATTTCTGGCCATGGCAAGACCAGGAATGGGTCTGGTGCATGTCCGCGATGCGCTGCCCCTCAACCGATCTTCCGGATGGGGAATGCGGTTTTCGATTCGTAAGGAATCTCCCGGATTCTTAAACAGTCAATTTTCCCGGTCAGGGAAAGGGTTTTTGCCCCAATTTTGTTTGAAATTCCCTGACCGTGGGAACCGAAAATTCAAGCAGTAGGAGCAGCCCGCTCATTTCCGCGTGATTTGTTGTTTAACTGGTATCCCTATGTGCTTAGAATAAAAAATTTTTGCTCAAAGCAAACCTAATATGCCTTGAGCGAAGCGAAAGGAATGGCTGCGAATGATATACCAATTCGGGCACATCAAGATACCGCCGAAAATCAGTGTGCGAGAACAGGACAGCAAATCGATCGGTGATATTCAGTCTGCTCTTCAGGCGTTAGAGATCGACATCTCGCCGGGCGAACTTGCACGCAAAGAGATGGGGGAGTCTACCGCGGCGGGAATCAAAGCTTTTCAGGAACGCTCGGGCCTGCCGGCCGACGGCAAACTCACGCAAGCGACCGTGGATAAGCTGAATTCGGAGCTTATACACGACTTTGTGGTCAGGAGCAAAACGAGGACGCAGCGCTTGCAGCAGTTGCTGCAGCTTGTCGGACTGCAGATAGATTCGGAAGAAATCAAGAACAGGGCATTCGACCCCAGCACCAAAGAAGGACTTATACAATTTCAGAAACTAGCCGGACTGCTGCCAGACGGCCGGATTTCCGAAGACACCATTACAAAGCTCCGCACAGAGGCGATCAAGGTACGCTTTTCATCCAAGTCGCAAGTAGGCCAGCTTCAGCGTACCCTGCTTCGCGCATTGAATATTGCCAAGATCAAAGATGTGACGGTGGATCAAGGCGAATTGAAGGAGAAGAAGATTGGACCTACCATGCAATCGGCCATGAAAGCCGTCCAGAAAAAATACGGGTTGCCAGTCACAGGCGAACTGACTCCTGAAACCTACGACCTCCTTGTCTCGTTAGCAGCAAGTATTCCAAAACCGATCAACAAGATGAAGTCTGTTCAGGCGACAGAACTGAAACCGATCAAGAAAGTGGTCCGGCTGAACATGTGGGGCCCTCACGTCAATGACTTACAAACAGCCTTATCGCACCTGGGCTACCCGATTGATGAGACAGAATACAAAAATCAGCAGTTCGGCAAATCGACGAGAGAAGCGGTGCTGCAGTTCCAGCGCAGCCGGTCTCTGCCCGTAACCGGTAAGGTCGAAGGTGAAACCATGGCTGCACTCAACAGCGATATACGGCAGGTCAATCCTCAGGCTTTCAACAATATGTATCCCTGCCGTATTCGCGGCTCGGTACGTGATGAACTGTGGGTAGGCATGCCCGGCATCAAGGTGCAAATTTGGGTAAAGCCGATTGTTGGCGAACCGGTTTTTCTGGCTGAACGACAGACGTCCAGAAACGGCTTCTATGACATTCCATATGAAGCACCGTGCGATCCGTACACCGGGAAGGTACAGTCGGGGTTCTCGCTGCTTGTCAAGGCGATCGAAGCCGACAAACGGGAGATCGGCAGCCGGCAGATAACCAATCCACCCTTGATTTCCTGGGCCAACTTTACGCTAGGGAATTTTCCGTATCGCGGCAAATCCGTGTTCGAGGAAAGGACGGCGGCCGTTCAGAAGGTGATCGGAGGAGGCGTGATTGCCAAATTGGTCGAGATGGGAGAGAACAGGCAAATCAGTCAGACGGCAATGATGGCGGGGCTTTCCCCGGAGGACGTGATGCGTCTTGTACTTGCCTATCTCGTTTCTGCCGAAATTGGACATGACATATTAGGACCGGAAGTGTGCTACGCTTTTATCGGGCAAAATTTGCCGCCTGGCCTTCCCGGAGATCTGCTTCGGAGCACCGAAGAATGGGAACTTATCGAACATCTGGTTGAATTGACCGAAAGCGGTCTGGTATTCATGGACATCGGCCTGCAAGCTTCTGCTTTCAAGAATGCGATCGAGTTGAACCTGATTCCCATCGCCGTAATCCGGCAGCAGGAAGCTATTCTCGCTGCTCTGTCATCCCTGCAGCGATCATATGCCCTTGAAAAGCCAATTCTCATCGGCAACGGAAGCTTGAAAGCACTGATGGATGCCTCACCCATGATCCAATCGCACGCTGATGCCGTAGTCGATGCCTTTTTGCAATATAAAAACATGGATACAGATTTCTGGAATCATTTGAAACAAAATCCTGGCAAATTCGGCGGCACCGCCGCCGTGAAAGAATTTGAAACCGCAGCAAGCCTGGGGCATTTGACGAAAAATTTCATCCCCATGCTAACGCTGCTCAAGAAGAAAATTGCTGATTCGAATGTTCGGAATATTACGTCTGCACGTGCGCTGGCCAGACTTACGACCGATCAATTCATTGATCTGATCAAAGAGAACGGGGGACAGGTGCCTCCAAACACAGATGGCGATACACCGGAAGAACGGATACGGACATACGCGGCAACACTTGCCAGTCAGTGTGAGCAAATGTTTCCTGCAGATGTGCTGGCTGCTTATGTGGCACGCAGCGCCAACAGCCCGTTGTCGCGCGTATCGGACATACAGCAAATGCTTGTCGACCATCCTGATCTGGACCTGCGCAAGACAAACCTGGACGCTTTTTTTGCGGAACGGCAAATTTCCGATCCGGAGCTTTTGACTGAAGCGCGCGTGATGCAGCGGGTGCACCGTATTGCTCCTGCCGCTGCAACGGGAAAGGTACTTCTTGACCGAAAAATACACAATTCATCCCAGATTATATCCCTTGGCAAGGATCGGTTCTTGGATCTCATGACATCCACTGGACAGGTTAACCGCCGTACGGCCCTTACTGTGTACAGTATGGCAGAATTTCAGTATGCGCAAGTACTGCAGCGCATAACTGAATACCGCTTTGAGATGCATCGTGCCGATCCAAAAGCCATTATCGACTATACGTATCATCCCGACGAGCTTCCGACGCCCCTGGACATTCCAACTCTTGAAACACTTTTCGGTTCGCTTGACTACTGCAACTGCTCCCATTGCCAATCGGTATATAGTCCCGCAGCCTACTTGGCCGATGTACTGCAATATCTCGACAGCCACGACTCGGCTATAGCAGGCAAGACGGTCAAAGACATACTGTTTGACCGGCGCCCCGATATCGGAAATATCAAACTCAACTGTGAGAACACCGAGACCTCGCTCCCTTACATCGACCTGGTATGCGAAGTGCTGGAAAACGCCATCTCCGCTCCATCACCGACACCCGACTTTAACTTCCAGACAACAAGAACGGCTGAGGAACTGCGGGCATTCCCCGAGCATGTCAGGACAGAGGCATATGATACCCTCAAGACCGCCGATTACCCGCTTGATGTAAGCTTCCACCTGCAGCAGGAAGAGGTACGCGTATTCCTGCGGCATTTGGGGGTGCAGAGATGGGAATTGATGGAGAAATTTCAGGGGTTGGCTCACGTCGTCCCGACAACGCCGAGCGATGTTAGCATTGCCGGAGAGTACTGGGGCATGTCGACCCACGAGACAACAATCATCACCACACCTGCGAGTACCGTGGCGAAACAGACCATATATTGGGGCTTCGATGCAAGTGTTGCGCAGATTACCGTTGCCGCATTCATGCGCCGCAGCCGGCTCACCTACGGACAGCTCCTTGAACTGCTCAGCGTACGTTGGATCAATCCTCCTGAGGGGCCGAATCCGATGGCGGTCGAACGGCCGAACGCAACGTGCAATACCGAAGAACAGAAGCTCGTCGGTCTTACTGTCGACCGGCTCGACAAAATGCACCGTTTTTTGCGTCTGTGGCGGCACAGCGGCTGGATGATGTGGGAGTTGGATCTGCTCATTCGGAATGCATCGCTGGGCAGCAACCGGCTGGACAACGACGCGTTGGTGCATCTTAAACAATTCAGGCAGCTGCAGCAGCGCCTGGGATTGGGGATCGAGCAAGCGCTTATGCTGTACGGCGACATCAATACCGAAGAACGGTTCCAGCCCGATACGCCAGAGCGTAAGATCGAACCGCTGTACAGTGCGATGTTTCTCAATTCAGCCGTGATTCGGCCGACGGATCCGGCATTCGTCCTGCCGCTGGCGGGCACTGATCATCTGTCTGAACACAAGGCCGTCTTGCAAGCAGCCTTCTCGGTAAACGAAGAAGAGCTGAACCGTCTATTGGAGCAGCTCCCCAACGATAAACTCATCCTGCCGAACCTGTCCATGATCGGCCGCCGTGTATATCTGGCGCGCAGTCTGAACATGGAGATCAAGGATTTTCTGACGATGGAGGTGATGACCTCTACCGTTGGCGCATTCGCTTCACCGGAAGCAACCCTTGCAGTCATCGAGCAGATCGAGTGGACCAATAGGGCGGGAATGACAGCCGATGAACTGGATTATTTGCTGCACGATCGGAATGACTCGTTATTCAGCCTGCGCAGCGAGGCCATCGTGCAATTTGTAGAAGCGCTGCGCGAAGCACTGCGCAGCAGTAATGCTGAGGATCCCCGCGGAACGATAACTGCGCAGATTGCCAGTGCATTCGCGCTGCCTGCCGAGCAGGTACAAATGTTGCTTGTTACGGTTCAACTGGGCGGCAGCACCCTGGACGCCATCCTGAGCGACAAGACGCTGACCGAGCGAGATGATGCCGGAGCTTATACGAAGGACGTCACGGCAACGAACTTCCCGGCCATCTTTAAGGTCTATCGCTTCATGCACAAGGCCGCTATGCTGCTTACACGTCTTAAAGTCACTGCAGTCGATCTGAGGTGGCTTTTAACGAAGGCTTCAGGATTACAGTTGCTGGATCCGAGCGCGCTGCCGGTAGACGGCGATCCCTTGAGGCCGCTGTTTCCCGCCTGGTTATCCCTGTGCCAATGGCTGTATTTCAAGGAACAGTACCCCGAACCGGAGGATGTCAGCCTGAGATCGATCTTCGACAAGGCTTTAAACGCCCAAACACCTGAAGTCGAAATGAGGTCAGACATTGCCAGACTGATGCAGTGGAGTTCAAAGGAACTGGACGAACTTGCGGCCGGATTGGGTCTCCAACACGGCGGCAGCACATCCGACTATGGCCTCGTCTCCACGTATTTGCGCTTGCATGAATGCTTCATCCGGATCAAGCGCATCGGCGTTGGCGCCGGCTCGCTGCTGGCTTGGTCAAACCGCGATAATGACACGGACGGGGCACAGGCCGTCACGTCTCAGCAAATCCGGCATGCGGTCAAATCCAAGTATGATTTCAATGTCTGGCTCGAAAAGATCACCTCAATGGAGGATGAGATCCGCGAGAAGAAGAGAGACGCCTTGATA
Source organism: Brevibacillus sp. B_LB10_24 (assembly GCF_046036945.1). Taxonomy (NCBI): domain Bacteria; kingdom Bacillati; phylum Bacillota; class Bacilli; order Caryophanales; family Paenibacillaceae; genus Brevibacillus; species Brevibacillus sp. B_LB10_24. The sequence continues at coordinate 57,126 of NZ_JBJQOQ010000015.1, read as the reverse complement.
AGTTATTTGGTAGAAACCTCGCTGCGATCAGCCGATCCCGTCATTGTAGAGAACGGGAAAAGCTATCCCAATCCGGCCTATTGGGCCGATGCTAACGATCTACTAAACTATTTCTTGATCGATGTGGAAATGTCAGCTTGCCAGTTGACCAGCCGCATCAAGCAAGCTATCAGTTCGACGCAAATGTTCGTACAGCGATGCCTGCTCGGGCTTGAGCGGCCCTTTGTCGAAGTATCGCGGGCCGAATCGCAGGAGACCTCCTCCGATAACAGCTGGAACCAGTGGAGGTGGATGAAAAACTACCGGATATGGGAAGCCAACCGCAAGGTGTTCCTCTATCCTGAGAATTGGATAGAGCCCGAGCTTCGCGATGACAAGACGCCGTTCTTCGAAGAGCTGGAGTCGGAGATCATGCAGAAGGAGATTACCGACGAGAATGTACAGGCGGCCCTGCTGAACTATGTACAAAAAGTGCACGAGGTAGCGCGTCTCGATATAACTGGCGCCTATTACGAACTCGACGATACTAATCCGCAGCAAAACCTTCCGCCCGATATCAACGTGTTGCACGTCATCGGACGTACCCGGGCCCAACCCGCAATCTATTACTACCGGCGATTCGATCTGAACGACGGCGCATGGTCAGCCTGGGAAAGGATCGATCTGGACATTCAGAGCAACCAGGTGATACCTGTCGTCTACAACCGACAATTGTACTTGTTCTGGCTGACCTTCATCGAAAAGCCGCAGAAGGTTAAGAAACAGCCTCCGGCCCGGCCAACAAACGATACGACCGTACCCGAGACTCCTAATCAATTGGAAATCCAGTTGGCCTGGAGCCTCCGCAAAAACGGAGGCGGCTGGTCGGCCAAGCGGGTCTCGAAACAGAAGCTGATCCATCCGTGGCAGCGACCGCATTTCGCTTATAACCTGAAGCCGCGCTACAAGATACGAGAAAATCAGCTGTGGTTGGATCTCTATGTTTCCCAGACGCTGGAGTTCAACAATACACGGTTCTGGGATGCCTACCGCAACCAGCCGGATTTTGTCACGGGCACCCGTTTTCAAGAGAACGCGCGACCTTGGCATTCTTCTTCATTCGTGTTCGACGGCGAGATCGTGGATGTCAAAATGAAGGGACTGATAGGCAACTATCGTGTGCTTGGCAAAGACGGTATTGCATCCGATTCTACGACGCTCTCGACTTCCTATGACTTTGTGCACGACAACTACGGCGATGACGGGAGGAACATTCATCGGTTCTCGGGTCATTACGAGATCGCGCCGCGACTGCCTCTGCCGGAAGGCATGCACTATCACAATACACGCCTGGTCAACAACAAGTATACACTCAATGCCAACCGGGCCAACGTGCTTGAGAACGGCCACACCCGCACGTTGTTGAACGGAGCCAAGTCGCCGTTTGAGATTGTCTTTTCACAACACCAGCTCGCTTTCGACACGACCGCATGGGGACAGGTTCCATTCTTCTATCAGGACAACTTCCGTGCATTCTTCATCAAGCCGAGGGTGCAACAGGTGAGCATCGGGTACAATCAGACGCTGCAGACCTGCAACTATGATTTTTACCCATTCTATCATCCTTACACCGCATTGTTCATGAGGGAGCTTAAACGATCGGGCGTGGAAGGGCTGCTCAATCGCCGGATCCAAATCAAGCCGCAGGATTTTTATCCCAGCAACAGCTTTGACTTCTTAAGCTACTCTCCCGCTGCGATGAGCAAACCGGATCAGACAGCCAAACGCGACATTCTCGATTTCGAGCGTTACGGCGCTTACGCCATCTACAATTGGGAAATTTTCTTCCACGCTCCATTGATGATCGCTTGCAAGCTGAGCGCGAATCAACGGTTCGAGGAAGCGATGCGCTGGTTCCACTTCATCTTCGATCCGACCAATACCGAATCTTCCGAAGTGCCGCAGCGTTACTGGATCACGCGCCCATTTTACGAACAGAACAGTGAGGACTACCGCAATCAGCGGATCGAAGTGCTGCTGCAGAACATCGAGCAGCACACCGACGAGCTTAGGACTTGGAAAAATAATCCTTTCAAGCCGCATCTGATCGCGCGCTTCCGGCCGGTGGCTTACCAAAAAGCCGTGGTAATGAAGTACATCGACAATTTGATAGCCTGGGGTGATCAACTCTTCCGACAGGATTCGATCGAGACGATCAACGAGGCCACCACGCTCTACGTATTGGCTTATGAATTGCTGGGCCGGCGGCCGGTAAAAGTCCCCAATGTGGAACATGAAGACCGCTCTTACAACGAATTGGCGGCAGACGGTGCCTTGGATCGGTTTGGCAACAAGAGAGTGGATATCCTGATGGAAAATTTCACCGGTTCTCCCATACGGATCACCCGGACGTCGGAAGGAGCCGAGCCGCTGCCGAAACTGGATACATTCTATTTTCGTATCCCTGACAACGATAGCCTGCTTGAATATTGGAACACGGTGGAGGATCGGTTGTTCAAAATTCGCCACTGCATGAATATAGATGGCGTCGTACGTCAACTACCGCTGTTTGAGCCGCCGATCGATCCGGCTCTGCTGGTGAAGGCAGCGGCCAGCGGGGTGGATCTGGGCAGCGTGTTGTCCGATGTTACAACCGGACCGAGTCCTTATCGATTCCAACGGGTGGTTCAGAAAGCCAGGGAGTTGTGCGGAGAAGTCAAAGCACTGGGTGACAAGCTGCTCTCAGTGTTGGAGAAGTACGATGCTGAAGGCCTCTCCCTGCTTCGCTCAACCCAAGGCATCCAACTTCAGCAAGCCGTTCGCGAAGTGCGCAAGCAACAGATCCAGGAGGCAAACGAGATCTTGGCCAGCCTGGAACGGAGCAAAACGATGGCGCAGCAGAAAAAGGATTATTACGGTGGCCGCGATCTAATGAATGCCTGGGAATTTGTGAGCCTCGGGTTGGGCGGTACCTCCGCTTTGATTACGGGGACGCTTGGCATCGGTTACAGCTTGAAGGCCGCACTCGAACTCGTTCCCAAAGTGACCGCAGGCGCATCCGGGTTTGGTGGATCGCCGCATGTCACGGCTGATCCGGTCGACGGGGCGAAGCTGGGAGCCTCAGCCGGAGCCGCTTTGCAAGCGGTCAATACCGTGGCCAGTACCCTGGATAAGCTTGGCGCGTTGGCGGCCACGATGGGTAATTATACGCGGCGGAAAGAGGAATGGGACTTTCAGAGCGAGCTGGCAAGCACGGAGATTAAGCAGCTTGATAAGCAAATTGCTGCTGCGAAGGTAAGATTGGCCATCGCCCAGAAGGAGCTCGATAACCAGGATCTCCAGATCGACCAGTCTCGGGCGGCAGATGAGTACATGCGAAGCAAATACACCAATCAGCAATTGTATGATTGGCAAATCAAGCAACTCTCGGCCATCTATTTTCAAAGCTATCAGATGGCCTATGAGATGTCGAAGCGGGCTCAGCAGTGCTATCAGTTCGAGATAGGGGACTGGACGGAATCCTTCGTCCAATTTGGTTACTGGGATAGCTTGAAGAGGGGGCTGCTGGCCGGTGAACGGCTGGCCAACGATATATCCCGAATGGAATCAGCTTATTTAGAACAGAATAAGCGAGATTTTGAGATCACCAAACATGTTTCGCTGGTACAACTTGCACCACTGAAACTGGTGGAGCTCAAGCAGTCTGGAGCTTGTACCGTGACCTTGCCGGAATGGTTATTTGACATGGATTATCCGGGTCACTACCGACGCCGCATTAAATCCGTCTCGCTCAGCATCCCGTGCGTGGTCGGGCCGTACACCAGCTTGAACTGCACCGTGTCGCTTACCAACCACGGCATCCGCATGAAGGATGAGGTCGGAGGGAATTACGGGGATCCGCTGGTCGGCGGAGATGCCAGATTCTACAAGAGTCCGGCTCCTGTGACGATGATAGCCACCAGCCACGGTCAGAACGATGCCGGGATATTCGAGTTGAATTTTCAGGACGAACGTTTTCTGCCCTTCGAGGGGGCGGGGGCTGTTAGCGAATGGCGTCTCGAGCTGCCTCAGGAGAATAATCAGTTCGACTTGTCCACCATCTCCGACGTGATTCTGCACATTCGTTACACGGCAAGAGCAAGCAGCAATCAGGGTTTGATCCATGCAGCCCAAACCAACCTGAGAACCGTGCTTCCTTCAGCAGGTATACGATTACTAGTGTTAAACCACGAATTTGGTACGGCTTGGCAACGGTTCCTACATCCCGACGGAAACAGCGAACAAATCCTCGCTTTTACGCTGGAGAGGATGCACTTGCCGTTCTATGCGCGAGGCAAGACCAATATCAACCTTACGCATGTGGATCTGCTTGTAGAGGGCAAAGAGACCGGCAGCTTTGATGTCAAGCTAAAGGTTCCCGGAGTTTCCGCATCCGACGAGACAATGGACCCCGATCCGTCTTACGGCGAAAGGCAGCATCTTGTCAAGAGCGGTTTTGCTTCCGGTACGCCTTTCTTGGGAGAGTGGAGACTCCAGATCAAAAAAGTTGCGGACGGGGATTTCCGCTCCCTGCAGCCTGGTGATATCCGCAATGCCTATTTGGTCCTCGGATTCAAAACGTCATGAGACCGGTGCGAACTTTGCGGAACATGGCTGACGTAATTGTCCGCTGCTGCGCCCCCGAACAGATCCTGCTCTTTGGCTCCTATGCCAAAGAACAGAATAACCGGTACAGTGATTTGGATATCTTGGTAGTCGGCGATTTCCAGGAGCCATTCCATTTGAGGGGAGGGGAAGTACGGCAGTTACTTCGGCAACGCTATCCGATCCGAGTCGACCTGCATTTCCTCACGCCCGAAGAAGTCGCGGCTGAAGCGAACAAACCACATGGATTCGTCCATTCCATATTCGAGAGTGGGATGGTAATCTACAGGAAAACTGAATAAAACGAATATAGACAATAATCAAACTCCTGTGATATACTTAAGCCAAGCGGAAGTACTTAAAGTCGAAGTATTGTTGCGGGATTTTCTCAAAAGGAAAGGCTACGGCATAAAAAGACTTCTGACCAAAACAAGAGTCCCCACGGCCAAAATTTGCCCGTGGGTCTCTTTATTTCTATACATCCGCAATACCGTATTTCTGCAGCTTGTTGTACAGCGTGCCGCGCGATATGCCAAGCAGCTCGGCGGCCGCTTTTTTGTTGCCGTAGGTCTTGGTGAGTGCGGCCAGAATGCGGCTTCGTTCATCTTCCTCCCGAGCGAACGCCGCTCTCTCGGCTGTGAGCGGTATCGATTGGACAGCCGCGCGATATTCACTGACAGAAAGCCGCACACTCTGGCTGCGGTAGGAAGCGGGAAGGTGCTCAGGCTGCACGACACCGTCTTCCTGCAGGATGATCAGACGCTCGATCATATTGCGCAATTCGCGGATATTCCCCGGCCAGCTGTAATCGAGCAGCGCCTGCATGACTTCCGGCGCAATCCGCGGCACCGGTTGGTCGTGTGCGGAGGAGTACTCTTGCAAAAAGATCTGCACCAGCTCGGGCAGGTCTTCTTTTCGTTCGCGCAGGGCGGGAATCTCCAGAGAGAACACGTTGAGCCGGTAGTAGAGGTCCTCGCGAAACCGGCCTTCCGCCACCATCTGCTCCAATTGGCGGTTGGTGGCTGCGATGATGCGCGTGTTGACGGTGATCGGCTCCGTACCGCCTACCCGATAAAACTGACGCTCCTGCAGCGCCCGGAGCAATTTGACCTGCAGCTCCAGCGGCAGCTCGCCGATTTCGTCCAGCAGCAGTGTGCCGCCGTGCGCCAGCTCCATCTTCCCGGGTTTCCCCTTCTTTTCAGCACCCGTAAACGCTCCGCCCTGATAGCCGAACAGCTCGCTCTCGAACAAGGCCGCCGGGATCGCCCCGCAGTTGACGGCGATAAACGGCTTGTCGCTGCGGCGGCTGGCCTGGTGAAGCGCCCGGGCAAACAGTTCCTTGCCCACGCCGCTTTCCCCATACAAGAGTACGGTGGCATCCGTCTGGGCGACCTTTTTGGCCGATTGGATCGCCTGCTGGATGGCGATGGAATGCCCTTTGATCGAATAAAACGGGTCATCGGTCGCCTGGTAGCGGTTCATTTCCTGCTGCAGCGTGTGGAGATGGGCTGTAGTATGGGCCAATTGCTCGTGCAGCCGGACGAGCTCGGTAATATCCTGTTCAATGGAGAGCGCACCGATAATTTCCCCTTCCCGGCGAATCGGCGAAGAGTTGATCAACACATGCCGATCCGGCCGGGGAATGTGGTACAGCCGCTTTACGGCCATCCCCCCGCTGAGGGCATCCTTGAGGCGGATGGACTCGCTGGCGAAGTGGCGGTCAAGCGGCGTGCCGATCACGTTGTCGCCGGAGATTTCATAGATGTGTTCGGCAGCCGAATTCCAGTAGAGCACGGTATTGGACTTATCGACGATCGTGGTCGCTTCGCTCATCGTATCCAGCAGCGTCTCCAGCAGGACAGTCTGGTTGTCCAGGGCCTCCGAGAGCAGCATCAGCAGTTCGCTAAGCGGCAGCCAGCCCACGGGAGTCTGATCGGCATCGGTCGCGATGAGGCAGGCAGGAAGTTCCGCCTGGCTGTTTTCCAGGCCGCTGGTCAGCAGACGGCAGGCCTCGCGCAGGACCAGCTGGGAATCGATCGGCAGAGCAGTGAGCGCCTCTGCCTTTGTATGAGGGAAGCTGACACGCCAGAGCGGCTCGTCGCGTAAAATGACAGCATCAGGAGGTAATGGTCTCAGAAACAGGCCTAAAGGCCGATTTGGTGAAAAGAACGGCTTCAAAAGATCACATCCTCTACAGAAAGAAGGTTTGTTTAATCACCAGTGTATAACATTAGACATTGATTGTACATAAGTGTTAAAATATGAACATAAAGTGACGAAAGTTTGTCTGTTTTCTCTTTATTCTACTGTTGGCATGGTACTTGCTATGAACAAGTATAGAAGGAATGACCAACAAGAGGGGGATAAAAGCGGTGGAACAAGCAATGAGAAACTTTTTTCTGTTCCTGTCGAAAAACAAGTCGTTGAACGCGGCCGCTAAGAAGTGGGGGCTGCGCTTTGGAGCCACCCGATTTGTCGCTGGGGAGACGATATCCGAAGCGATACAGAAAGTCCGGGAGCTGAATGAAAAAGGCTTGCTTTGCACGCTGGATCATCTGGGGGAATTTGTCTTTAGCGAAGAAGAGGCAAACGAATCCGCTGACTACTGCATCATGACGCTGGAAGCGATCTGCGCATCGGGAGTAAACTGCAATCTTTCGCTTAAACTGACCCAGTTGGGATTGGATATCAGCCGTGATCTGTGCCTTCGCAACATGCGCCGGATTCTGGAAGCGGCGAAGAAAAATGGAAATATATTCGTGCGGATTGACATGGAGGATTACGCCCACAACGAAGTAACCCTGCAGATTTTGGACGAGTTGCTGCAGGATTTCGACAACGTCGGCACCGTCATCCAGGCGTACCTGTACAAATCCGCAGACGACATCGAGAAACTAAAAGACAGACATGTCAATCTGCGGCTGGTCAAGGGGGCGTACAAAGAGCCCGCAGAGGTAGCCTACCCGGAAAAAGCAGATGTCGATGAAAACTACAAAAAGATCATTTCGCAGCATATCTTGAACGGCAATTACGCTGCTGTGGCTACGCACGACGATCAGATTATCCACTACGTCAAGCGGCTGGTCGAGGAGCACAACATTCCCCGGGACCGCTTTGAGTTTCAGATGCTGTACGGGATCCGGACGCAGTCACAGATAGAACTGGCCAAGGAAGGATACCGCATGCGCGTCTACGTGCCCTACGGCAACGACTGGTACGGCTACTTCATGCGCCGGTTGGCGGAGCGTCCCGCTAACGTCGCGTTTGTGCTTAAGGGAATGGTCAGCAAATAGAAGAAGAGAGACAGGCTGTATGCGAATCGACAGCCTGTCTCTCTTTATTTGCGATTAAGAACATGACAGCTCCTCTACGGACACACCCCAAGCCAGAAGCCTATAAGCTGATATGCGCTAGTTTTTCCGGATTGACAACCAGATAAATGTGCGATATTCTGTCGCCCCGATATTGAAAAGTCCAGACCGACTGATATTCGGCAGAATGTGCGATCATTCCGGGCTCGCCGTTAACGGAGCAGAGTTGATACGAGACACCTGTAGTTGATTTTCCCATGATGCCGACAAAGAAACGGACAATTCGCTCCGCCGTGTAGATCGGATTGATCGGTGCTTTGACTTTCCCACCTCCATCGGAGAACAGAATGGCGTCTGGTGATAACAGCAGCAGCAGCTTCATGATATTGCCGGATGCAAGGAACTCTGCAAACTGTTCGACCTGAACCCCTTTCCTTACGTTCAGTTCAGCGCTGTCTTCGGGAAAGTCGCCGATGCTGCGCTTCGCCCGATGAAAAATTTGCCGGCAGTTCGAGCTGCTCTTGCCGACCATGGCAGCGATTTCGTCGTATTCGTATTCGAACACCTCGCGAAGCAAAAATACGGCTCGTTCTACAGCCGACAACTGTTGCAGCAAAAGTAAAAAGGCGGTAGACATTGATTCCTTCTGCAAGAAGGTGCTGGACGGATCGTTGTTTGCACCGCTGTTGCCGCTGCCCCCTTCCCTGACGCCGACGATCGGTTCGGGCAGCCACGGCCCGACGTACATCTCCCGCTTTTTGGCGTTTGACCGCAAAATATCAAGACATCGATTGGTGACGATTTTACACAAGTACGCTTTCATGTTGAGGATTTTATCCCTGGAAGATGCTTCGCTCAGGGAGAGAAAGGCTTCATGCACGATGTCTTCCGCATCCATGACGCTCCCCATCATGCGGTAGGCCAGCGAAAACAACAGCGGTTTGTAGGTGTGGTACAGTTGATCCGTATCCACAATATACCCTCGCTTTCATTTCAGGATCGGTACGGTTTTCAAAATGTGAAGCGCCGCTCGTTTGGCGCTGGCGAATGAAGCATCGACAAGCAGCTCGCCGTGTCCGGCCCAATCTCCGGCCACATACAGACCGCCGATTTGCGGCACCGCTGGCCCCGGCGACTCCCTGCGGCCTGTATGGTCGAAGTCCTGCAGCACCGTAATATTCGGCAAATACTGACGAACGGCCACTTCTTTCCGCCATCCAGGATGGAGCGTATCCAACGCTTTCTCCAGCATCGCTTCATCCGCTTTTGCTTCGCCTTTTTGCACTCCGTTGTATTTGATCAAGTGCACGACGGCCGTTCCGTCATCGCTCAATTTGGCGGCTCTCGACTGGTTCGTAAACAGCAACGGCTGATCGATCCCCATCGCAAACTGATGATTCGGATTTGGCAGCCGGCGCAAGCCAAGATCAAGACAGGCCGCTTTTACCGGCAGCGCCTGTTGCTTCCACTTCCACAGCGAAGTGCGCTCCGCATCTTTGATCATGCGGCAAGCCTCGGCAGGAGGAGCAGTGACGATTACCGCGGCGGCATCCAGAAACTCCCCGTTCGAACAGCGTACCTGACGAACGAGACCATTCTCGTGAATGATTTCTGCTGCGTTTTTGCCGGGGAATATCACCGCCCCGTACTTTTCGGCCAGGCGTTGCAGCTTCGCGACGATCGTTTCCCAGCCCCCGTCCACGTACAGAACGGATTCGTTCAGTGCTCTTTTTACCTGCTTTAGAGTCGACTGCGCCCACAGCAAGTCGGGATCGTTCACATACGTAGCGGTTCTGGTCAAAGCGTAGAACAAATGGCGGACCATCGGATCACGCACCTCCCGTTCTGTCCATTCCCGTAAAGAGACCGGCGGAACGGCATCCGTGTTGATTTTACCCAATTTCATCATGAGCCGTGCAAATTCCATTTTGCCTGATACGGAAAGCAGCGGAAAAGAAACCATGGACAGCAATCCGGTCGGCACCGGGAGCGCACTATTTTTCCACAACCCATAGGTTTTACCGGAGGGGATGCCCCCTTCAGGAGTAATGCCGAGCTCCTGTAATATCTCATACGCTTCCCCGCCACGGTATAATGCGTGGCCACCGAGATTCAGCTTGACGCCGTTTTTCGTAATCGTGTCCGCCCTGCCTCCTAAACGTTCCGATTTTTCCAGTACGGCAACCTTCTGGCCCGCCTTAGCCAAATAGACTGCAGCAGTCAGACCGGCAAGCCCTCCGCCTACGATCACCACATCGAATTTGTACATGATCTGCACTCCTTTTTATTATGGTAAAAACAAGACGGGGAGGGAAACGATTTTGTGACAGCTTTTCGGGAAAAAATTCTACCGTTTTGCCGATAGCAAAAGTTGATATAACGAAAGCTTAGGCAAAGAATGCACTGAAAACAAATAAAAAAAGACTCCCGGGTTGGAAGTCTTTTGAACAAGCCTATTGCGAAGTCTGCTTGAGCAAACGCCTCTGCTCTCTGCCTGCCCTGAGGGCACCCAGTATTTTTTCCATCGCCTTGACGCAGAGCAGCGAAACGACATAGGTCGCAATATAAATAGCGAACATATACAGAACCGAAAGCGATCTGTGGAAAAAGACTGTCTCCAGACGGTAGAAGGATTGAACCGCCTTGTCCCCGATGATGATAAACAGCGGGTGGAGCAGATAGATGTGAAAAGTCAGCCCTTTTTTGAACGGAGGGTGAATGTAATCCACCACACGGTTCAGTACGGCTGCTCCGGACAAGAGCAACAGGAACGATGCGATGACGAATACCAGATGATTCGCCGTGTAAAGCTTCGGCGACAGCACAAAGTAAATCGCGGAAAGCAGCGCCAATCCGGTTAACGTAAAGAGCACCAGGCGATGTTTTTCCATATAAAGGAATATGTTCTGCCGATACCAATACAGCAAGTGACCCAGGTACAGCGTAAAGATCCAGGTCGGCAGGAAATGGCGAATGCCAAGCCCCAACCAGCCGTGGGCGACGACATTGATAAACAAATACTGCAGGACGAAAAACAGCAGGCAGACGAAAAAGATGTTATTCTTGGTGATAAACCGGCGGAATACGTAGGCAAATACGTAATACTGGCAGATCATAAAGATAAAGTAGAGATGTCCTGCGGTATTGCCGAAAAATATATTTTTTATGTCTTCCAGTGTAGCAGGCACTCCCTTTTGCATGACGAAAAAGTACAGAATGCTGCTGAGTAGAAACGGGAGGTACACATAGGTGAATTTCCCGGAGAAATACCGCTTCCCGCTCGCCTTTTTTCCCGTTAGGCTGTGGGCAGTAAAAAATCCGGTAATCATCGTCAAGAGTACCGTGCCGTAACGACTGATTTGATTTAGCGCATCTTCCCAAATGGACCATTGGATATATCCGCTGACATCGGCGGTGTAATGGCCGGCCAGAACAAGAAATGACGAGAAAAGCTGCAAGAGAAACAGCGAGGAAAACAATCGCTTGTCCGTATACATTCCGAGCCCCCCGAAATAGATTTCCAGTCTTGGACGTCTGGGACGCATTATGTTGTATTATACCGTTTAGACGGACAAACACAATGTAAAATAATGTAAATCCTACTCCTACAGCAAAGGAGCCATTTTCATATGTTCCAACAGACGATCGTCATCAAGCCTCCCTACTCATTTCAACGGCTGCTGCACAGACTTGAATTTCATCCGGATCCGCAGCTGAGAATCGAGCGGGAGAGCAACACGCTGCACCGCGCCTTTCGCGTTGGCGGCCAGCCTGTGTTGGTCAGCCTGCGTTTTGACGGCAGTGTGGAAGAACCGCTGCTGCACATTAATACCCATGCCGCGCTTACGCCAGCTCGCCAGGCGGAGCTGCTTAAGCTGATCAGGCACAGCTTCAGCACAGACGTCGATTTGGCGCCGCTTTACGGCCACATGGCGGAGAATGAGCGTTTGCGCCTTTTGGCCGAACGGTTTCGCGGCTTGCGTTTCCTGCTGGATTCTGACCTGTTTGGCTCCATGGTGCGGACGATTCTCGGCCAGCAGGTAAACCTGGCGTTCGCCGCTGCGCTGACGGATCGGCTGCTCACACTGGCCGGAGATGTACTGGAGGACGAGCAAGGGAACCGCTATCTGGCCTTTCCTACGGCAGAGGCGGTTGCCCGCTTGGAGATCCCACAGTTGAGAGAATTGCAATTCAGCCAGCGGAAGGCGGAGTACATCATTGACTTTGCCCGGGCGGTGGTTGACGGGAAAGTAGACTTGGAGCGCTTACAGAGCATGACGGACGACGAAGTGATCGCCTGCCTGACTCCGCTGAGGGGGATTGGCCGCTGGTCCGTCGAATGCCTGCTGATGTTTGGGATGGGCAGGCCCGACCTGCTTCCGGCAGCGGACATCGGGCTTCGAAATGGCATTCAATTGGTGTACGGCATCGACGAAAAACTGTCGGAGGCCCAGATTCGCAGCATTGGGGAAGCGTGGGCGCCTTACCGCAGCTACGTCTCGCTGTACATCTGGGAAGCTGTGGGGGCGATGCGCAGAGGAGAGTGGCAGACAGACATCTGATCGGATGTCTTTTTTTGCGGATTCAGGCTTCCGTTCATGGGTATACTTAGCAAAATGCAGCCCATGGATTGGAAAGCAGGGGGATTATGCTTGACTGGATCATGCATTGGATAGACCAACACGGCTATATGGTGCTGTTTTTTGCTCCCATGCTGGAACTCCTTTTTCTGCCGATTTCAGCAGAAGTAGTGATGGGGTATGGCGGCGTTCTGGTTTTTCAGGGGAAGCTGAATTGGCTGGCAAGCATTTTCATGGCGGGGGCAGGGAGCACAATCGGCATGACCATCGCCTACTGGATCGGGTATAAGCTGGGTATTCCCTTTTTTGAAAAATATGGAAGCTGTATCCATATGGGACCGGAACGATTAGACAAGGCTTCCATGTGGTTTCAAAAGTACGGCAATAAAGTGATCATCGTCAATTATTTCATTACGGGCGTCCGGCATATCACAGGTTATTTTTCAGGTATTACCTGCATTCCCTTTCGAATGTATATCCTCTATGCCTGTACCGGTGCTTTCTTGTGGGCCGCAGTTTTTGTTTCCTTGGGCAAGCTTTTCGGGCCGCAGTGGGATCGGTACCACAACACCATCAAAAAATACCTGCTCATCATCACGGTGCTGGCCGCTGTTTTGTTCATTTTGTATTTCCTATATAAACGGTACAAGCTTCAGATTATCGAATTCACCGCAAGCACACTGAAACGAGGGGTGAAGATCTTTCATTCCTCGGGCCGTGTAAAAGCATTGGTAGCCGTGACGTTCGCCGCCTTTTTAACGCTTTTCGCGCTTACGGTCAGCTTGATCCAGGATTTTTTGGCAAACGAATTTTTGGATTTTGATCTGCTAGTCATGTTCATGATCCATTCGTTGTTCAATGAGAGTTGGGCGGCTTGGATGAATGGGTTCGCCTTCCTGGCTTCTTCTCTGGTATTACTGCCAGTTATTATCCTCACATTTTTGCGGATTGTGTGGAAAGGACGAGATCGTGCGCTCGAAGCTGTCTTTTTGCTGATCGTCGTCATCGGCGGAGAATTGTGGGAGGAGGGACTGCGGCGTCTGTTTCACCGGGTAGGACCGTTGTCTGCAAGCGGGAGGGAGCCATTAACGTTTCCCAGTGAACAGACCTTTACGGCCCTTGTTGTCCTCGGGTTTGCTGCTTTTATTTGGGTGCGGCACTCGAGTCAAACGTGGGTGCAGTATACTGCTCTTGTCACGGTGCTGGCCGCACTTGTATGCGTAGGACTTAGCCGCGTTTATTTTGACGTGCAGTATCCCAGCGATGTGGTGGCGGGATACGTATTTGGCGGGGTTTGGCTGAGTCTTGCTATCATGCTGCTGGAGATATTCCGGTTATTGCGAAAGGACAACGTGAATTCTCCCCGTCCCTCTTAAGCCGAATATCGGGAAAAGGCTGGCCTAAACGTACAAAAAGCCCCGTTACGGTCTTTATGCCGACCGCAACGGGGCTTGGCTTACATGGTCCCTTCGGGCGCTTCGCTGGATGCGCCCTTTTTGCTGACGTTGGACAGCGCCACGCCAAGCAGGATGAAACAAGCTCCGAGAAAGAATCCGAGGCTGAGATGCTCGCCCAGCAACAGCCAGCCGAACAGCGTGCCGACGATCGGTTGGACGAAGAAGAACCCGGCGGCGCTTCCCGCGCTCATCAGCTCAAAGCCCTTGTTCCACAGGTAGAAAGCGACGGCCGTCGAGATGGCGCCAATGTACAGGATGCCGAGCAAGGTCTGCCAGCCAAGCGACCAGTTTACCGGTGTGACGGCCAGTTCCCAGACCATCAGCGGGCTGCTGAACAACAGGCCAAACAGCGCGGCATACGCAGTCACGACCAGCGAGGAGTAGACTGCGGTAAACCGCTTGCTCATCACCGTGTACAAGCCCCAGCTTACCGCGGCGGCAAGCAGTATCAGGTTGCCTAGCAGCGAGGAACTGGTATCGCTGCCATCCGGGATTCCCACCACCACCAGCACGCCTGCGGTAGCCAGCACAATCCCTGCGATCTGGTAGAACGACAGCCTTTCGCGCAGCATCCAAACGGCAAACAGCGCGATAAAGGCCGGCGAGGCTGAAGTAATCAACGCGCCCATATGTGCCGTGGACAGCTTCGTGCCAAGGAACTGGGCGCCGATGGAGATCGTGACGCCGACAAATCCGATCGCCATCATGGCCGGCAGGTCTCGCCTCGCCACGTAACGCTTTTGCGCTACGACGATGCCGCCGAGGATAACAAGGGCAATGGCAAAGCGTATTTCCAGGAGCGTGAAGGGCGGGATGACGTCCAGCACCACTTTGCTGACGACGTAGACACCTCCCCAGATCGCCGCTGCCAGCGATAGGCAAATGCTTCCCCAGAGTTGTTTTTTCCACTTTTCATTCATCACAGATACATCCTCCCGGTTCTCATGTTAATAGGAAGCGATTCTTGCGAGCCGGGGGAATTACGTTCAGAAATCCGTCTTCATTCCCGTCCGGCTAGGAGAGGAATGAGCCGGGTACATCACACTCGAACAGTGTCTTGCACATGCGTTCACACCTCCTCTTTCATTTCTCCGCCGTATTTTCTGATCAGCCCGATTTGACCGGCGTGATACCCCATGTGGTAGGTAAGGCGACCCAGTGCCTCGCGGGGAGTCAGGACGCCGATTGGGGCTTCGACAGGCACGTCCCAGCTTTCAGCAGGCAGCGACTTCATGGCATCCAGCAAATGGGCGGAGGCTTGTTCCATAAATACCTGAAGCTGCGGCCAGTCGGTGTAGACGCCTTTGTCCTTGACCGGGCCAATGGTCGTCAAGGTTACCGATTCCGGCAGCGGGCGGGCGAAGAACATGGAAGCGAAGCGGTACTCTACTTCGGCGTTGTGGCGAACGAGAAATCCGAGCGAATTCGACCCCGGCGCGACCTTCCACGACAGCTGTTCCGGCTGCATGTCGGACAGGGTAGAGAGGTAGCGCTCACGGGCTTTAAGCCACAGCGGCTGCAGCGGTGCAAACGACATATACATCCTCCTTCAAGAGTTGGTGGCAAATGGGAATTGTCTGAAAAGACGCTATATTGATTATAACGGGGAAAGGGAAAAAAGGCACGAGTTTGAACGAATGGCTCAACAGGTTTCGTGAATCCTAATCAAGCGAACGCAGGCATCTTTACGACTAACTAAACATTTTTGATTGACAAGTTGAATTAAGTTAGTGATGATGGAATAATCAAATGGATTAAAGGGGTTACACCGGAATGAACAGTTCGAAGCGCAACACGTTAATTGCCCTCTTGGTAGCTACTTTTCTGACGGCGATTGACACCACGGTCATGAGTACAGCCACCTCGACGATCGTGCGCGATCTCGGGGGAAGCGAACTTATCTCTTGGGTATTTTCCATCTATCTGCTGACGACGGCAGTGACGACGCCGATCTACGGCAAGTTGGCCGATTTATTTGGCCGCAAGCCGGTCTTCCTGTTCGGGACAAGCCTGTTTTTGCTCGGTTCGGTACTGTGCGGGCTGTCCGGGTCGATGACACAGCTGCTGGTGTTTCGCGGCTTGCAGGGTCTTGGAGCCGGGGCGGTCCAGCCGATCACGCTGACGATTATCGGGGACATTTTTACCAAAGAAGAGCGGGCCAAATTGATGGGGCTTTTCTCCGTCATCTGGGGTGTGGCGGGCCTGGTTGGTCCGCTGGTCGGCGGCTTTTTCGTCGATTTTGTCACCTGGCACTGGATTTTTTACATCAACCTGCCTGTCGGTCTGGTCTCGATTCTGCTCGTCTCGAGGTTTTTTCACGAGCAGATCGCCAAGAAAAAGGTGTATATCGACTACGGGGGAGCGATATTATTTTCCCTCTCCATCGGACTCTTTTTGTATACGCTGCTGGCCAGCGGAGAAGGGAATGTCAGTATGAGCGGGGGAAGCTATCTGCTGCTCGCCTTGAGCATCCTGCTGTTCGTCCTGTTCCTGCGGCTGGAGGCAAAGGTGCAGGAGCCGATGCTGCCGCTGCCGTTGTTTAAAAACCGCATGATCGCCTTCGCCCAAGTGGTCTCTTTTTTACAGGCAATCGTATTGATCGGTTCCTCCGCGTACATGCCGATCTGGATTCAAAACGTGCTGGGGCATTCCGCGATGTTTGCCGGTTTTATGATGCTGCCGATGTCGATCGGCTGGCCGATAGCCGCTTCGCTCAGCGGGAGAATGCTGCTTAGGACCGGGTACCGGCGGGTTACTGTCATCGGCATGGTCCTGTTGCTGGCAGGTACTCTCGGTCTGATCATGTTGACTCCGCAAAGTCCGCTCTGGATGATTCCGATTCTGCAGATTTTCCTCGGGGCCGGGTTCGGCTTTGTGTCAACGGCACTGACGATTGCCGTACAAAGCAGCGTGGGCTGGCAGCAGCGCGGGATCGCGACCGGTTCGCTGCAATTCGTCCGGACGATGGGGCAAACCGTTGGCGTAGCGCTGCTGGGCGCCTGGCTTAACCTGTATCTGCCGGCCAGCCAGGCAGCGGGATTGATGGGGATTTTCAAGTGGATGATGCTGACGACAGCAGTCGGCCTGGTGCTCTCGTTTTTCCTGCCGTCCCATACAGAAGAAGTCCAACCAAATCAAGGGTAAGGAGCCATCCGGGATGGCTCCTTTTTCTTATGGGGAAGGTTTGACACAATAGTGCAATAATTCTAAGATGGAATTATATTGGAAGAGAAAGGAAAGGCGTTATGAATACAACTCCCAAGCAAACCGAAAGTCAACGTACCGCCCGTGAAGCGGCGAAAGAACTAACGATGTTAGTCATCGGCATCGCTCTTTGCCTGTTCGGGGTGATTTTGCTGGCCGGAACGTTTGCCAGTGATTCGGACTTAACCCTGCTCTCGGAATTGGTTCCGCTTCTTGTGCTGTCAATCCTGCCGCTGATAGTGGGCACCTGGCTGTGCATCACTGCCCGCAAACGGACGAAGCGGCGGAAGGCAGATGAACTGGAAAACCAGATCCTGCAGCTGGCACAGCAGCTTGGCGGCAGCTTGACCACAGCGGAACTGGCCATGCACACGAGCTTTTCCTTCAGTGAAGCCCAGCGGATCTTGGACGCCTACGTCAAGATGAAGATCGCCTTCATCAAGATATCGGATAATGGCACGATGATTTATGAGTTTGAAGGACTGATCAGCCAGGAGGAAAAGCAGAGGGCACAGTCGTTGAAGGAATTGATATATTCGCCCTGGGAGTAGCAGGTCATTTTTCAGCCGTTCCCCCTGATTGTCTGCAGCTTTTTCTCATGTCTCGTCCCTGCTGCGATTGCACACAGCACTAGCAGCATTCCCAGCGCGTGCAGCCAGGTGAATGCCTCGTGTAAAAAAAGGGCAGAACTGATGGCAGCGCTGATCGGCATCATCCCTGTAAACAAACCCGCGATAGCTGCAGGAACTTTTTTGACTCCCAGATACCAGAGCGTAAAGGAAAGCACACTGGCGGTAACTGCATAGTAGACGATCAAGCCCCAGGTTTGGGCGTGAATCCCGGCCAGGCTAAACCGGGAGAGGTCCCAGAGCGCCAGCGGCAGAAAGAGGATGAAGCCGATCGCATTCACCCCGGTCGCCATCTGAAACGGCGTGAGCCGTCCGGACAGCTTTTTGGCGTAGATCGTAAACAGCGCTTCGGCAACAACGGCCAAAAACACGAGCAAAATGCCGAGCGCGTGAGCGGAACCCGGTTCGGAGCCGTCCTTGCTGAAGGTGACCAGGGCAACTCCCAGGACCGAGAGGCAGACGGCAGCGACGTTGTTTCTCGTCAGCTTCTCTTTTAGCAGGAACAGGGAGAGCAGGGCAATGCAGGCCGGGACTGTACTTGAGATGATCCCCGCCGCTGCAGCCGTCGTCATTTTGACTCCGTACAGCATGCAGACGCTGAATAAAAAGACGCCGAAGAAGGCCTGCCAGAAAAGGGACAGCCAATTCTTTGGCCGCAGGGAGCAGCGCCACTCTTTTCGCGCCGTCAAGATCGTCCCCAGGATGAGCAGTGCGATCAAAAACCGGATCTCGGAAAACAGGAAAACGGGCACCTCGCGGACGACTTCTTTCCCGACGGCTATGTTGATGCCGACAAAAGCCATCGATAAGGCAAGCTGCAGATACGCTATGTACATCTTTCAATTCCCCTTTGTTTTTTGTAAAAACAGTCTGGGAGGATCTCTATGATAGATATGAAGAGTATTTTAGAAAAGAATAACATTTCTTACCAATTAATCAACCATGAAAATCCGATCCGTACGGCGAAGGAAGGGGCGGAGTTTTTCGGGTGTGAACTGGGACAGACGGCGCCTACGTTGATCATCAAGACGGAGCGCGGCTTTTTCGCGCTGATCGTGTCGGCCAGGCAGGGCGGGGTCGATTTCGCAGAGGTGGCTGCCGTTCTTGGCTGCAGGGACGCACAACTGGCGAGCAAAGAAGAGGTGAAGAAGCTGACGGGGTGTTCCGTCGGCAGCGTTCCGCTTGTGGGCCACAACCTGCCGTGTGTGATCGACAAGCGGCTGCTTGGCTATTCCGCCATCTACGGCGGGAGCGGACAGGCCACCTGTACGCTGAAGCTGGATCCTGCCGCGTTGTTTGAAGTAAACCGCGTCGTCGCTACGATAAATTGAACCGCCAGGGACAGGGCAGCATGCTGCCAAAAGTACATGTGTATCCCCCTTTTGACCGAAGGGGGATTTTCTTTTTTTATAAACAGACATTCGAATCGGGAACTGTTATCCCTATAATCAAATTAGAATTATTACAAAAAAGTATTGACTTTCGCCTATATTTCACGTTAAATTAAATATATCTAAGATAATAATAATTATTATCTAATATTGATTTTGAAAGTGAGGGGTGGGCGTGTACGATGTGATCGTGATTGGCGGCGGGCCGGCAGGGGCGACAGCCGCGATCTACACGGCTCGCGGCAATTTGAAAACCTTGGTCATCGACAAGGCGCCGGGAACAGGGGCGTTGGCACTGACGCACAAGATCGCCAATTATCCCGGTGTGGAAGGCGAATGGAGCGGAAAAGAACTGCTGGATAAAATGCGAAACCAGGCGAAGAGCTTTGGCGCCGAGTTTATACAGACGACGATTACCGCCGTTGACGTGGAGGATGAAGTGAAGAGCATCTACACGGCGGACGGCACGTTTGAGGCCAAGACCGTGATCGTCGCGACCGGTTCGAAAGGGCGGAACCGGATGCTGCCTGGCGAGGAGCGTCTGCTGGGGCGGGGCATCAGCACCTGTGCGACCTGTGACGGCGCCTTTTACCAGGACAAGGTGGTTGCGGTCATCGGCGAATCGGAGGAAGCGTTGGAGGAGGCCGCGGCCCTGACCAAGTTTGCCAGGGAGATTTTTTTCATCGTGCCGCGCGCTGAGCTGCAGGGAGTCGAATCGGCGCCTGAGCTTCCCAACACGCACTTTTACTACCGCACCCGCCCCGTAGAGATCGTAGGGGAGAAAGGCGTTGAAGGGGTCAAGATCCGCAAGGCGTCAGGGGAAGAAGAACTGCTGCCTGTCGACGGGGTATTCATCTTCCTGTCCGGGAGCAAGCCGGGCACCAGTTTCCTGGAGGATCAGGTGCCGTTGGATGAGGAAGGCTACATGGTCCTGGACGAATTCATGCAGTCGGCGGTTCCGGGCGTATTCGGAGCCGGGGAAGTGCGCCGGTCGCCTGTCAAACAGGCAGTAGTAGCGGCAGCCGACGGAGCGATCGCGGCGATGGCCGTCGACAAATACATCAACAAACGGTCCAAAATCGTTCCGCAGTACAAGTAAGGAATCAGATGAAAAAGGAGATAGATACCATGGCACAAGCAATCGTATATTCGAGCACCAATTGCAACTTTTGCAAGCAGTTGAAAACATATCTGACCGAACAGAACATCCCGTTTGAGGAGCGCAACATCGACGAGAATCCTGCCTACCACGAAGAGTTGAGCCGTCTGGGCATCATGTCTGTGCCGCTTACGTTGATCGGCGAAAAACAGATTCTCGGCTTCAACCCCAACCGGATCAAAAAAGCGTTGGCTGCCCTTGAGGTGTAAGGCGCCTTCTGCCTTGGCAAACCGGCCGTCCAAAACAAAAGCAAGAGCCAACTCGACTTTTCGGGTTGGCTCTTTTCCTTCTTTACGCATTCGCCACCTGCACCTGATCATTGAGGTGTGTATCAGCCGTATTGGTCATGCTCGCGCCGCTGTTTGCATTTATGAGATTCCCGATATTGCCTGCGCCGGCACCGTTGTACGATTTGGAATAGCTTTTTTGCGACACGTTCAAGGCATCCCCAAAATTGACGGATCCCGAGTTGCTGTTAATATTGACAGCTCCGACAATGGACGGCAAAAGGAACACCTCCCATAGCTTATTCTTTTTCTCGCAAGAGGTGCCGAATCGTTTTGACACGGGCTTCCGAATGCAGGATCCTGCTTGAGCCCAGGTGCAGGACAGATGAAGAAACCATGTTGTTGATCTTGATATTATCAACGTTCAAAAACGGGGATTTGTTGATCGTTTCCATCTTAAGCGGTTCGACGACAAATGGTTGGGGGATCCTCTCTGTAAACATCGGATAGTCACTCAGCGGAAACTCGCTTTCCAGGAAGATCGCCTGTTGGCGCTGAACGGCTATGGCTTTCGTGATCGGGTGGACGTGAAAGGAGTCACCAACCTCGAAAATGGAGTAAGGGTCGATGTTGAGAATACTGACATGCTGGACAGATGAGATTCTGCTGTTCACGGGTAAGCTCCTTCCACATTTTTCATCGTATCGGAAGGGGAGGAGTAACAGGCGGTACGGGGGGCGGCCCGATGGTTACCCCTACGATCAGCGACTCGGGAGGTGTTTCAAGAATAGATGATAAGCAAATCGTCTTGACATCGCCTGCGAATACCGTTGAGGAGGAGGAGAGATCTTTGATTTTTACGTCTTTGACAGAAAACTCCCCGTTGATGACGGAATACTTCATGATCAAGCCCCGCTTCTCCTTGGCAGATTTTTTACAAATGCTTTCAGCGTGTTGCAGATATCTTCTTTGATACACTGTACGGTCTGCTCTTCCAGACGAGCCAGCTGATCCGGTTCAGTCGGCAGCGGTTTGCTTTGATTCAGGTAGTAATGAATCCGCTGGTCAAGCTGTCTTGCCACGTCGTCCAAAATAAATTGACGGTAGACGTCGTCCAGAGGGCAGGCGTACTTGTCTTCCATGTATCGAAGCACTTCGCGTGCCTCAGTGTTCATGTAACCATGAATTTGCTGCCGGATTCTTTCGAACAGGTTGGGTTCCTGTCCGGCTGGCGAAGGAACGTCCATGGATTGATCGACGGAAAGCTCTTCGATGGACGATTCGCCGCCTTTTTCCGCACCTTTGGGATGTATGCCGATGTTCAGCGTTCCTTCCAGCCGCTCGATCTTTAACAGGTCGAATTTATACTCATTATGGACGACGGGCTGGCTCGCATCCCCCTTTAGCTTATTGATATCCTGCTCCATTTGTTTCATCCTCTTGTTCATCTCGGTGATTTGTTTGGTCTGCTCCTGCAGATAACCATGAAGCTGATGAAAGTAATTCATCATGTCAGATTCCATATACATACAGATCAACCTACTTTCAAGCTTGCGAAAATGCGGATGGCCCCATGCTCAGCGGGTG
The DNA here is from genome assembly GCF_046036945.1 of Brevibacillus sp. B_LB10_24. Classification (NCBI taxonomy): domain Bacteria; kingdom Bacillati; phylum Bacillota; class Bacilli; order Caryophanales; family Paenibacillaceae; genus Brevibacillus; species Brevibacillus sp. B_LB10_24. The sequence goes on along the minus strand of NZ_JBJQOQ010000015.1, from coordinate 34,958 downwards.
GGTTCAACCAGGGGGACGTAAGGAACCGATTGCGGAGGAATGGCAGGTGGAGCCGGTCTGGTAAAGCCTCCCGTGTTGAACAACTGGGAGAGCGGCTTGATGATTCCCGCACTCCCGATCTGACAGACAGATGAGTTGGAGATGCTGTCAATTTTCAATGTGTGGATGGAGATGTTTTGATAGATGTAAAAATTCATCGTCATGTCCGCTCCTTGCTGATGGAGCCGTCTCGCTCCTGGATAAATACGGCTTGGTCGCCTGAATCCGTATCGTATACGTTAATCACGCTCGGGGCGTTGTTGACGGTCAAGTTGGTTCCCGAGCTGAAAGACCCTCCGCCGGCGAACGTTTTGACGATAGCGGTGGGGGTAATGGAGTTGACGTCACCGATGTTGAAAACTCCGCTCAAGCTGTTTATGTTTACTGTTCCAACGATGGCTGGCATCTTGCCTGCACCCTTTGCAGAAAGCCTTGATGGTATTGTATGTGAAAGGAATTCTGGGTGTTCATCCCCTGTTCGCAAATTTGGAAGATTTGGCCGCCTGCAGGCTGACATCTATCCGCGCCGCCGCATAGGATATCAACGCACTATGTCAGGGCTGACTTCAAAGGAGGCATGTTTTGATGAACATGAAGGTAACGAACCGGAAATTGGCGGTAAATAACATCGAATTCGACGAGGTGATCCGTTCTTCGCTTGTCTTGCTGGGTGATGCCGAGGTGATCACCTGCTCAAGCGTTTTTGACACGCCGGCGGACTCGCTCATCTTCAGTCCGGTGATTCCCTTTGTACCGCCGAGCAGAGCCAGTCACCAATCAGGGGCTGCGGACCGCTTGAAGAGGTGAAGCTCCAGCAGCCCATCCTTGTACAGCCGCTTCATCCCTTTGGTGGATGCCGGGCTGGGGAGTTCGATCTGCCGGGAAAAGTTTCCGTAAGACCGCTCCCGTTCCACCGATAACCCTGGGTGCCGCCGTTTCTTGATTCTTCCTCGTACCGTCAAAAAGCGGCTGTCAGAGATGGAGATATCCAAACTTTCCAGATCCAGGCCAGGTATTTCGCAGCATACGATGATTTTTTCGTTTGTTTGAAACACATCCGCTTTCGGGGTAACAAAATTCTTGAACTGGTCTTGTACGGCCTTGGCCTGGTCAGCATTTCCGCTGAAACTGGCCAGCCCCATGATATTCTGCCAAAATTTTTCGTCAAACAGCGACTGCATTTGGCTGATCGTTTTCCAGGGTGATTGATCCGTGCTGTTTAATTGGCTCAGCGATTCGGTGATGCGCTGCAGATGCTTCATCGTCTCACTCAGATCATTCAATCTAACCGCTCCCTTTCGATGCGTATAATGATTCCGTTTGTAATATATGTCAAAGTGTCTGGGGAACGTGTCAATGTTCAGAAATACCGTCTCGCTTCCCGGATTTTTTTCCCGTTGCAAAGTACTCGTATCATTTAGAAAATAACTTGTTGACAATATAATTATGCCTTGATATGATCAAACAAGTTATTGATAATGGTTCTTATTATCAACATCGGGTAAAGGGGCGTATACATAATGAGCAAGAAAAAAGTTTTTTCCGGTTTGCTTGCCGCAGTCCTGGCAGCTGGTTTGTTAGCAGGGTGCGGTTCCAATGCGGGAGATGGAATAGCTCCGTCAGAAGCCCAGGGAACAAGCAAAGAACAGGCAGTCAATGTTTATACGGCCCGGCATTATGAATCAGACGACAAGCTGTTCGAGACGTTTACCGCCGAAACCGGCATCAAGGTAAACGTGGTCAAAGGCAAAGCGGAAGAACTGATCGAACGCCTGAAGCGCGAAGGCGAAAGCACAGAAGCCGACCTGTTTATCACGGTGGACGGGGGCGTTCTCAATACAGCCAAAGAAGCGGGCGTGCTGCAGCCGATCCAATCGGAAGCGGTGGATCAGCGCGTACCGAAGCAATTGCGGGACAAAGACAATCAGTGGGTGGGGATTTCTACACGGGCGCGTGTGATCGCCTACTCAAAAGAGCGGGTAAAACCGGAGCAGTTGTCCACCTATGAAGATCTGGCCACAGACAAGTGGAAGGGCAAAGTGTTGGTTCGCTCTTCGACGAGCCTGTACAACCAGTCCCTGCTCGCTTCTTTTATCGAACTGAACGGCGAGCAGCAGGCAGAAGAATGGGCCAAAGGCATCGTAAACAACATGGCCCGCAAGCCGGAAGGGGCTGACCGCGACCAGGCGAAGGCGATCGTGGCCGGAGTCGGCGACGTCGCGATCATGAACACCTATTACGTAGGCCTGTTGGTGAATTCCAAAGATCCGGAAGAGGTAAAAGTCGGAGAGAGCATTGGCGTCTTCTTCCCCAACCAAGAAACTACCGGGACTCACATCAATGTCAGCGGCGCCGGGTTGACCAAACACAGCAAGAACAAGGAAAACGCCGTGAAGCTGATCGAATTTTTGACGGATAAAGAGGCTCAGACCCTGCTGACCCAGGCCAACTACGAATTCCCTGTCAACGCCGAAGCGGAAATGCCGGAACTGCTGAAGTCATGGGGAGAATACAAAGCGCAGGAAATCGATTTCGCGGCATTGGGAACTCATAACAAGAAAGCCCTGGAGATCTTCAATAAAGTAGGTTGGAAGTAGATGTACAGACGAACGTTCCTGAGAAGCTTTGCGAGGAATCGAAACGGTTGGGTGGCAGTAAGCCTGCTCGGGGTAGCGGCGGTCCTGCTGCCCAACCTCTCTATCTTGTTGAACCTGTTTCACCAGCCAAACGAAAACTGGCAGCACATCAAGGAATACATGCTGAAGGATTACGTGCTCCAGTCGCTTTGGCTTGTTCTGTGTACGGGAATATGCACGGTACTGATCGGCGTCACGCTCGCCTGGCTCGTCTCCGCCTGCGATTTTCCGCTTAAGCGGTTTTTTCGTTGGGCGCTGATTTTGCCGCTGGCGATTCCCCCCTACATTGCAGCTTACACATACAGTACGATGTTTAGCTACACCGGTGCCATTCAAAAGTTTTTCCGCTACCAGCTGGGTATGACCGTGGATCAGAAATACTTTGACTTCATGTCGGTGAAGGGCGCCATTTTTATTTTTACGATGTTTTTGTTTCCCTACGTGTACCTGATCACCAAAGCCTTTCTGGAACGGCAGAGCGCAGCCTATATTGAAAGCGCCCGGCTGCTTGGGAAAAATTCGCTGCAGATCTTCTTCCAGGTGGTCCTGCCCATCTCGCGCTCAGCGATCATCGGCGGCGTCAGCCTGGTCGTCTTTGAGGTTTTGAGCGATTACGGCGTGACGAGCTATTTTGGCATTCCGACCTTTTCCACGGCGATTTTTCAAACCTGGTTTGGCATGTACGACCTGGATTCGGCTGTTCGGCTGGCGGCGATGCTAATGGTGGGAATCATCGGTTTATTTCTAATGGAAAGGCTTTTGCGCAACCGGATGAGGTTTCATTCCTCCACCAGCAAAACCAGGCCGCTCAAACCGAAAAAGCTGAGGGGGGTGCCTGCAGCAGCGGCGTTTTTGTTCTGTCTGGCGGTCTTTTCCTGCGGGTTTTTGATCCCGTTCGTCCAACTGGTCGCCTGGGCCAAGCTCAGCTATCAGGATGTCGTCAACCGCTCTTTTATCCAGTTGACGTTTAACACGCTTTCCGTCGCCGTCATTGCAACGGCGGTCATCGTGGTGCTGGCGGCGGTCGTGGCCAACGCTAGCCGGATTCGGGAGTCCTTCTTCTCCCAGGTGTCGGCTAAGCTGATCGCGATGGGCTATTCGATCCCGGGGGCGGTCATCGCCATCGGTGTGCTTTCCGTGTTCATTTCGCTGGATCAACAGTTGAGCGGGTTTTACAGCTGGCTGGGTTGGGGCGAAAAAAAGCTGGTGCTCAGCCTGTCGCTCGTCATGCTGATCTTCGCCTATGTGATCCGCTTTCTGGCTGTTGGCTTCAACTCGATTGAGGCTGGATTTGAAAAGGTGGGCAAGAAGTATTACGAAGCGTCCCGGTTGTTGGGATTGGGGATGACCAGGACGTTTTTTCGGGTAGATCTGCCGATGATCAAGGGAGCGGTTTTAAGCGCCTCCATCCTGGCGTTTGTGGAGATTACCAAAGAACTGCCGCTGACATTGCTGCTGCGGCCGTTCAACTTTGAGACGCTGGCCACGAAGGCGTACCAGTACGCCAATGACGAACAGATTATCGAGGCGTCGATACCGTCTTTGTTGATCATCGGGATCAGTATGATTTCCGTATTGCTCTTTCACCGAGTTGGAGAGGAGAAGCAGGAGCGATGAACTTTTTTGAGATACGAGATCTCTTCTTTCGCTATCAGAATGCGAAAGAATGGACGATCCAAAACTTCAGCCTGTCTATCAGCCAGGGACAGATCGTCGGGGTTCTGGGCCAGAGCGGAAGCGGGAAAAGCACCCTGCTTCGACTGATTGCCGGATTGGAGGAACCAGCAGGAGGGACGATCGCGATTGCCGGAAAAGTTGTGGTTTCGCAGCGGAATTTTGTGGAGCCGGAAGCACGCGGTGTTGGCATGGTGTTTCAGGACTACGCGCTGTTTCCCCATATAACGGTTTCGCAAAACATCGTTTTTGGCTTGCAAAGATTGTCCCGGACAGAGAGAGCCAAGCGATTGGACGAGATGCTGGAACTGGTGCAGCTGCGAGGATACGAGCGGCGCTACCCCCACGAGTTGAGCGGAGGACAGCAGCAGCGTGTGGCATTGGCCCGGGCGCTTGCCCCCAAGCCGGCCATCCTGCTGATGGACGAACCGTTCAGCAATCTCGATGCCGACCTGAAGGGAAAGATCAGGCAGGAACTCAAAGAGATTTTGAACAGGGCGAAGATGACGTGCATTTTTGTTACCCATGATAAAGAAGACGTAGATGCGATCTGTGACCGCATCGTGGTTATGGAAGCGGAGAACACGTGAAGTGTTCTACCGATTCCGTCGTGAATATTTTTCCGTGATATTTGCGTTCGGCCGGAAGGTGCCGTCCGGATAACCGTTTACAATCCCTCCTTCTTCGGGCTAGATCTGAGGGAGGTTTTTTGCTTTTCATGTGGTCATGTAAGTTTCAACCGTCAGTACTTCTCTTGATAGAATGACCGTATGAATTAGGATAAAGGGTAATGAACGGAAAATTTGACGGGAGGTTTGTATTTTGGTCGGTTTCCGTTTCCGGTTATTGGGTGGCCTGCAAATCATCCTCGACGATAAGGTCATCACTGCAATTCCCGGCAGAAAGATCAAGCTGCTGTTGGCATACCTGATTCTCGGATTTGACATGCCGCAAAGCAGAAGGCAAATCGCCTTTGATTTTTGGCCGGATTCCACTGAGAAACAAGCCCAGGCCAATTTACGAAAACGAATCCATGATCCGCGAAAATGCATGCCGCAAATAGATCGGTACCTGACGATTGTCGGCAATACGTTGACAGAGCGCCATTCGTCCGATTTATTCGCCGCGACCGGCGGCAATCCCAACGAAGCGGAAAAAGCTTACAGGCAATGGCTGGAACGTAACGCATCCTCCGTTTCGCTCCGGGAACGTTCTCTCTGTGAAGTGGCGCTCGGAAATTGTTTGCGTGTGCTGGGAAAATACGAAGAATTTTGAAACGCCCTCTTCTCACGTATGAATCTGGATGAGGGCTTTTTCATTTTGAAACGCTTTTGAAACGTCCCCTTTTTTAGAATAAATCTGGTGGAGGGGATTTTTGTGGGCGCCAATCGAATAAATCTTTAATTTTCTAGGGGGGTGGAAATGTGACATTAACAAAGGTTGTTCAGGTATTTGCAGTGTTCGGTATCTTGGGGCTTTTTGTTCAGATTGCAAGCATTATTGTCAACATTTCAGGATTGGAATCCACCTTTTCTATCTATTTGAATGTTTTGGCCTGGATCTTAGTCATGTTCGGGGCCATCGCAGTTTATTTACGTCAATTTGAGAATCTGGGGAAACTCGGATTTTTCAGCATCGTTATCATGCTTATCGCATTCGTATGGACAATCGGCTATGTCGAATTAGTCGGGTTTTCTTTACCTGTGATTCATGAACTGAATCCATCTGCGAACTTTGAGAACCTTTCGGATTATGGGCCAATAAGTGAGGCGGGATTTACGTCCTCCATCTTGATTCTGGTCGGCGAGGTTCTTTACGGTTTGTCCATTTACCTTTATAGCAAACTAACACGTTGGCCCGGAGCGCTGATTATGATTGCCGGAGTACTGAATGTCTTCGGCTCCCTAATCGACATATTGGGGTTAATAAGTTACATCAGCTTACCAATCGCGATTCTCTGGATGTGCATCAAGGTGCTAAAAACAGGACGCATTGCAAGCAAGGGCCATAATTAGAGTATTGTTTAGCAAGCAGCATGGAAAGGAACGTTGCGATGATTAAGAGGAAATGGTTTTCTGCTGTACTCACTTCCGTGTTTCTCTTTGCCGGCCTGTTTCCGCTCCATTACACAAATGCAAATGCCATTGAACCGAACCTGGATCTAAAGCTGAATAACCCGGATGTAAAATTGAATCCGGATCAAAACGTAAACCCTGATGTCAAGCTAAACCCTGATGTCAAGCTAAACCCTGATATCAAGCTAAACCCTGATATCAAGCTAAACCCAGATGTTAAGCTTACCCAGGAAATCGTCAAGTCTCTTGCCGTGTCAAGTTCAAACGGCCGGCCTCGCTGGACGTTCAAGACAAAGGGGGAAATCCGCTCCACACCAGCGATCGGAGCGGACGGCACAGTCTATTTTGGTTCGGGCGACAAAAAGTTTTACGCTGTGGATCGGAAAGGAAAGAAGAAATGGGAAATCGATTCCGAAAGCGAAGTCTTCGCCTCCCCGGCGATCGGGAGTGACGGCATCATCTATGTCGGCATGGAAAATAAACTTTATGCGATCTATCCAGATGGAACGATAAAGTGGGAGTTCGCAACAAAATGGGACATAGACTCGACTCCCGCTATTGGTGAAGATGGCACGATTTATGTGGGTTCCGGCGATGGAAATTTGTATGCAGTCAATCCGGATGGAAAGCAGAAATGGAAGGCCAAAACAGAGAAACCGATCTACTCCTCACCTGCCATCGGAGCAGACGGTACCATCTATATTGGTTCTGGCGATACGAATCTGTATGCGATCAAGCCGAACGGAACGACAAAATGGGCATTCAAAACAGGCGATTCCATTTACACCTCACCTGCAATTGGAGCAGACGGCACCATCTACACAGGGTCTGGTGACAGAAAATTGTATGCGGTCAATCCGAACGGCAAGAAAAAATGGGAACTCGCTGATGTAGGCTTTCAATCCTCGCCCACAGTAGGCGCAAACGGCATCATTTACGTCAGTGCCGGCTCCAAAATCTATGCGCTCAAACCGGACGGCAAGAAAGAATGGGAGTTTGCAACAAATAAGGAAGTGTCATCCGCGCCCGTCGTAGGAGCAGATGGTACCATCTATGTCGGTTCTGAAGACAAGAAACTGTATGCGATCAATCCGAACAACAAGAAAAAATGGGAGTTCGCTACAGGAGGTTTTATCGCATCCTCACCGGCAATTGGACCCGATGGAGCTGTCTATATCGGCTCGTATGATCACAATCTCTACGCTGTCGGGATGGTCTCCGTAGCCGGAGTAGTCCTGAATAAAACCGAACTTTCGCTGAAAGCCGGGCAGAGCGAAACCTTGCAGGCGACGGTCACGCCGTATAACGCTACATTCCCGGACCTTGCGTGGTCCAGCGACGACGACAAGATCGCCACCGTGGACGATACCGGCAAGATAACGGGTGTCGCGGCGGGCAAGACAAGGATTACAGCGACCGCGGAGGATGGAGGATATTACAGACAATGTGTTGTGACTGTAACCGCGGCTGATATCCCATGAAGGGGGCGCGAAGATGACCTTTTTTCAGAAAATCGTCGCCGGGCTCACAAGTTTGCTGTTTCTGTTCCTGCCTGGCGCCCCCGTTCATGCGAGCGAACGTTCGTTTGATATCACTGATGTGGTTATTCATGCCCGAATCGACCAGAATGGCGACATGCTGGTGACGGAACAGGACACGTACTGGTTCAACGGGGATTTTAACGGCATTCTCGTACTGCTCGATTCGTCCGGATCGGACGGTATCGAGAACTTCCAGGCCTTTGAAGCGGGTCCCCAGCAAGAAATTCCGCTCACCTTCGAAACGACAGGCAAAGGCGAGCAAATCGAGTATAAAGTGTACGATCAGGCACACGATGAAACCAAAGTCTTCAAATTTACGTACACTTTCAAAAATGTCGTGAAGCTTTATGAAGATACCGCCGAGCTGTACTGGAAGTTTTTCGATGACTCCAATCCGAGCAGGTTGGGCTCAGTGCGTATTGAGATTGAGCTTCCAGGCGGGGTAGGGCAGGAGGAGATCCTGGCGTTCGGGCACGGCCCCCTGTCAGGATCAGTGGAAATTCCGGCTGATGGCGTGGTCCGGTACCAGGTTAGCCCCTTACAAGCAGAACAAATGCTGGAAGCTAGAGTCTTGTTTCCCAAGGAATATGTCCCGGACAGCTCAAAAATCGAGAACACTCCGATGCTGGACAATATCAGGCAGCAGGAAGTAAAGTGGGCGGAAGATGCAGACAAACAGCGGGAAGCGGAAAAAAATCGGCCCTGGAGATTGCTCTATTACGCCATTGCCCTGTTCGTCGCCAATTTGGCAGTCATCGTGATTCTTTTCATCAAATACGACAAGGAGTACCGGCCGGCATGGAGCGGAAAGTACTGTCGCGAACTTCCCGAAGACGTGACGCCTGCGGTTGTGAGCTGCCTGATGGATTACAACATTCAGTCCAAGGACCTGATGGCGACGCTGATCGATCTGGTTCGAAAAAAATACGTTGACATGCAAGTGGTCAAGAAAGATGGCGGTTTGTTCCGCAAAGAAAAATACGATTACCGATTTACACTGATCGACGAACAGACAGACGGGTTAAAGCAGCACGAGGCCTATTTGATCGACTGGCTTTTCAGGCAGCTTGGCAAAAACAACGAAGTATCGCTCTTGGATATCCGCGATTACACCAAAAAAAAGGCCAATGCCCGAACATTTGTCAACCGGTTGAGCGAGTGGGAAAACATGGTAGTACAGGAAGCAACTCGGAAGGACTATTTCGATTCATCCAAAACCGGCCGGAATATTGCCATCGGCATCGCTTTGGCACAAATCGCCGTTTTGGTCTTCTTCGCGCCCGACACTGTGAAATGGCTGTTGATTTGCGCGTTTCCCCTCTTTTTCTATGGATTCAAGATCAAAAGGCGAACGAGATCAGGTGCAACTGAACGGGCTAAGTGGAAGGCGTTCAGAAGGTTTTTACAGGATTACAGCCAAATGGCCTCGAGGGAACCGCTAGCCGTTCATTTGTGGGAGCACTATCTCGTCTACGCCATTTCGCTGGGTGCAGCCAAAAAGGTCATCGCCATCGCAAATACCGACCTCGTTCGGCCGGATCTTCAACAGCATGCCGTTTACTCGGCGGTAACTGACGGCGGTCTTCATCAGCATTTTGACCATTTTGCCGATTCATTCGACAGGACAGTCTCTGCCGCGAAGAGCAATCTTCCCTCTTCAAGAGGGTCGGGCGGCGGATTCTCTTCCGGCGGTGGAGGCGGCGGAGGAGGCGGCGGCCGCGGCGCATTTTGAGAAGGAGGGTTTGCAAATGGGTTTGTATATTACGATCGGAATCGTCATTCTGTTGTTCTTGTGGATCATACTCTCTTACAACCGCCTGATCTTGCTTAAAAACCGGGTTCGCAGCAGTTGGTCGCAGGTGGATGTCGTCTTGAAAACCAGGTTCGACCTGATCCCCAATTTGACTGAAACAGTCAAAGGATATGCGGCGCATGAAAAAGAAACGCTTACCCGCGTGACCGAGCTGAGAACGAAATATGTCTCCGCGGGGTCGGTTCAGGACAAGGCTGCAGTCAGCGGCGAAATCAGCGGAATTTTAAGCAGATTATTGATGGTAGCGGAAAGCTACCCCGACCTGAAAGCGAATGAAAACTTCCTCTACTTAAAGCAGCAGCTGACTTCGATCGAGGACAAAATCCGCTTTGCGAGACAGTTTTACAACGACAGTGTCGAAGCATTCAACACGGCGGTCATGAGCTTTCCGACCAATCTGTTTGCAGGCATGTTCGGCTTTCAGCAGGAACCGTTCTTTCACATCGACGAAGCGGAAAAGTCTGTTCCACAGATTAAGCTGTGATACGTATTCACAAACATCCTAATAATGAGTAAAATCATCTCAGAAACTCTGACCAGTAATAAAGGATGGTAGAATATGGACTGGAAAAACAACCCGCGATCTGTTCTCGTAGCTGGCTTCGCCCAACTCCCGAAAGGCACGACTCTATACGAAGTGCAAAAAACGGTCGGCTGTGTCTTGATTATCGACAGGGATACGGATCTGATCCTGGATGTTTCTTTTACGTTTATCATGGATGTCACCAATGAATTTATCTGTTCGCTGGTGAGGGGGAGATCGGTGCGGAATGGGGTAGACGAGATCGTCCAGGAGATAGAGGAGCGTTTCCTGGCCCCGGCGCAGCGTGCCATCATTCAGTCCCTGCGGGTCGCGCATGAACGGTATTGCGAGATGGTTCAATATTAATCTCTAATAAAAGCGCTTGCAATAATCCGAGTTTTTATAATATAATCATAAGCGTGAATAGTAAAGCTGGACTATCTATGCAGGAAGGGACAGGAGCCCGACCTGGGTGAAGTAGATACACAACCAGCGGGATGGAAGACAGGAAAGTGAACGGCCTATTTGGCTTGTTCTCGCTTCTTCTCTTCTGTTCTGCTGGTTTTTTCATTTTCTAAAACAAATATGGGGGGATTGTGTTGAAAAGAATGCGCTTTGCTTTGGCGGTACTCATGGTATGTATTCTATCGTTCAGTTTGGCGGCTTGCTCCGGCACCCAGCCTGGTTCAGGCGGATCGGCGGCTGGAGGAGCCGGGGAGAGCGGCTCAGGATCAGGCACAGGCACCCAATCAACCGGAAAAACAGAGAAGCCGGCCAGCTATAAGATCGGGATCAATCTGGAGCTGACGGGAGGTTCCTCGGTATGGGGCGTGCCGCAGAAAAATGCGGTAGAGATGCTGGTAGAAGAGCTGAATCAGAAAGGCGGCATTAACGGCGTTCCCATTGAACTGGTCGTCTATGACAACGAGTCTAGTGAAACGCAATCTCTCGTGGTGACGAAGAAGCTGGTAGAGCAGGACAAGGTATTGGCCGTGATCGGCGGCGGGACGACTCCGACGACGATGCCGATCGTGCCGTATATGAATCAGCAGAAGGTAACGCTGGTGTCCGTCGGCTCCGGTGACGGGATCGTGGAGCCGGCCAGCGAGCGCCCGTATATCTTCAAGACGCCGGTCAACAACAATAACAATGCACACAGCATCGCCGCGTTTTTGAAGGAGAAGGGGAAGACCAATGTGGCGTTTATGTCGATGAACAACGCCTATGGAGAAGACGGCAGAAAGGCGTTTGAAGCGGTTGCCAAAGAATTTGGGCTCAACATCGTGGCAGAAGAGAAATTCGGCGGGGGCGACAAGGATATGAAGCCCCAACTGACTAAGATCAAAGCAAAAAATCCGGACGCGGTGGTCGTCTGGGCAATACCCCCTTCCGCTTCGATCGTAAACCGCAATTTCTGGGAGTTGAAGCTGGATTCCATGCTGATCTATGGTGCCGGGGCCGGGTCCAACGCCTTTGTGGAACTGGCGGGATCTGAGGCAGCGGAGGGAACGTACATGGCTTCCGGAAAGGTATGGGTGGCCGATCAGCTGGCAGACAGCGATCCGCAAAAAGAGCTGCTTACGAAGTACGTCAAGGATTTTGAATCCAAGTTTAAGACGGGTGTCAGCCCGATCGACGGGATGGCCTACGATACGATGCTGCTTTTGGCCAAAGCGATCGAGATGGCGGGAGACCAGGTAAACCGGGAGACGATCCGGGAAAACATGGAGAAGATTCAAAACCTGGTCGGCACGACGGGCGTCTTCAATCTCAGCCCTGACGATCATCAGGGGTTGAAGCCGGAGGATGTGATCATCATCCAGGTAAAAGGCGGCCGATGGGAAATGGCGAAATAACGAGGAGAAGGTAGGATGAGTTCAGATTTGGTCCAATTGTTGTTTTCCGGCCTGACCGTAGGCGGAATCTATGCGCTGATTGCAGTGGGATTCGTTACGATCTACAACGTCAACGGCGTGATCAACTTCGCCCAGGGGGAGTTTGTCATGGTGGCCGCCATGTCGGGGGCTGCGATGACTTCCGCCGGTGCACCGCTGTGGATTGCCTGCATCGCCGCGATCCTTGTCTCGGCAGCGGTCGGGGGCATCGTGCAGAGGCTGGCCCTGTATCCTGCCAGGCACAGCAGCGATGTCGTCCTGATCATCATCACGATCGGGCTGTCGACGACACTGCGGGGACTTTCCCAGCTGCTGTGGGGGAGCAGTCCCTTGACCCTTCCGCCGTTCATGGCGGGAGAGCCGGTCAGCTTCCTCGGTGCGGTGATTCCCCGGCAGGATTTCTTCATCGGAGGGATCGCCCTGATCTGTATGCTGGCGCTGTTTGTTTTCTTCGAGCGGACGGCGATGGGTTCGGCGCTCAGGGCCTGCATGATGAACCGGGAGGTAAGCCGGCTGATGGGGATTTCCCCGAATCGGATGGCCCTCTTGTCCTTTGTCCTGGGGGCGGGACTGGCGGGGGCAGTCGGCGTGTCGGTCGCTCCGGTCTCTCTGGCTACCTATGACATGGGCCTGATGATCGGCTTGAAAGGATTTGTCGCGGCGGTGCTGGGAGGGTTGGTCAGCATACCGGGGGCTGTCGCGGGCGGCGTGCTGCTCGGTGTCCTGGAATCGCTCGGAGCAGGGTTGGTCTCATCCGGGTACAAGGATGCGATCGCCTTTCTGATCCTTCTCTTGGTGCTCATCTTCAGGCCGCAGGGGATCCTTGGTGCAAGAAGCGGGAAACGGGTGTAAGAGAGGTGGGCCAATCTAACATGGAAAAAATGCTGGAACAGACAAAACCGACCCATCCGATGCGCATCAGAAGCCGGGCGTGGCTTTGGCTGCTCCTGCTGCTGCCGGTTCTGTTCGCAGGGCCGCTCCTGTTAGGCAGCTATCTGACCAGTGTGTTTGTGATCATGGGAATCTACTGTATCGCGACAGTCGGGATTACGCTGTTGATGGGGTTTGCCGGCCTGGTATCGCTGGCCGGGGCAGCATTCTGGGGCATCGGCGCCTACGTTACCGGCACAGGAGCGGTTCAGCTGGGGATTTCTCCTTTGCTGGGCATTCCGCTGGCGGTGATCGTATCCGGCTTGATCGCTTTCGGCTTGGGGCTGATTACGAGAAATTTGCAGGGACATTATTTTTCGCTGGCCACTCTCGGCTTTGGCATCGTCGTCAACATCGTCCTGATCGAAGAGACGGAGTGGACCGGCGGGTCTTCCGGTTTGATCGGAATTCCCGGCCTGCAGGCAGGCCCGCTCCAGGTTTCGGGCGATGCCGCCTGGTTTGTCTTCGTGTGGATCGCGGCTATCGTCTGTTTGATCTTGTGCAGCAACCTGGTCAAGTCCGGCTGGGGCCGGAATCTTCGTTCGATGCACGCCAGTCAGGCCGCTTCGGAAGCGATGGGGATTGATACCGGCCGGTACCGTCTGCAGGCTTTTGTGATCAGCGGGATGTTTGCCGGTTTGAGCGGAGGGCTTTACGCCTGTTACATGGGCTTTATCAGCCCGGCCGTGTTTCATTTCGACATGTCGATCAAGTTTGTGGTGATGGCCGTACTGGGCGGGCTGGTTTCCGTCTGGGGAGCGATGGTGGGCGTGCTGGTCGTCACGCTGTTGGTCGAACTGCTCAGGGAATACGTTCCGCTGTTGATCGGGCAGGCCAGCTCCGGCGGCTCGATCGAAGTCATCTTCTTTGGACTATTGCTGGTGCTGATGATGATCTACATGCCGAACGGGATTATCGGCATCTTCCGCAGCGCCAAAGCCAGACGAAGAGGTGAAACCCCATGAGCACTTGTCTGCTTGAATTTGAAAAGGTAACCAAGCGATTCGGCGGCGTGGTGGCGGTCAACGACAATACGTTTCAGGTAGAGCCTGGCCGAGTCGTTTCTCTCATCGGCCCAAATGGCGCAGGGAAAACCTCCACGTTTAACTGCATTACCGGGATGTACACGCCGGATGCGGGGGAGGTGCGGTTCCTCGGGCGGAAAATCGACAATCTGAAGCCGCATCAGATCGCTGCGTTAGGGATTGCCAGGACGTTTCAAAACCTGCAAATTTTCCATAATTTATCAGTCGTTGAAAACGTCATGGTCGCTCTGCCCAAAACGCGGACACCCAGCATGCTCCCGTCGATGCTCAGGTTTGCTTCCGTGCAAAAGGCGGAGGCGGAAGCCAAAAGGGCTGCCATGGAAAAGCTCTCCTTGGTCGGCCTCGCTCATCTGGCAGATCACCCTGCCAAGGATTTGTCCTTTGGCGAACAGCGCCTGTTGGAGGTGGCCCGCGCCTTGGCTTTGGAGCCGAAGCTGCTGCTTCTCGATGAACCGATGGCCGGGATGAGCCGCGAAGAAGTGGCGGGGATGGTCGAACTGATCAGGCGTTTGAAGGCCGAAGGGCTCAGCATCTTTCTGATCGAACACGATCTCGCTACCGTCATGGAGGTGTCCGACAAGATCATCGTCCTCGAGTTTGGCAGCAAAATTGCGGAAGGAACTCCCGAGGAGATCAGCCGGGACGAACGCGTCATCGAGGCCTACCTCGGCCGCGACGTCCAGCGGGAATACGCGAGAAAAAGCCGCACCGAACAGGAGCAGCCCGTCCTGCAAGCAGACGACCTGCACGCCCTCCGCGGTGACATACACGCCCTCAAGGGAGTTGCGCTGCGTCTGTATAAAGGAGAACTTGCCGTCATCATCGGGGCCAATGGGGCGGGGAAGTCGACACTGCTCGGTACGATCGCCGGGCTGTATCCGGCAAAGGCGGGAAGGGTCACGTGCCAGGGCAAAGACATTACCGGCATCCCGGCGGAGCAGCTGGCCAGGCAGGGGATCAACCTCGTGCCCGAGCGCAGGGGGATGTTCCCGGAGCTGACCGTGGAGGAAAGCTTGCGCCTTGGAGCCTACTGCAGCAGGCATGGCCAGCAGCAGGTTGCCGAAGACGTAGAAAAAATGTATCAGCTGTTCCCGGTACTGAAGGAAAGGCGCAAGCAGCTGTCCGGCACCTTGAGCGGAGGCGAACAGCAGATGCTGGCGATCGCCCGCGGACTGATGTCCCATCCGGAGGTACTGATGCTTGATGAACCGTCTTTAGGTCTCGCTCCGATGATTGTCGAGGAAATCTTCGACAAGCTGTACCAGTTGAAGCAGATGGGGATGAACATCCTCCTCGTAGAGCAGAATGCGCGGGCGGCCATGAGAATCGCTGATTACGCTTACGTCTTGGAAAACGGCAGGATCAAAATGGCGGGCAATCCTGATCAACTGATGCACGACGATCGAATCCGGGCGGCCTATTTAAGCGGACACTAACGAGAGGGGGCTGCTCCATTGGCAGAAAACACGGTACTGGTTGCCGGCTTTGCGGAAATACCGAAAGGGACCTCTATGTATGAAGTGTATAAACTGGTTGGCTGTGTCATGGTGATTAACCGCGACACGGATATCATCGAGGATATATCCTTTTCCTTCGTGATGGACATGACAAATGAGTTTGTCAGTCATCAATTGCGAGGGATGAGCGTCAAAAATGGCCTTGGCGAAGCAAAGGAGAAGCTGAAGTCGACCATGCTGGTCCCCGGTCAGGGCGCAATTCTCTATGCGCTGCAGCAAGCCTATGATCGCTATTGCGAAATGAAATAGTTCCCTGCTGAGTTATCTACGGGGGAGAAGCGCTCCTTCTCTTCAGGTAGTAGGTATCAACCAGCCGCTCAAAGAGCCCTTTTAAGGCCATTTGGCGCGCTGGTTTTTCCTTTTGGAAATAAATTACATCTCATAAGATCTAGGAGGACAAACGCGATGAAATTTGGACTGTTTACCGTATTTGACAACTACCAGGCAAAGTTTGACCGCACGCCTGCCAAGCTGCTGCAGGAGGTACTGGAGCAGACTGTGGAGGCCGATCGCCTCGGATACGAATCCGTCTGGTTTGCGGAACACCATTTCAGCGAGTATGGCATCCTGACGTCGCCGCATATCCTGCTGACGGCTGCAGCCGAGCGGACAAAGAGAATCCGGCTGGGTGTGTCGATCGTCTCTCTGGTCTTTCATAATCCGATACAGGTGGCCGAGGACTACGCCTTGGTGGACGTGCTGAGTGACGGGCGGTTGAATCTGGGGCTGGGAAGCGGCTACCTGCCCCATGAATTCGCCGGATTCAACGTCGAAGGCAAAGACAAGGCCTTCCGCTTCAACGATGCCCTGGCCGTGATCGAAAAGGCCTGGACGGGCGAGACATTCTCGCATCAAGGAGAGTACTACCAGTTCACCGATATCAAGCTGCAGGTCATCCCCAAACAGAAGCAGGTCCCGCTCTGGATCGGCGCCCTGCGGTCACAGGGAGCCCAGTACGTCGGGAAGATGGGCTACAACATCATGGGCGTGCCCTACGTCTCCAGCAACAGCATCGAGGAGCTTCGCCAGGTCATCAGCGATTACCGGACGGCGTATCTGGAAGCGGGGCATGACGAGCGAAAGATCAATACACCGCTTGCCGTCCATACGTTTGTAGCGGAGACTTTAGAAGCGGCGGAGCGAATCGCCAAGCCCCATGTGAATCTGTATCTGGAAACCCGCCAATACGGAAAAGGGGCTCAGTATGAGGATCTGGAAGCCCGCGAGCAGCTGCTGATCGGCACGCCCGAAGATGTCATCCGCAGGCTGAAAAAATACAAAGAAGCCGGCTGCGATCATATCATGATGTTGATGAACTTCGGCGGACTGCCGCATGAACAGGTGCTGAAGTCCATGGAGCTGGTTGCCCGCGAAGTGATGCCCGCTTTTCGGGAACAGGCCAAGGAAGAATCTGTCGTCTAAACCGCAAAAGGAGTGATGGAGGATGAAGCTGCTGGGGATTTCCGGCACCATTCTGGGGGCAAAAACTGCGAGCCTGGTAGAGCAGATCCTGCAAGAGGCCCGGCAAATCGCCCCTGACGTAGAAGCGCGCATGCTGGATTTGCGCGGCTGCGAGCTGCAGTTTTGCGATGGAAGAGATCCCGCTCAATACAACGACGACACCAGGATGGTGATCGCCGAGGTGACAGACGCGGATTTTTATCTGATTGGCTTTCCGGTCTTTAACGGGTCCATCCCGGCTCCGTTAAAAAACGTGTTTGATCTCGTTCCCCCTTCCGTGTTTCGCCACAAAGTGATGGGCTTTGCGGCCAATGGCGGAACCTATCAGCACTATCTGGTCATCGAAAACCAGGCAAAGCCGATCGCCGGTTACTTCCGCGCCTTTGTCGCTCCCAGCTATGTGTACGCCCATACGGATCATTTCAACCGGGAAAATACAATCATCGACGCAGAGGTAAAAGAGCGTATGAAGAATTTGGCAGCCGAACTCATACACATGCAACAAGGACTCAAGCGAAAGGAGTGAGTGAAGTGAGATTGGGCAGTCTAGACAGGTTTTTGGAAGGTCTGTTCGATTACGCGGGGCTGTTTCCGCCCGCCAGTCTGCCGCTCGAGGAGTCGATCCGCCGCTACGCTGCTTACCAAGAGAGCGATGACGCCTGGATGCTGGGGCGCTTTATCGTCCCGGCGGCACGGTTGAACGAGCTGGAACCGCATCTGTCGCTGTTTTTAGCAGAGCGTCCTTTGAGCTGTGCTGCCTTGGGGCGGAAGAGTGAGGATGAGGCGGAATGCCTGGCAGGACTGCGTAAAGACCTGACGCAGATTCAAGACTTTTGCCAGCGGTACGCGGACATCGCAGACATCGGCGTCCTGGAACTGCCGCTTCCCCCGGCTGCCCCGCCCGCTAACGGGCTGCTGGAGACGATTGCGGCAGAGGCGCAGCGGCATGGGCTGGAGCTGTTTTGCGAAGCCGCATACCCTTTTGCTGCGGACTGGAGGCGGCAGATGACGGCCGCCCTGGATGCGATTGCAGCGTACAATGCCAGCAAGGGCGGAACCATCACCATCGGCCTCAAGTTTCGGACCGGCGGTCTTCACGCTGCTGCCTTTCCCTCGCCGGCGGAGCTGGCCTTCGTCCTTGCAGGCTGTCGCGACCGCAGGATTCCGTTGAAATTTACCGCCGGGCTGCACCATCCGATCCGGATGTATCGTGCCGAAGTGGGCACCCGCATGCACGGCTTTGTCAATGTATTTACAGCCGGACTGCTGGCCCATGAGCGGAATGCGCCTGAGGAGCTGATCGAGCAAATCCTGGCCGACGAAGATTCCGCCAGCTTCTCTTTTACTGCCGATGGATTGGCCTGGCGGGGGATTTCGCTCTCTGTCCCCGCCATCGCCCGGCTGCGTGCCTCCATGCTGCGTTCCTACGGCACCTGCAGCTTTGACGAGCCGCGTGACGATTTGCGGGCCTTGCATATATTTTAGAAGGAGGAGATACAGTGGAGCGTTCATTTATCGAGACAGCGGCGGATTCCCACTTTCCCATTCAGAATTTGCCTTACGGGGTGTTTCGGCCGAAGAGCGGCGGCAGCCCCCGCGTCGGCGTCGCGATCGGCGACTGCGTACTGGATCTTTCTGTACTGGAGCTGGCCGGTTTTTTTGAGGACACGTCCCTGGCGGGCAGGAAGGTGTTCGGGCAATCTTCGCTCAATGCCTTCATGGCTTTGGGGCGGCCCGTCTGGCGGGAGGCGCGAGCGAGGATTCAGCAGCTGCTCAGCGATGAGGAACCCGCCTTGCGCGACAACGATGCGCTGAGGGCTGAGGCCATCCGCTTGCAAAGCGAGGTGGAGATGCTCCTGCCTGCACAAATTGGCGACTATACGGACTTCTACGCTTCCAAGGACCATGCGACAAATGTCGGGATCATGTTTCGCGGCAAAGAGAACGCGTTGATGCCAAACTGGGTGAATCTGCCTGTCGGCTACCACGGCCGAGCCAGTTCTGTCGTAGTGAGCGGCACGGATGTCCGGCGGCCGCTAGGGCAGATGAAGCGGCCCGATGAAGTACGTCCGACCTTCGGACCATGCCGCCAGCTTGATTTTGAACTGGAGGTCGGCTGGCTGATCGGACCGGGCAATGAACCGGGTGAACCGATCCCGATCGATCGCGCCGAGGAGCATATCTTTGGGCTCGTGCTCGTCAATGACTGGAGCGCAAGGGATATCCAGGCGTGGGAGTACCAGCCTCTCGGCCCGTTTCTCGCCAAGAACTTCGCTACATCCATCTCCCCCTGGGTGGTGCCGCTCGAGGCATTGGAGCCGTTTCGCGTCCAAGGGCCGCCCCAGGATCCCGAGCCGCTGCCCTATTTGCGGCAAACAGGGGCGGGATCGTTCGACATCCAACTGGCTGTCGATCTCCAAGGCGGGCAGATGGCTGAGCCGCAGCGGATCTGTACGAGCAACTTCCGTTACCTCTATTGGAGCATGGCACAGCAAATCGCCCACCACACCGTCGGAGGGTGCAACCTGCGCCCGGGTGACCTCTTGGCATCGGGAACGGTCAGCGGCGCGGAAAAATCATCGAGAGGCTGCTTGTTGGAGCTGACCTGGCGCGGTGCGGAACCGCTTCAGCTGGGAGATGGGGAGCAGCGCGTCTGGCTGGAGGATGGCGACAAGGTGACGATGAGCGGCTGGTGCCAGGGCGATGGCTACCGCATTGGATTTGGCAGCGTAACGGGCCGGGTATTGCCGGCGCGAAGGGAGAAGTAAGCACGAAGGAGGGTTCTACATGCCATTTTATCGTCAGATGGGGGAAATCCCGCGGAAGCGGCATACGATTTTCCGCAAGCAGGACGGCACTTTGTATCGGGAACAAGTCATGGGCACGAAAGGATTTTCCGGCATCCAATCGATCCTGTATCACCACAATCCGCCGACCCGGATCGTACACTCTGCGCTGCTCAAGGACTGCCGGCCAGTCTATGAAGAGCAGGCCGATCTTTGCCATCGGCACTTTTTTACCCATCCATTTGTGGAGCCCGGGGATGCTGTCGAAGGCAGGCAGTATTTGCTCGGAAATGATGACGTGCAGATCGCCGTGGCCCGGCCTGACCGGCCGATGGACTATTTTTACCGAAACAGCGACGGCGACGAGGTGTTGTTTGTCCATGCCGGAACAGGCAAGGCGGAGACGATGTTCGGAACCTTGCGCTACCAGCCCGGGGATTACATCGTCATGCCGGTAGGGACGATCTACCGGATCGTGCCGGATCCGGGGGAAGCGAAGTTTCTCGTGATCGAGACGACGAGCTGGATCACGACCCCGAAGCGCTACCGGAATCATCACGGACAGCTTCTGGAGCACAGTCCTTTCTGTGAGCGGGATATTCGCGGACCGGAAGTACTGGAGACCCACACGGACCAAGGGGAGTACGAGGTTCGCACCAAGTCAAGAGGGTTCCTGCATTCCCACTTGTTCAACCATCATCCGCTCGACGTCGTGGGCTGGGACGGTTACCTCTACCCCTGGATTTTTAATATTGGCGATTTTGAGCCGATTACCGGACGGATTCACATGCCGCCGCCGATTCATCAGACGTTCGAGGCGAACAATCTGGTGATTTGTTCGTTCGTCCCGCGCATGTACGACTACCACCCGGAGGCGATCCCCACGCCTTATTACCACAGCAACGTGGACAGCGATGAGGTGCTCTACTATGTGAAGGGGAATTTCATGAGCCGCAAGGGCATCAGCGAAGGCTCGCTGACCCTTCATCCGTGCGGAATCCCCCACGGTCCCCACCCGGGCAAGGTAGAAGCGAGCATCGGCAAAAAGGAGACGCAGGAGCTCGCCGTCATGCTCGATACCTTCCGTCCCCTGCACGTCGTCAAACAGGCACAGGCGGTCGAGGATCCGCAGTACAAATACAGCTGGAATGCGTAAGCGGCAGGGGCCAGCCTGCAACCAATGCCATGATAGCGGGTTACCCGGTGTCATGGCATTGTCATTGTCCCTGCCAATCCAGGCTGTGGTATAATGGTTCGTATCTGACATGGAGAGGCAGGGAATCTGGTGAATATTATAAAAGAGGTGTGGAGCTGGATCCGCTCTTTGGGGATAGCTGTCATACTCGCTCTGTTTATCGGCATATTTGTATTCCAACCTTTCAAAGTGGAAGGCCATTCGATGGACCCTACCTTGCATGATCAGGAACGGGTCATTGTATCAAAGCTTTCCCATACTTTTTCCTATCTTCCCGACTACGGCGATATCGTCGTCATCGACAGCCGCGTGGATCGACAGCGTACTTTCAAGGATGACTTATTGGAGAATCCGTTGTTCGGTCTGTTTCAGAAGACAGAAAACCACTTCCTTTATATAAAAAGGGTGATCGGCAGGCCCGGGGATGTTTTGGAGTTTAAGGATCACAAAGTGTACCGCAACGGCCAAGCCCTAGAAGAGCCCTATATCAAGGAGACGATGGATTTTGTGGCCGACGGGGAATGGGTTGTTCCGGAAAACCATATTTTCGTCATGGGGGACAACCGCAACAACAGCAGGGACAGCCGAGACATCGGGTTTATCCCGCTCAATCACGTGTTAGGCAAGAGCGTGTTTGAGTTTAATTTCTTTCAATAAACGGACCCTCTCCTCGGTTTTACGGGGAGAGGGTCCATTCCTTTCCTTAGCGTAAAACAACGGGATTTATAGCTCTGGGACATTCAACTAGTAGGACAAACCTCTTTTTACAAATTCAAGATTCCAGTTCGTTACCTTCTCAATTTCGACACGATTTAGCCGTCATTCCGTAACAAAGTGGACAGTGAGCGCATGAATGGCGATGTTATCATGAATGTAACATTCCAATAAAAAAACACCCGCATGTTCCATGAATTCTCTTACTTCAAGCAAGAATGATTGTGAATTTTTTCACTTTCCAAGAGCAATTGAAAGGGGAAGCTGTATGAAAAGGAAATGGGCTTTAATAAGCATTGCTCTGGCTGTCATGACGGTACTGACCGGTTGTGAACCATTACTGGTATTAGACCCGAAAGGTCCTCAAGCGCAAACGCAAGCCAAAGACATTATGCTGTCTATCGGGATCATGTCGTTTATCGTGATTGCTGTTTTCGCTTTATTGGCCTTTATGCTAATCAAATACCGCGCATCGAAACAGCCTGCAGATTATGAACCTCCGCACATTGAAGGCAGCAAGGTTGTCGAAGCGATCTGTATCGGGATTCCTGTTATCATCGTCACCTTCCTTTCAGTTGTTTCGGTGCAAAGCAACAATAAAGTAGAGGCAATGCCAAAAGGCTACGAGGATCAAAAGCCATTGGTGGTTTACGCTTCCTCCTCCAATTGGAAGTGGCATTTCAGCTATCCGGAGGAAAATATCGAGACCGTTAACTACCTGTACATTCCAACGAATCGACCGCTGGAGTTTAAGCTTTATTCCTACGGTCCCATCACCAGCTTCTGGATTCCGCAGCTTGGCGGACAAAAGTACGCAATGAGCGACATGGTGAACACGTTATACCTGGCAGCTGACGTCCCCGGGGAATACATGGGGCGAAATGCAAACTTCAGCGGAGAAGGGTTCGCTGAAAATACGTTCAACGTAAAAGCGGTGTCACCGGATGAATTTGATAAATGGGTGAAAGAAGTGAAAACGACTGCGGCACCTCTCACGGAAGAAAAATTCAAGGAGCTGTTAGAGCCTGGTCACGTTGGCCAATCCACGTACACGGGTACCCATTTAGCGTTTATGCCGGCTCCGGAAGGTGAACATGGCGGACATCATCATGGGTCAAGCGATGCCGGTGAACAGGCTGGACATGATCATGAGTCAAGCGATGCCGGTGAACATACGGAGCAAGGAGAATCAAACCACGATCATCATTAATTTTCATCGCATGTATAACATCGGTTTACTCGGCAAGCAATTAGGTTTTCTGAAAGGAGACGCACAAGATGGGTTTTTTTGACCGGTTTGCCATACCTCATCCAAATCCTGCTATTTACGCGTCGATGGTTGCCATCGGTTTAACGGTGATCGCAATCGTTGCGGGCTTGACTTATTTTAAAAAATGGGGTTATCTCTGGCGTGAATGGCTGACAACCGTGGACCACAAACGCATCGGCATCATGTACCTGATCTCCGCTTTGCTGATGCTTTTCCGCGGCGGGGCAGATGCGATTATGATGCGCGCCCAGCTCGCCGTGCCGGACAACACGCTGCTGGATGCCCAGCACTATAATGAAATTTTTACAACACACGGGGTCGTGATGATCATCTTTATGGCCATGCCGTTTATTATGGCCTTGATGAACTTCGTCGTTCCGCTGCAGATTGGCGCTCGCGATGTAGCGTTCCCCCGTTTGAATGCGTTAAGTTTCTGGCTGTTTTTCATGGGGGCCATGCTGTTCAACATCTCTTTCGTGGTTGGCGGTTCTCCCGATGCAGGTTGGACGTCTTATTTCCCGCTTGCAGGCAATGAATTCAGCAAATCTGTCGGAACAAATTACTACATGATTGCGATCCAGATCGCCGGTATCGGTTCCTTGATGACGGGTATTAACTTCATCACCACCATTCTGAAAATGAGAGCGCCTGGCATGACTTTGATGAAAATGCCGATGTTTACATGGTCTTCTCTCATTACCAACGTGATCATCGTGTTCGCTTTTCCCGTGTTGACGGTGGCGCTTGCGATGGGGACGTTTGACCGGCTGTTTGGGGCGAACTTCTTTACAACAACGAATGGCGGCATGGATATGCTCTGGGCCAACTTGTTCTGGGTATGGGGCCATCCCGAAGTGTATATCTTGATCTTGCCGGCATTCGGTATTTACAGTGAAGTGATCTCAACCTTTGCGCGGCGCAACCTCTACGGCTACAAATCGATGGTTGCCTCGATGGTGGTCATCTCGCTCTTCTCGTTCCTGGTCTGGGCGCACCATTTCTTTACCATGGGCCAGGGAGCCGTAGCGAACAGCATCTTCTCGATCACGACCATGGCGATTGCCGTTCCAACAGGGGTGAAGATCTTCAACTGGCTGTTCACGCTGTGGAAGGGAAAAATCGTGATTACCACTCCGATGCTTTACGCCATGCTGTTCATTCCGCTGTTCACGATCGGCGGGGTGACCGGGGTGATGCTCGGGATGTCTGCTGCCGACTACCAATACCACAATACGATGTTCCTGGTGGCTCACTTCCACATGGTGATTATTCCGGGTGTTGTATTTGCGATGCTGGCCGGTCTCACCTACTACTGGCCAAAGATGTTCGGGTTCATGCTGAATGAAAGAATCGGGAAAATCACGGCTTGGATGATCGCAATCGGCACACTCCTGGCATTCATGCCGATGTTCTTCTCCGGTTTGGATGGGCAAACGCGCCGGATGTACACGTACTCGGCATCAACCGGATTTGGCATGTGGAATATGATTTCATTCATCGGAGCGCTTGTACTCGCGGCAGGATTTGTTTTGATCGTGTACAACATCTACTACAGCATTCGTTACGCTTCAAGAGATATCGGTTCGGATCCATGGGATGCCCGCACGCTGGAGTGGGCTACGCACAGTCCGGTGCCAGCATACAACTTTGCCGTAGTACCGCAAGTCAATTCCATTGAAGCATTCTGGGATGCGAAGAAAAATGGGCATGACTTATTCCCAGGCAAATACGAGAAAATTCATATGCCAAATAACAGCGGTGTGCCATTTATCATGGGCTGTATCTTCTTCGCCTGGGGCTTTTCATTTATCTTCAGCATGTGGATTCCGCTCATCATCACGACCATCGGGATCTTTGCTTGTATGGCTCTCCGTTCCTTCGAACAGGATCATGGCCATTACATTTCCGTTGAAAAAATTGAGGAAACAGAGACGAAATTGCGGGGTGTTAGCTAATGAAAATAGATCACTCGCTGCCGCTTGAATACAGTACCGAAGAAAATCGCTTAAAGGTGTTGGGCTTCTGGATTTTCCTTGGCGCCGAGATTATGCTTTTTGCCACGCTTTTCGCTTCCTACTTCACGTTGGTGAATCGCACCGGCAACGGCCCAGCCGGCGCCGATATCTTCGAAATCACACCGGTGTTGCTGGAAACGATCGTACTGTTAACGAGCAGCTTTACCATCGGCCTTGGCGTACATGCCATGCGCCTCGGCAACAAGAAAGCGATGCTGTTATTCTTTGCCGTCACCCTGTTGCTTGGCGCCGGATTCCTGGCTGTGGAAATATCGGAGTTCGCTCACTATGTACACATTGGTGCAGGCCTGCAGACCAGCGCATTCACATCGATTCTGCTGACGACGCTGGGTACGCACGGAGCGCACGTTACCTTGGGGATATTCTGGGGATTGTTCATCATGCTGCAAGTGAAAAAACGCGGCTTGACCCCTGAAACAGCCAATAAATCATTCATTTTCTCGCTTTACTGGCATTTCCTGGACGTCGTTTGGATCTTCATCTTCAGTTTCATCTACCTGAAAGGAATGATGTAGGGATGAGCGAACTGTTCCCGCGCAAACAAGTACTGGGCTTTCTGTTTTCGCTGCTCCTTACCGCGGTGGCGCTTGGAGTTTACTTCTTTGACTTGTCATTTGCGGTCGGCATGACCATTCTTCTCGTAACAGCATTCGTACAGGCAGGCCTTCAGCTTGTCGTGTTTATGCACGCTGGTGAAACGAAGGATAAAGGGGCCATCTACACGAATGTTTACTATGGAATATTCATTGCCTTGGTCACGATTTTCGGAACGTTGCTTTGCATGATCTGGGGCTACTTGTAAGCCGATAAAAAAGAGGAGCGTCTACAGCGGCGCTCCTTTTTTTGTCTTCTCCAGCATCTCTTCCGTCGCGACAAAAAACATGCCGATGAGAAAGATGAAGACAGCTCCAATTACCGTACCGATGCCAATCGAAGTTAACAGGGAGTAACCGTTTTCAAAAAAACCGAGTAAGAAAAGAATAATACCTAATGTAAGAACCGTGATGCCAATAAAGTTTACAGACTTTATCATTTTCCCTTTCGAGTCCATGTTCGTTCAGCTCCTTTCTACATATTATCGCATCTTGTTCACAAAAATGTCAATTATTAAGAAGATAAATTCAACATTTAATCAGATAAATCAAGTACATGTGAATTTTTTGATCAACTCCAGGTAAGCAGAACGCAAAAAAGGGGCTGCTTTTACGCAGCCCCTGCCCGTTTGCTACTTCTTCACGGAAGGCTTGACGCCTGCCGGAATAGGATTTTTGTATGTTTCGCTGCCCAGCCGCTGTCTCAGCTCGCTTTTGGCTTGTTCGATCAGCTCCGGATGGTTTAACATGTCGATTGCGGTAGCCGCCATGACTTTGCCGGCGTGCAGCATCCCTTTATGGCCGATGGAGGTGCCGCCAAGGGTGACCCATTGCCAGGAGTGAAGCGTCGAGCCGTTGACAAAGCAGGCTGTATTGCATTGAGCTGTAGGGGTGATCCAGCTGACGTCGCCTACATCTGTGGAACCGTTCAGCGGAATCGGATCGCCCGTGTAAGGCATCAGCCAATCGACCATATCCATGTCGGGGGCATCCGGCGACGCTTTTACCGATGTGCGTCTTTCCTGTTCGGTAAGCGTAGCGCGAACTTCTTTGGCCAGCTGCAGTTCCGTTTCGTCAAACACCGGAACACCCAATCCCTGGAAGTTTTTGTACATGACCGATTCGATGGTCTTGTTCTGCACCAGGTTGGAGCAGGCTTTGTCGAAGACGATTTCCAGTTCGGTCTCCGTCATGAGCGCAGCCCCTTGGGCAATCTTGCAGACCCGCTCGTATATTTCCTGCACCTGGGGTACCTTGGGGGCCCGCACCAGGTACAGCACTTCTGCATTGGCCTGCACTACGTTGGGGGAGTGGCCGCCCGCATTGGTGATGGCGTAGTGGACTCGCGCATCGGTAATGATGTGTTCCCGCAGGTAGTTCACGCCGATGTTCATCAGCTCCACGGCATCGAGGGCGCTTCGTCCCAGGTGCGGGCTGGCCGCTGCGTGAGCGCTTTTCCCTTTAAACCGGAAGTACACCTGGTAATTGGCGAGGGAGTCGACAGCCATGATCGCATTGTAACCCATCGGATGCCAGCAGAGGGCAAAGTCGACGTCATCGAACAGCCCTTCTCTGGCCATGAAGGTTTTGCCGGAACCGCCTTCCTCGCCTGGGCAGCCGTAGTAGCGGACCGTCCCGGAGATGTTGTTTTCCTCCATGTACTGCTTGACGGCTACCGCGGCGGCCAATGACCCAGTCCCGAGCAGATTGTGGCCGCATCCGTGTCCGTTTGCGCCTGGCACAAGCGGCTCTTCCTTGGCACAGCCGCGCTTTTGGCTCATACCGGACAAGGCATCGAATTCACCCAGGATGGCGACGACCGGAGTTCCGCTTCCGAAGCTTCCGATAAAAGCCGTCTCGATCCCGCCGACTCCTCGCTCAACCGAAAACCCTTCGGCCTCCAGTGTCTTGCAGAGGAGCTCGGCGGAACGAAATTCCTCAAAGCGGGTCTCCGCATACTCCCAGATCTGATCGCTCACCTGGATAAAAAGGTCACGCTTCTGCTCAATCATTTCCGAAATTCGTTTTCCATGCATGCTTGATTACTTCCTTTCTTTTTACAGTCCGTTGAAGGCATCACTTCAGCATACGTCTGGCAATGCGGTGCAGCAGTTGGACAGCCCGCGGCAGGATCTCCTCCTGAATATCAAACTTGGGATGGTGATGGGGGGCAGGGATATCCGTGCCGATGGCCATATACGTTCCTTTTCCGCCGCGCTCCTGCACTCGCCGGATCAGGAAGCTGGCATCCTCGCTTCCCATGGAATTGGCAGCATCAATCTGGAATGTGGTAAAGCCTTCGACCTGTTTGGCCTCCTCGATCGCCAGTTCAGCCAGCTCCTTGTCGTTATCAATCGGGATGGCGGCGCCGATGACCTCGATTTCATGCTCCAGCTCGTGCATGGCTGCGCTGTGGGCAATGATGTTGCGTACCCGCTGCTCCAGGTCACGGTTCACTTCTTCGGTCACCGAACGCGTCTCCACGATCATTTTGGCATAGGAAGGGATGATGTTGGCCGCGGTGCCTCCTTCCAGGACCCCAACATTGACGCGGGTAGAACCCGAACTGAATCGCGGGACCGCATGAATGTTCAACAGGGCGGTAGCGGCTCCCAGCAAGGCGTTCCGCCCTTTTTCCGGAGTAGCCCCGGCATGGGAAGAGACCCCGTGAAAATGAACGGCCAGTTTCGTCGTAGCCAGGAATCCGGAAGACGCGCCGTGGATCTCGCCCAAGGGAAGATTGGTTCCGAGATGGTGGCAAAAAATGTAGTCGACATCGTCCAGCATCCCTTTTTGTACGATGGAATAGGCCCCGCGCACGCCTTCTTCGGCGGGTTGGAAGATCAGCTTCACGGTTCCGGCAAAATCCCCGTCCGCCAGTTGTTCCGCCAGCCCCAGCCCGATTGAGGTATGGCCGTCATGGGCGCAGGCATGCATATTGCCTTCATACACGGAGCGGAACCCTGCCGATTGCGGGAAGTGGTCGGCATCTGCGCTCTCGGGAACAGGGAGGGCATCCATGTCGAAGCGGAAAGCGACGGTAGGGCCGGCTGCTTTTCCCTTCAAGATGCCGATGACCGCCGTATACCCGCCCCTCATCTGTTCAACGATGGCGGGATTTGCCCCGTCCCGCAAGGCTCGCGCGTAAGCTGCTTCCAGCACTTCTTCTGTCGGCAGCCCGCGGCGGGAGGGGCCGTCCATTGCGTCTTTGCCATAGATGACCTCATAGCCGAGAGAAGTCAAGATCTCTACCACTTTGGAGGCGGTGCGAAATTCAGTAAATCCTACTTCGGGATGCATGTGAAAGTCTCTGCGCAACGAAATAATATCCAAAACTACGTCATCTCCCAACGAAGGTTTTTTCAGTGATGTCTACAGAGGGCTACATTTTGGGATATACACCAGGACCGATCGGCAGACCCAGGAAATACCAGACAACCAGCAGGAGCGTCCAAATAATGAAGATGGCGATGGGGTAAGGCAAAATCAAGGAATAGTACGTCCCTAATTTGGCATCTTTCTGGTACTCCTGCAAAAAGTTCAAGAATAGCGGAATAAACGGTGAAATGATCGCGAACGGGATGACGGAAGAGTCAGCAACACGGAACGCGATTTGCGCAAAGGCAGGATGATAGCCAAGCGCCATGAACATCGGAACAAATACGGGTGCGAGCAAGGACCAGATCGCAGAGCCGCTGGCGATGAACATACAGAGAAATGCAGACAGGAACATCAATCCGACAAATACAGGCGCGCCCGACATGTTCAATTTTTCCAGCAGGTCGGTGATAAACAGGGCGAGGAAGCTTCCCATGTTGCTCCAGTTGAACATCGCTACAAACTGGGAAAGCGGGAAGACCATCACGATAAAACCGGCCATGCCTTTGATCGGATCTGTTAACAGGGCTGGGATGTCGTTCTGCTTCTTAATCGCTCCCACGGTGATCCCATAGGCGATCGAAACCGTGAAAAAGAAGAGCAGGATAACAGGGACGATTCCCGAGATGAATGGAGAGGGAACGATGGTCCCGGTCTTTGGATCGCGAAGAATGCCGTTCTCCGGTACTACCAAAGCTGCCAGGATGGCAATAAACACGAGTGCTGCAATACCTGCCGCCCGCAGGCCTTTCTTCTGCACGGGTGTCAAATCTTCCAATTTTTTATCGGTACTGCCTTGATACTTGCCCAGCTTCGGTTCGATGAACTTGTCTGTGATGAAGCCGATAATCGCTGAAAGCAGGAAGACGGAAGTAGCCATGAAGAACCAGTTGTCCAGTACGCTTACCGTCACATTCGGATCAACCGATTTGGAGATCTCCGAACTGATTCCCGAGAGCAGAACATCCGTCGTGACGATGAGGATATTCGCGGTAAATCCTGAGCCGACACCGGCAATGGCGGCAAGCAAGCCAGCTACGGGATGGCGTCCTACGGCAAGGAAGATCAGCGCGCCAAGGGGAGGCATAATGACGAATGCCGCATCGGATGAAACGTGGCTGAAGAATGCGATGAACGCAACGAGATAACTGGCGTATTTCGCACTGACGCGTAAAGACATTTTGCGGATGACGGTCTCCAGCAGGCCCACCTTTTCTGCCAAGCCTACACCGAGCATCAGGGTCAAGATGGACCCCAGCGGCAGGAAGGAGGAGAAGTTTTTGATGATGTTAGGCAAAAGCCATTGCAGACCTTCCTGGCTGAGCAGGTTTTTTACATGGACTTGTTCGTTTTTGATCGGATCAATCGCTGCAACATTGAAAATGGATAAGATCGCTGTCAAAAGCATTAAAAAGGCAATTAAGTAAAGAAAGAGCATGAAGGGATTGGGAAGCTTGTTTCCGATCCTCTCGACCCATTTTAAAATTCCTGTTGCCTGGATCCGCTGCTCTTGTTGTGTATCCATTTGTTTCGCGCTCATTGCAATCCCCCTTGGGCAATTCTTTTGTTCAATACCATCTTCTTTCTGTTTGGCTGCATCTGCTGGGGCTTCGCCGCAAAAAGGGAATTCGCGGTCGGCGTTTCCATGTAAGCCCTTACTTAAATCACGAAAGAATTTTCAATAAATCCTGTGTTTCCGGCAAGCTCCTTTCTTTCGGGAATGTTAATCTCTTTAAAATCCAATTAAACGAATATAAAGAGAAATTTTCGTTAAATAAATTATATAGGGACGTTAACCTAATTTCAATACAGTTGTTATTTTAAGAAAACTAGAAAAAACACCCAAAACCGTTTGGGTGTTTACGAATGTTCCTTTTTGATTAATCTGTACATTTTTTTGGGCCTGCCGCGAAGCGACTGGAGTTCTTCCCCTTTCAACTCGGCCAATCCGCACTCGCAAAGGCTTCCCATGATCCGCTGCGCATTTCGCACAGTCATGGTGAGGTGAGAGGCGATGTCAGAGGTGGTAAACGAGTTCCAGCCCATCCGGTGCACCAATGCTTCGATTCTCTTGTACGTTTTGATGCTGACATTGACCTTGTTTAATTTCTCGAGCAAGCCTTTGTCGCTGGAGCGATAGGCGTAGGTTAACTGGTCGAACCCGCCTGCGTATTCAATGATGATGCCGTCATCCTGCACGATCACAATCCCGAATTCAGGCTTGTCCTTCGCATGCTGCAGCGCCCTTCGCGCATGGCTTTCCGCTGAAAATGCAGTCTCGCCAAATCCGATCCCTACCGCAACAGAGACGTCGGCCTCAAGGGACAGCAGTTGAACAGTTTGGCGGAGCTCATCGATTTCCCGTTCAATCGCGCCGCGGGAGCTGAATATCTGGTAGCGCCCATTTCCGTTGTCCAGCAAGGAACCATCCAGTTTTTCGCAGAGAAGCAGCAAGGTCTGCTTGATCTTCAACTCCAAATGCTGCAGATGGTAGCGCGCGTTTGACTGTTCCGCTATCTTGTCAAATTGTTCGATCTCGATGATTTCCACGCCGATCTGCGAATCCTTGAAGTAAGAGCTGCGCGCCTTCTCGATGACGATTTTCATCGCCTGCCTGATTTCCATTTTGGTCATCAGCACCCGATACACGGGAACGCCTTCCTGCTGCAGGGCGCGATAGACGGAGAGCAGCGTCGTAAAAGCCCCCTGGGTTTTTCCCTCCCGCCACAGTCGAAGGTGGAATTGCGCGATGGACTGGGGATCGTAATGTTCGTCAAATGTCCGCACATAGGTTTCTTCCGGCGGAATCTCCAATTCGGCAAATGCTTCCCGCAGGTGCTCTCCCTCAGACTCGATCATGTCGACGGAGACCCTTCTCACCACGATGTCATGCTCGAAAGCCATTTGCAAAAAACACCTGTACAGGTTGGAGCCCGTAGGGGGACAGTACACACAATTGGCTTCCGAATTCAGGACCTTGCGAGCAATCGTAAACGGAATCGGTCCGGAAAAAAACCACCCGTTGAATTCCGGGTTGTGCTCTTGGACGATGCCGCTTACTTCTTTCGCGTCTTCATACGGAAAGGGGACAAACTCTATTTCGTCGTGTTCAAACTCGTTGGCAACGTCAAGGATTCG
The DNA here is from genome assembly GCF_046036945.1 of Brevibacillus sp. B_LB10_24. Classification (NCBI taxonomy): domain Bacteria; kingdom Bacillati; phylum Bacillota; class Bacilli; order Caryophanales; family Paenibacillaceae; genus Brevibacillus; species Brevibacillus sp. B_LB10_24. The sequence continues at coordinate 2,698 of NZ_JBJQOQ010000015.1, read as the reverse complement.
CTCAATGGATGGAGGCGGCCCGACAACTCCAATTCTATACATAGTCTCCCTATACTCCTGTTGTTTTTGTTTTATTTCTATTATTGATTATAGCAAAGTTTCCGGTGCGGCTTCGACAATGACGCGGTGTCTCGCAGGGGAGGCTCATTCCTTTTGCCCAGCGGCATAGTAGTGCCAGACACCGTGTTTGAGCTCTTTTTGGACAGTATGCCGGACCTCCATATAATCCAGCAGACCGATGATTTCCGACATGACCAGGGCAAACTGGCTGTGGTATTTATCCTGATAGTAGGCTTGAGCCAGCTCGCTCGCTGTTGTCATTCCGGATTCGAGCATACTCCGGATTTTCGCTGCCTTCTCCTCGATTCGGCTCAATCTTTTGACAATGAGCTCTTGATGGTTGCGAATGAACGTGCCGTGTCCGGGAAACAGCGTATCCGCATCCAATGCCATGCAGCTGCGAAGCGAATCGACGTATTGACACAGGGTGAGGATCCGCCTGCCTTCCCGGTCGGGTTCGACAAGCGCGTTGCTGGAAATATGGCTGATCAGGTGATCGCCGGAAAACAGCCACTTTCTCTTCGAATCGAGAAACACCAAATGATCGGGAGAATGGCCGGGTGTTTCGATGGGCTGCAAGCCTGCGATAGGATCTGTTCCCGATAGCGGAGTGACGTTGGCCTGGATTTTATCTTTCTCATTGTCCCGCACGGCCTTTTCCAATTTTTGCACCTGCAGTTCCCCGGTTTCGCCGCACCCCATCTCCCGGTACAGCTGCCGGAAAAATTCTACCCGCAGCGAGAAGAACGCCTTGTCCCGTTTCAGCCGGTGAATCGACTCCGGATGGGCATAGACGGGCATTTCTTTCACGGCAGAAATGCGATTGATCAAACCGATGTGATCCTGGTGGTTATGGGTGAGGATGATCCGATCCAGGTCATGTACGGAAAAGCCGTTTTGATGCAACGTCTGGATGAATTGCTCCCAGCACGGTTCCGTGTCGATGCCGGCATCGAGCAGCGACAGGGAACCGGCTTCCTCTATCAGATAAAAATTAAAAGACTGCAGGCTGTAGGGTGTAGGAACGATCATCGGATAAAGAGTGCAGCCCTCTTTTGACATCATCAAATGAACTCACGCCCCTTGCTTCGCATTCGCTTTCCGTCACCTCTGCCTGGATGACAGGGTGGCGGGCTTGGTCGTGATTTTATTATATAATAAGCCGGCAGATGAAAGGACAGCATAGTTTCACAATTCCAAATAGGTCGATCCAATCTGCACGCCGATTCGTTCATACTGGGTCTGTCGAACCAGGGGGGATTGAGCCGCCGCGCTGGTGGCGTGCTGGGACAAAAAGACAAAATCAGGGCGAATGACCTCGTCGAGCAGATAAGCCGAACGTGTCGCCCCCGGCCTTCTCTGGTCATTGAGCGAATCGATGATTTCTTCTGCGCTGGTAATGCCGATCCCGTGTCCATAATAGGTATTGCGGCCGAAAAATACAGCGTTTTCCCCCTGCCATTCCGGGGTCTCCGGATCGTAGTCAGGGTTGTCGAAATACACGATATCTCCCGGGAGGACTTCCGTTTCTGCTGTTGTCAGTACCGTTACCTTCAAGTTGTTCCCATACTGCCAATCGTATAACAGGATATCCGGGAACAACCGGTCAAACGACTCAGCGCCGTTAGTTGAAAGCACGGCTCGATACAGTAAGATGACCATTGCGGTCGAGCACTCGAATGCATACCTGGAACCATGGGTGAAGATATCCCGGATCGCATCCGATGGCCTTACTCCGTCGCGGAGCTGGAATCCTCCGTATTCGGTGCGGTGCCAATACACCGGGTTGCATCGCGATTCGGCATAGGAGGTAAAGGCGGCACCGCTGTCATTTAAGGCAACGGCAGCATTCACGATGTTATTTCTTAGCGTCAATTCAAATTGGAGCTGTTGGAGAGAATCGTAGGAGAATGTGGTCCGGCTTGCCGCCATACGGTCGACGATCCTGGCCTGCAGTCTGTTCAAACGCAGCTCACTTTTAAGCGCTGCCGAATCGACAGGCGATGAAGAGATTTCGATCATGATGTTTGTTCCCCCGCTTTCCATGATGGTTATATGTATGCAGGGAATTCCCAAACCGTTTGCGATTTTACCAGGTTTCTCCGGACGCATGGGGAAAAGTAAACAGACTTATATCATTTAATTCCATAGTAAACATTGTTACATTATGCAAATGTAATCGCATTCTTTTTTGGAGGTGATTTAACAACTTGCGTCAGAAGTCTCCTTCCTCAGCGAAGCAGATGGGAGATGAATGACGCCATTCCCGAACCTCTTCGCTGGAGATAGGCAGGGAAGCGTGTATTTGTTCTCGTCATTTNACATTATGCAAATGTAATCGCATTCTTTTTTGGAGGTGATTTAACAACTTGCGTCAGAAGTCTCCTTCCTCAGCGAAGCAGATGGGAGATGAATGACGCCATTCCCGAACCTCTTCGCTGGAGATAGGCAGGGAAGCGTGTATTTGTTCTCGTCATTTTGATGCGGAAATATTCCCTAAACAAGAACGTATGTGTGGTATAATAGAATATAGAACAAATGTTCTTGATAAGGGGTGTTTCCATGATTCGTGCTCAAATCGTACGGTTTCATACCTCAAAACGAGATATCGAGCGACTCTATGCCTGTAATCGCGAAT
>NZ_JBJQOQ010000014.1:0-129607 GCF_046036945.1 Brevibacillus sp. B_LB10_24 | reverse complement strand
ACTTCAACCAGAGCCTCAGCGATGGTAAGTGGCGGGAGTATTCATTTGCTAAAGCATCCTCTATGAGAAAAATTTTTTCTCTGTTTGTTTAATCTGAACGAGAATTAGTTCCCTCATCTTTTCTTTGTCGTATTCATCTTCAAAAAGCGAGAAGCACATGTACTACCGGGTCTGTGATTCAGGCCAATGGTGGTACTGTCTGATAACAGTTAAAGAGAAGTTAAACAACCGCATTTTCACAGGATGAAATGCGGTTGTTTGCCATTATATCTTCCAAAAACTGTCTTAGCGTATGTTTTATACGGTTTGTCGGCGGTACCCCTGTTGGCGTTCCACGAACGAAGCGAGCCCGTTATTTCCGGTTTCCATGGACAATGTACACCACTGCAAAAAATGACGCGGGGCGCTTTTCCCCGCGTTTTTTAGTAGCGAGGCCAAGCGCCCCGGATCTATTGTTATTTCTTGCTCTGCTCAATCTCCTCCACCAACGCCGAAAGCTCTGCCCAGCGTTCAATGGCCTGCTCCAGTTCACCCGTGACCTGCTGCTCTTCCGCATACAGCTGCTGCACCTTTTCGAAGTCGCTGCCGGCCTGGGCGATGGCTGCCTTCAATTCGGCACACCGCTCTTCCAGGGAGGCGATCCTTCCTTCGATTTCCTCCCATTCCCGCTGTTCCTTATAGCTTAACTTACGCTGCCTGTTTGCCCTGCGTCCCGAATCGACTTCTTCCTCGCGCTTTCGGGCCGGTTCTTTGTCCGCAGGCGCTTCTGCCGCCTCTTGCTCCCTGCGCTGAATCTCGAGGTATTCTGAATAGTTGCCGTAAAAACGGCGGATCGTCCCGTCCGGCTCAAAAGCGAACAAGTGGTCAACCGTCCGGTCAAGAAAATAGCGATCATGGGACACCGTAATGACTGCGCCCGGGAACTGCTCCAGATAATCCTCCAGAATCGACAGTGTCTGGATATCGAGGTCATTGGTCGGCTCGTCCAGCAGCAACACGTTCGGCTCGCCCATCAGGGTGCGCAGCAGGTAGAGACGCCGCCGCTCACCGCCCGACAATTTGCCGATGAGCGTCCACTGCACGTGGGGAGGAAACAAGAAGCGTTCCAGCATTTGCGATGCCGTAATGGTGGAGCCGTCCGCCGTGCGGATCACTTCCGCCGCTTCCTTGACGTATTCGATCACCCGCTGCCCCGTGTTCATCTCTACGTTTTCCTGTGTGTAGTAGGCAAGCTTGACGGTCTGCCCAAGCTCAATCGTGCCGCTGTCCGGCTGAATCCGCCCGGCGATCAGGTTGAGCAGCGTCGATTTGCCGCTTCCGTTTGGCCCGATGATGCCAACGCGGTCTTGCGGCTGCAGGATGTAGCTAAAATCCCGGATCAGCTTCCGGCCTTCGTAGCCTTTGCTGACATGCTCCATTTCCAGCACCTTTTTTCCCAGCCGGCTGGCGCCGAGAGAGATGTCCAGTTTTTCCGCAGGACCTGACGTACCTTGGTTCTGCAGTTCCTCCACGCGCTGAATCCGCGCCTTTTGCTTTGTCGTGCGGGCTTTGGCCCCCCGCCGCAGCCACGCCAGTTCGCGGCGAAGCAAATTTTGCCGCTTGCTCTCTGTCGCTGCTTCATTCTCCTCCCGCGCCGCCTTCTTTTCCAAAAACGCCGCGTAGTTGCCCTCGTAACTGTACAGCTTGCCGCCATCCAGCTCTACGATGCGATTGGTGACCCGGTCGAGGAAGTAGCGATCGTGCGTCACCAGCAAAAGGGCCCCTTTATAGCGGGAGAGGTATTCTTCCAGCCACTCCACCGTCTCGTTGTCGATGTGGTTGGTAGGCTCATCCAAGATCAGCAAGTCTGCAGGCTGGATCAAGGCACGCGCCATCGCCACCCGCTTTCGCTGGCCGCCGGACAGTTCGCTGACCAGCTGCGTGAAGCTGCGGATGCCAAGCCGGGTCAGGACGGTTTTTGCGTGTGTATTGGCTTCCCATGCGTTCAGGGCATCCATCTCCTGCTGCAGGGAAAACAGCCGGTTTTGCCGCTCTTTGTCGTCGGGGGAAGCCTGCAGCAGCGCCAATGCCTGCTCGTATTCCCGCAGCAGCTTCATCAGCGGCGAATCTCCATAGAATACTTGTTCCAATACGGTTGATCCGGGGTCAAATTCCGGGTTTTGCGGCAAGTATTCGATCCGAAAATGATTGGCGTGGACGATGTTCCCCTGATCGGCCGTATCGTATCCCGCGATGATTTTCAACAGGGTGGATTTTCCCGTCCCGTTTACCCCGATCAATCCAATTCGCTGATTCTCGGAAATCACCAGCGAGATGTCGTCAAACAGCACCTTTTCTCCAAAGCTTTTCGAGATGTGTTCCGCTCTTAGGATATTCATGATTACCAGTCCTTTTTTCACTCACAACTTCTTTCATTGTACTGTAGGCATAGCCGCTTGCCAATGTCAGACTGCGGAAGCGCCCGATCTGCGCCAGTGTAAAAAAAGAGACGGTTAGTTCAGGCTTCCCCTCATCTAACCGTCTTGCGATCCCTCACCAAGCCAAACTGCGAAAATTTTGGGTAAGGATCGCATTTTGGATCGCGGTCCACATCTCATTGTTCTCCGCTCCAATGTGCCAATAGGCAATTCCAGCAGCACCTTCAGCCAAAATCATTTGGTATAACTTGGTAAAAGATCTCGTCTCTTCCAGCCAAATCGTATGCTTGACGCTTCCTTCCCAATAAGTCGCAACGTATTGGCTTGTTGTGTCATCCCAGTAGATATTCGGATTCTTCTTTTTGAGAATGGCCTGCTGCTCCTCCAACGTCAGGTCGGTGGAAGTCAAGGTGCCGTCCTTCATATACCAATCCCGGTTAAAAAAAGGAACCGCAACGATCAGCTTATTGACCGGAATAGAAGCCTTCAGCCCCCTGATCGCATTCTTGAGCCACGGCAGCGAGGAGACAGACCCAGCCTCGGGGCCTCCCGTCCAATGTTCATCATAGCCCATCAATACGACATAGTCGGCATATTTACCCAATGCGGCAAAGTCGAACGGTTCCGACCAGTCCGACCCCAGATCAGGCGGCACGTCGACAGACAGCTTCGCTTGATGTGCGGAAAGAGCGCTCGCCAGCTCTTTGACGAATGCGGTAAAATTGTCCCTGTCCGCCGGATCTACATTTTCGAAGTCCAGGTTCAATCCGTCCAGTTTGTACTTGTCGACGAATCCGACCAGCTGGTTGACCATTTTCGTTCTGTTCGCACTCGCCGCCAGCATGCTGTGGGTCAGCTCTCTGTTAAAGCGATTGCCGACGAGCGGCCACACCTGTTTGCTTTTTTGGTGTGCCCAGGTTACCAATGAAGCCGTTGTCCGATCAGAAAAATTGCCTGATGCATCAAAGTAATACCAGCGCGGAGACAGCTTGTTGACTGCGACACCAGAGCTGCCGACACGCTGCTGGAACTCGGCGTCTGTACCTCCGTACTCCCAACCGAGCTGTATGGGAGGCTGCACCTTTGCCATCTGCCCGGACTTGTCTGCCTGAACTGCCAGCTTGTCGAGCACGACTGCTGTTTCCTCGCGGGACAATGGATCGGCAGGGCGAAACTTCCCATCTGCCCCCTGCATGTATTTCAGCCTGGTGATCTCTGCCACATACGGCTTGGCCCAAACCGCGATCTTGCTTGCGTCGCTGTAGGACGATGGCTTGCTGCCGCTCTGGTCCCCCTCCAAGATCCTCACCAGCATGACAGCAGCTTCCTGGCGGGAGATCGGCGCGTTCGGCGAAAAGGTGGAAGCGCCGGTTCCGCGGGCCAATCCTAATTCGGCCGCTGTTTGTACCCACGAATAATACCAGGCCTGTTTTGACACGTCTGTGAACAGCGGCACCGTTCCAGCCTGTGGTTGAATTTTTATCAATTTCTCCAACATTTTTACGAATTCACTGCGAGTGACCGGTTGTTTAGGCTGATACTTCCGATCCCCATTTCCTTCCACAATTCCCCGTATGTACAAATCCGTTATCTGCTGTTTTGCAAATGAACCCGATATGTCATCAAAGGGATTTACGGCAGCTGCCTCGCTTGCCGTGTCGGCAAGACAAAACACCGCCAGCACCAGAGCCATGATACGTCCTGTTGCCTTCAAAACCAGTTGCCCCCCAACCATGGGAATTTCTCTCGTACAAATTCCCATTCTAAAAGAGAAAGGAGCCGCGCTCATTATGAAACTGCTGGGAATTGTAGAAGTTCAGGCCAACCGTTCATGAAACGCTGTGCGATTATCCATATTAAAAACATCATGGGTTTCGAGGGGGCACTGACGATGAAAGGAACCGTCAAAACAGCTTGTTTTGTCATATCAGGGCTTCTATTGGCTGCTCTGCTCGTGTCGTTACCGCTTTTCCCATCGGAGGCCCTGCCGGCAGATTCTCCTGTCTCCCAAAAGAAAAACGTGGCAATCGTCATCGATGATTTTGGCAACAATATGGCCGGGACTGCAGAAATCATCGAATTGCCGTTTCATTTAACTATTGCCGTCATGCCGTTCCAGCGCACGACCAAGCGGGACGCCGAGTGGGCCCACCATGCCGGTCACGATGTCTTTGTGCACATTCCGATGGAGCCTATTTCCAAAAATGTAAAAGGACTGGGGAAGGGAGCGATCACAACGGATCTGACGGACGAGGAAATCCGCCAACGGGTGAACGCTGCCATCGATGATGTGCCTCATGCCGTTGGAGTCAACAATCATATGGGGTCGAAGGCGACAGCGGACCGGCGGGTGATGCGCGCCGTCCTGCAGGTATGCCGGGATCGGGGCATTGCCTTTCTCGACAGCAAGACGAACCGTCTGAGCATTGCCGGCGAGGTTGCCAAAGAATTAGGCGTTCCCTACGCGGAAAATCAACTTTTTTTAGATAACAAAAACAGCAGCCGCTACATCCAGAATCAATTCGAACGCATATACAAACACCTGTCAAATAAAGATAGCTGTGTCGCTATCGGCCACGTCGGAAGACCGGGAAAAAAGACGGCAGCGGTATTGAAAAAAACGCTGCCCGAACTGAATAAAAAGGCAAATCTCGTAGGAGTCACTCAGCTTTTCAAATTAAAAAACTCCCCTCTGCCGATCATTAATTAAGACCGGGAATCCCCAGTTAAGCAACGCTGCCGAACATGAGACAAAAGTGGTCGACAGGATCGCTTGTCCCGGCGTTTTCGCCAGGCTGGCGACACCTGAAAAGGGTATGTCTGCATTTTCCCTCTTTTTGATTTTCAGGTATTGCTTCCGCTGTGGTATGATAAGTAACATCCATTCTGTAAAGGATTTCGGAAGCATCCAAAAGGAAAGAAGGGAGCAAATTGCACCAGTACATAGCCCATATCGGCCCTTTTCCCATCCGTTCGTACAGCCTTTTGTTCATTCTCGCCTTTCTTCTAGGACTGGGAGTGACGGTTACCCTGGCCAAGCTGCAAAAAAAGGAGCACCTGGCAGAACATATCATGAACCTCTCTGTTCCGATGTTTATCGGTGCGATTATCGGTTCGCGCTTCTGGACCGTGTTCCTGTTCGATTGGCCTTATTACTCGCAGCATCCAGGCGAAATCATCGCGATCTGGCACGGGGGATTGTCGATCCAAGGCGGGATCGTCGGAGCGATCGCAGTCGGCTTCTGGTACGTGCGGAAGCACAAGCTGTCATTTTGGGAGATGGCCGACTTATGCGCCCCCGGACTGATTCTCGGGCAGAGCATCGGCAGGGACGCCAATCTGATGAACGGCGATGCCTTTGGCGATCCGACCGGCGGCGATTTTGGCATTCTGTATCCAGAGGGCACCAACGCCCGCGCTGTCTTTGGAGACCGCCCGCTCTGGCCGGCCGAAGTGTGGGAAGGGCAAATGGATGTCATCTTCTTTGCCGTCCTGATGATTCTGATGCAGAAACGTCTAAAGCGCGGCTATCTGTTTCTCATTTACAACATTTTGTACAACGCCGGACGCTTCGCACTGGAGATGCTCCGCGGCGACTCGCCCCGCTACCTGTTCGGTTGGACGACAGCCCAGTGGACAGCGGTGAGCATTATCCTGATTGCCCTTGCAGCAGGTATCTACCTGCACTTTCGAGAGCCAAAACAGCCGGAACCGGCTCAATAAGACACCCCTTCTATACCGGCGAGTTGCCTCGTGTAGAAGGGGTGTTTTTCGCTTGCCTACTGCAGCGGTTTGGGATTGTTGCGCAAAATAGCCACTTCGACGCGTCGGTTCTTGGCCCGCCCTTCCGCACTGTCATTGGGTGCGATCGGGTGATACTCTCCATAACCGGTAGCGCTGAATTTTTGCGGATCAAGCTGGGGATTCTGCAGCAGGATCTTCATGAAGTTGAGCGCCCGTTTCGAGCTTAGATCCCAGTTGGAAGGGAATTCCGCCGTGTGAATCGGCACGTTGTCCGTGTGGCCCGAGACGGTGATTTGCCGCGGCTGCGGAACCAGCAGCTTGGAGATCTCACTTGCCAGCTCTCTCGCTTCCGGGCGTACCTGGGCGCTTCCCGAGTTAAACAGCGCATTGTCCATGATAGTGATCAAAAGGCCCGTCTCCGTTACTTTCGTATGAAGCTTTTCCTGCAATGCGTGCTCCAGGATGTAAGTGTCCAGTTGTTCCTTCGCCTTCTCCAGGTCCTCCGTCTCTTGGCGGTACCGTTCTGCCTGTTCCTGCTCAGCTTTGGACATCATCGTGACGTCGTCCGGAATCTGCAGTGTATCCGGCGGCATGGTAATGGGGGCAGGGCTTTCCAAGATGCTTGTCCCCCCTGTAAACGCAACGTTAAACGACTGGGCCAACTGATCGAATTTCTTGACATCCAGCTTGCTTGAAGCGAAGAGTACGATGAACAAGGCCAAAAGCAGCGTCAATAAGTCCGAGTAAGGGATCAGCCAGGTTTCATCAATATGCTCTTCTTCCGAGCCGTGTCTCCTCCGCTTAGCCATTCACTCCGACACCTTCTCTCGCCTGGGCATTCACATCTTTTTCTTCCGCCCGTTCAGCCATGCGTTCGTGCAGCGGGATGTACACCAGCAGCTTTTGTTCGATCGCAGCCGGAGAGACACCTGCCTGGATGGACAACAAGCCTTCCACCATGATCTTTTTTATTTCGATTTCCCGTTTCGATTTGCGTTTCAGCTTGTTGGCAAACGGGTGCCACAGCACATAACCGGAGAAAATCCCCATCAGAGTAGCGACAAACGCAGCGGCGATCGAGTGGCCCAGCTTGTCGATATCGGCTAAGTTCCCCAGCGCTGCGATCAGCCCGACGACCGCGCCAAGCACCCCCAATGTCGGCGCAGCGGCACCAGCCTGGGAGAAGATCTGCGCTCCTGAAGCATGCCGTTCCTCTATGGCGTAGATTTCCTCGTTTAAGACATCCCGGACAAATTCCGGCTCGCCGCCGTCAATAATCATCTTCATGCCGTTCCTTAAAAATTCGTCCTCGATTTCATCCGAGGTGTTTTCCAGCGCAAGCAGCCCTTCCCGGCGGGCGATCGACGCCCATGCCATAAACTGTTCGATCAACTCTCGCTTGGAAACGAGCTTTTGCTCCGTAAAAAGCACCTTTAGGAGAGCCGGCACCCTCTTGAGCTCCGAGGTGGGGAACCCGATAAACAGCGCTGCCGCGGTTCCTACGAAGATGATCATAATAGCGGCAGGATTCGCCAGTGTTGAGATTGATGCCCCCTTCAACACCATGCCAACGCCAACGGCTAAGAGTCCGAGGAAGAGTCCAATATAAGTTGATTTTTCCATGTCGCCACTCCCCAAAAAATCCGTAAATAAAATACCCTACTTATGGTTTCGGCAAATCGGCCGGGAACCATGAGAGTAAGATGTGACAAATGAGCAAATTCGTATAGAACCGGATGGATTGAGAGATGTTACTATGTGAACACGATTGGAAAGGGAGGAGCTGAAGCATGGCCACCGATGTCAGACAGGTTACCAAAACGGTCACAAGCGTATTAAACACCCAAATTGCAAACTGGGGCGTCCTCTATGTAAAGCTGCACAATTACCACTGGTATGTAAGCGGTCCGAACTTTTTTACGCTGCACGCCACCTTTGAGCAATTGTACAATGAAGCCGCCCAGCACCTCGACGAATTGGCCGAGCGGCTCCTGGCGATCAAGGAAAAGCCGCTCGCCACGATGAAGGAATACCTGGAGAAAGCCACGATAAAAGAAGCAGCCGGCAGCGAGTCGACGGAGCAGATGGTAAAAACCATTGCCGACGATTTTGATACCTTGATCGCGGAGACAAAAGAGGGGCTGAAGATTGCCGAGTCCCAGCAGGATGACGCTACAGCGGACATGCTGACTTCCATTCGCCAATCTTTGGAAAAGCACGTTTGGATGCTGCGTTCTTATTTAAAGTAGAACCCTGTACCCCCTTGCCGCCTGCCCGCAAATCAAAAGGGTGTGATCATGCCTGCACCGGCAGGCTGATCACACCCTTTCATTACTTCAGAAAAGAAACCTGGAATGACTCATGTCCCAGTACTTCAAATGAGTACCCTTCAGCTTTGAGGGTTTGAATGATCTTGGGCAGCGCTTGAACCGTCTTCTCCTTGCCGACGCCGTCATGCATGAGGATAATTACCTGCTTGTTGTTTTTTGTTGCCTTGACGACGCTTTGCACTGCACTTTCGACGGTGTATCCCTTTGCGCTGGCATCGCCGATGCTGACGTTCCAATCGAAGTGGCGATAGCCGCGCTTCTCCGCTTCCTTGACGATATCCGGCATGATCCACTTGTTCTTGCCGTATTTGCCGGGATCCTGCGCATGTTTGCTCACCGTGTTGTTGCTGCCTCCAGGAAAGCGGATCAGCGTAGGAGCGACCCCGGTCACCTGCTCAATCGCCTTATTGCCTGCCTCCAAATCTTTGAAGAAGCCGTCTACCGATTTGTACACGAGATTGTAATCGTGTGAAAACGTGTGACCGCCCACGGCGTGGCCTTCATCAACTTCCCGTTTCAGAATGGCCTCCCGTCCCTTGATATTGCGTCCGACGACAAAAAACGTCGCCTTCACCTGATTCTCCTTTAAAATGTCTAAAATCTTCGGAGTGTTGACGGACGGCCCGTCGTCAAATGTCAGGTACGCCACCTTTGCATTTGGATCCGGCTTGGGCTGCGGCGGCTTCGGCGGCTGTGCTGTCGGCTTGCCGGTTTGAGATGCCGCCGGCGGCGCCGTGACCAGGGCCGGGCCTGCAGGCGAATTCCCCGCGCCTAGCGGAACGTCTCCGTAAATCAGGTACTTTTTCCGCTCTTCCTTAAACTTGGCCAGCACTTCGGCGTATCCTACTTCGATCTGCTGCGGCGTCAGCCCCTGCTCCAACGACTTGCCGATTTGATCTGTTCCCATGATTTTGTCAAACATGACAATGTCCCCGCCCGTACTCTTGGGAACGGCAAAATGGTTGAGTGAATGGGCGTAGCCGAGAACATAGATGCCTGTCTTGGCCGGATTAAACGTCCGCGGATCGGTGATCATCAGGCGAACCCCGCCGGCTGAGCCGCGCTGTTCCGGGGTGAACGAAACGCCTTTTAAGCCCGCATTGTTCAAGAGATTGGCCAAAGTCTGGCTGTTGATGCCCTTTCCGCCAACCCACTTGAATTTGTCCGCTTGCGTAATCCCAGTCCCCTCGCCGAGCCCGGTCGCCATGTAGCCAAAGACGGACGTGATGTCGGGAATGTTCGGAGAGCTTTGCACCCAGCGCAGTCCTGTATCCTGCCAGATCGTGTTTCTGGTGTATCCCTCCATCGGGACAACAGCCAGGTCGGCTCCGATCTTGCGATTGAAGAAATAGGCCAATTCCCCCGCAGTCATCCCGTGTGCCATCGGCAGGTTATCTACGCCGACAAAAGAGGCGAACTTGTCTTCCAGCACCGGTCCGTCGACAATCGTCCCTCCCAGCGGATTGGGCCTGTCAAGAACGACGATTTGCTTGCCGTGCTTCTTTGCCGCCTGCATGCAGTATTGCAAGGTAGAAATGTACGTATAAGACCGTGCACCGATATCCTGCATGTCAAAGACGAGAGAATCGAGACCCTTGAGCATTTCCTCGGTCGGCATCCGCGTTTTTCCGTAGAGGCTGTATACCGGAACCTTGTATTTGCTGTCGGTGTAGGACTCCACATAAGCGCCTGCCGGTGCCTTCCCGTCAATCCCGTGTTCCGGCCCAAACAAAGCCACTACATTGGTCTTCGGGTACTTGAAGAGTACGTCGATGATGCTGGCGCCCTGGCTGTTTACACCCGTCTGATTGGTGACAATCCCGATTTTTTTCCCGTCGATGAAGTGGTGGTACTTGCTGATCAGCAAATCGTCCCCCAGAGAAACCTTCGGAACCGCATAGGTTTCAAAGGCCGTGGCAAAGACCAGCAGCATCGCAGCAATCAGCACGAGAAGCTCTTTCTTCAACCCTGATGTCCTCTTCCTCATGGATAACTCCCCTTCTATGTACGACAGACTCTTTCCCTCTCTTACATTTGACGCTAAAAATCGGTATTAGTTTCAAAAAAGTGCAGAAAAATGGAGGATTTTGACCAAAAATTGCGTTTGCAAAAAAGCATAAGGGCAGGGGGAGAAGGTTAAGCTAACAGGGTATGAATAAATCACCTTAGCTGAAAAAGGAGGAACGAAAATGCCCCAACAAATGGATACCAACACGCTGAAAAAAGCAGAGGCGGCCGCAGCAATGGCAAAAGAAATGATCACCCAGGCGATTACGCAATCCGCCGCCAATACGATGCAAGCGGAAGAAGCCCTGAAACAAGCTTCCAATGAAATCGCCCAGGTCCAAATGATGGTCAGCCAGGTTCAATCGGCGATGCAGGCTCAGTCTATGCAGCAGCAACAGCCCAAGTAAGCATTTGGTCAAAAAAAGGCTAAAACACGCCGGCGGAAAGCCGAGTGTTTTAGCCTTTCTTTACGCGAGCTTTTCTTACACCTGGAAGACCTGATTGATCCGTTCCATCGCCCAATCCAGTTCCTCCCGGGAAATGACCAGCGGCGGAGCAAAGCGGATCGTCGTTTCATGCGTCTCTTTGCACAACAAGCCAAGCTCTTTCAGCTTCTCACAGTACGGTCTGGCGGACGTGGTCAGCTCCACGCCGATAAACAGCCCTCTGCCCCGCACTTCGCGAATCGCGGGATGCTGGATTTCTTTTAATCTCTCCATGAAATATTTGCCCAATTCCAGCGAACGGGCGACCAGGCCCTCTTCTTCGATGACGTCGAGCGCTGCCACGGCGACAGCGCAGCCCAATGGGTTGCCGCCAAATGTGGAACCGTGGGACCCCGGCTCAAACACTCCGAGAATCTCCTTGTCCGCTGCGACCGCCGATATCGGGAATACCCCTCCCCCCAGCGCTTTCCCCATAATGAACATATCTGGCGTGACACCCTCCCACTCACTGGCAAAAAGCTTCCCGGTGCGCCCAAAACCCGTTTGGATTTCGTCGGCGACGAACAGGACGTTGTTCGCCCTGCAGACTTCCTCTGCCGCCTTGAGAAAACCTTGCGGCGGGATGATGATGCCGGCTTCCCCCTGGATCGGTTCGATGACCAATGCCGCGGTATTCGGCGTAATCGCGTTCTTCAACGCCTCGATATCCCCGTATGGAATTATCGTGAAGCCCGGCGTAAAAGGTCCAAACCCGCGTCTGTACTCCTCGGCGGAGGAGAACGAGGTGATCGTTACGGTTCGGCCGTGAAAATTGCCCTCGCAGACGATGATGTCCGCCTGGTTTTCCGGGACCTTCTTCACATCGTACGCCCAGCGCCTGATCGCCTTCAGCGCCGTTTCTACCGCTTCAGCGCCCGTATTCATCGGCAAAATCATTTCTTTTCCCGTCAGCTTCGCCAGCTTTTCGTAAAACAGCCCCAGTTGATCGCTGTAAAACGCCCGCGAGGTAAGCGTTACCTTGTCCGCCTGGTCTTTCAGCGCCTGGATGATCTTCGGATGGCGATGCCCCTGGTTAAGCGCGGAGTAGGCACTCAGCATGTCCATGTACCGGTTGCCTTCCGGATCTTCCACCCAGACACCCTCTGCCCGCGATATGACGATCGGCAGCGGATGGTAGTTGTGGGCTCCGAACTTTTCCGTTTGTTCAATAATCGCTTTGGTTTGGCTCATGCTTGTTCCTCCTTCGTTTTGTGGTCCGCTATTACTCCCTTTCAAGAATGATGCCAACGCTCGCAATGCTTGAATGGCTTCATTTTCACAAAGCTGCCTGCAAGTTGTTCGCCAAAATATTTTGCACCCAATATTTGTGTTGCCAAATAATCGCAAAATTATTTTGCATGCAGCGAATCATGTGCTAAAATTTGATCGACTAAAGGGGTGGCAAAACGTGATGAACACACTGCTTGAGCACGAAAAAATCAAACAGTTTTTAACAATCTATGAACATATCCTCGATGAGATCAACGAGGGCGTTCACGTGATTGACAAGAACGGCATATCCGTCTTGTACAACCGCAAAATGACTGAACTGGAATCGATGCATAAAAATGATGTGCTGGGCAAAAATCTATTAGATGTCTTTCAGTTTCCGGACGGAGAACAGAGCACATTGCTGCAAGCGCTGCACAACGGAAAAGCGATCCGCCATATCAAACAGACCTATTTTAATGATAAAGGAAAAGAGATCACCACAATTAACCATACGTATCCGCTGAAGGATGGCAACAGGATTATCGGCGCTGTAGAGATTGCCAGCGATGTGACGAAGATGGAACGGATGATTCGGGAAAATTTGCTCGAAAAGGAGAAAGGCGGCACCCGTTATACGTTTGAAAGCATCATCGGCAAAAGCGCGGTGATTCACGATCTGATCGAGAATGCCAAGCGAGCCGCGCGAACCTCATCGTCCGTGCTCGTCGTCGGGGAAACAGGGACGGGCAAAGAACTTTTTGTCCAAAGCATCCATCAGGCCAGCGCACGCGCTTCTGCTCCGTTTATCTCGCAAAATTGTGCGGCTCTGCCGGAAGGCTTGATAGAAGGCTTGCTATTCGGTACGTCGCGCGGCGCTTTTACGGGAGCGGTGGAGCGTGCCGGACTGTTTGAACAGGCGGAGGGCGGAACGCTCTTTTTGGATGAGATCAATTCGCTCAGTTTGCCTTTGCAGGCGAAGCTGCTTCGCGCTTTGCAGGAGAAATCGATTCGCCGGATCGGCGATACCAAAGACCGATCGATGAATGTGCGGATCATCGCCGCAATCAATGAAGACCCGATAGAAGCGATCTCCAACCAGCAGCTGCGCAAGGACCTGTATTACCGGTTAGGCGTGGTTACGCTGTTTATCCCGCCTTTGCGCGAGCGCAGAGAAGATATTCCATTGCTGACACAGCATTTTATCCAAAAGTACAACCAGCTGTTTCAGATGGATGTCACGGGTGTAAGCGAGGAAGTGCAGCAGTTTTATCTCGGGTACGATTGGCCCGGCAATGTTCGTGAGCTGCAGCATGTGATCGAGGGCGCGATGAATCTGATGGCAGATGAAACGACGATTATGCCCCATCATCTGCCCTCTCTTCATCTCCGCCGCAAAAATCAGGTGCAGCAAGCTTCCCATGCGGCAGCGGCCAGTCTGGAACAACAATTTCTTGAAGAAACGGCCAGGGAAGCTGCTCCTTTAAAAGAAAAGCTGCTCATGTTTGAAAGCAGCTATATTCAAATGGTAGTGGGTAAGCATAACGGAAATTTGTCACGCGCCGCCAAAGAGCTGGGGATCAGCAGGCAGAGTCTGCAGTATCGCTTGCGCAGATTGAAGCAGAGATAAGTTTCGCCGATCATCCAACCCGCCCTCTATACAAAATGGTTTGTAGACCTGACAATACATGTGCAAAATATCTTTGCATCAGGTTTACTTTTTTTGCAGTTCGATTGTTATTTTTTTGGCACAACCTCACTGCGGCAAACGTTTCTCCTTTTTATTCAACGTTTTTTTATTATAAATGGATTGGTATAATAATTGCTAATTATGTTAATAGACTTGTAAGCGCATTCACATGGCGGATCAGGAGTGTGATCATCATTTAAGCGGGGAACCTTGTCGGAGGATCCTGGAAAGAAACAGATAAGGAGAGGTTAAAATGACATCAAATCAGGATCAACAGCATGAATTGAAGCGAACCTTAAAAAGCAGACACCTGTTTATGATCTCGTTGGGCGGGATTATCGGAACCGGCCTCTTCCTCGGCTCAGGATACACGATCAGCCAGGCTGGACCGATTGGAGCGATCATTTCGTATCTCGTCGGCGGGTTTATCATGTACCTCACCATGCTTTGCCTGGGAGAATTATCGGTAGCCATGCCGGTAGCAGGTTCTTTTCAAGCATACACCTCAAAATTTATCAGTCCTGCCCTTGGCTTTACCGTTGGCTGGCTTTATTGGTTGGGTTGGGCCGTTACTGTAGCGCTGGAGCTGCTCTCTTCCGGGCTGTTGATGCAGAGATGGTTTCCCGCTTCACCGGTTTGGATGTGGTGTGCGGTCTTCGGTGTCGTATTGTTCGTATTGAATGCGCTTTCTGCCAAAGCTTTCGGCGAGACCGAATTTTGGTTCTCCACCGTGAAGGTAAGTGCGATCATTTTGTTCATTATTTTAGGTGGAGCCGCCATGTTCGGCTTCATCAGTATGAAGGGTGGACAAGCTGCCCCGCTGTTTACTCACTATACGACAGCTTCCCTTCTGCCGCACGGCATAACCGGCTTGCTGCTGACGATGATTACGGTTAACTTCTCCTTCCAGGGAACGGAATTGATCGGGATTGCCGCAGGCGAGAGCGCCGAGCCGGAAAAAACAATCCCGCGGTCGATTCGAGCGACCGTTTGGCGTACCTTGATTTTCTTCGTATTGGCTATTTTCGTTTTGGCCGGATTAATCCCATATCAGCAAGCAGGCGTCATCGAGAGCCCGTTCGTCGTCGTGTTTGACAGTATTGGTATTCCTTTTGCCGCCGACATCATGAACTTTGTCATTTTGACCGCGCTCCTCTCCGTTGCCAACTCCGGTTTGTATGCGGCAACCCGGATGCTTTGGTCTTTGTCAAAATCAGACATGGCAAGCCCTGCACTAGGCCGTCTCAACAAAAAGGGCGTTCCGATGAACGCCCTGCTGCTGACATTTGCGATCGCGCTCTTGTCCCTTCTCTCCAGCGTGTTTGCCAAAGATACGGTTTATGTCTGGCTTATTTCTCTCGCAGGCCTGGGCGCTCAGGTAGGCTGGATTTCCATATCCGCTTCCCAGTTGGCTTTCCGGAAACAGTACTTGGCTAATGGCGGAAAAGTAGCGGATCTAAAGTTTAAAACACCGCTTTATCCGGTTCTTCCGGCGGTCGCCCTGACTTTAAATACGGTTGTTTTGCTCAGCCTGGCCTTTGATCCTGAACAGCGTGTGGCGCTTTACTGCGCGATTCCGTTTACGATATTCTGCCTCGTATATTTCCAACTGAGGGTCAAAGGGAAGGCGGTACTGGATTAACTGAAACGAAAGAGCCCTGACTAAACTCAGGGCTCAATCTTTTTGCTCAGGCAATCGGCTAATCTTCCAGGCTGCCAGCCGGGCCGAAGAATTCAAAGTGGATTCTCTGTGCCGGAACTCCCCAGTCCTTGAGCGTCCGATTGACTTCCCTCATGAACGGAACCGGGCCGCAGAAGTAGAAATCCGCCTCGTTCGAGGACAAGATTGACTTCAGCCAAGCCAAATCGACAAACCCTTCCTTGTCGAAATTACCCGCCAGCCGGTCTTCCGCAGACGGCTCGGAATAGCATGTGTAAGACGTTACTTGGCTGTGGTTTTCGGCAAGCTGGGCGACGTGTTCTTTCATCGCGTGCGTGCTGCTGCCTGTCGCAGCCTGGATAAAGGTGACCTTCCGGTTTGGAAAGCGTTCCACGAGTGTGTTCAGCATGCTCATCAGCGGGGTGAGGCCAACGCCGCCGGCAAGCAGCACTACCGGCAGATCCCCGGCTGTGTCCAATACGAAGTCGCCGGCTGGGGCACTGATCTCCAGGACATCCCCTTCGTTGACCTGGGCATGAAGGTAGCTGGAGACGACTCCCTTCGGCCGCTGGTCCAAAGCGTCTTCCCGCTTGACGCTGATCCGGTAGTACGCTTTTCCCGGGCTGTCGGACAAACTGTACTGCCGCAGGTGGGTATTCTGCTCACCAGGAATCTCCGCTTTCACGGTGATATACTGCCCCGGCAGGTAATCGGCGATCTGGCTGCCATCTTCCGGCACAAGGTAAAAGGAGGTGATCACATCGCTTTCCTTCACCTTTTTCGCTACTGTAAATCTGCGCCAGCCTTCCCAGCCGCCCCGCTGCTCCCGGGCCTGCTGGTACATTCCGGCCTCGATGCTGATGAAAGCGTCAGCGATCACGCCATACGCCTCCGCCCAGGCCTGGATGATCTCATCCGTAGCCGCATCGCCGAGCACATCCTTGATTGCAGCCAGCAGATTTTCACCGACGATCGGATAGTGTTCCGGCTTGATGCCCAGGCTGCGGTGTTTGTGGCCGATTTGCTCCACCACCGGAATGATGGCGCCGAGATTGTCGATATGCGCGGCAGCGGCGTAGACGGCGTTGGCCAGTGCCGTCTGCTGGCGCCCCTGCTTTTGATTGGCATGATTGAAGATGTTCAACAGCTCTGGATGCTGGGCAAAGAGCCGTTCGTAAAAACGGGTCGTAATCGCCCTTCCATGAGTTTCCAGTACAGGTACGGTCGATTTTACCACTTCTATCGTCTTTGGGCTTAACATCTCTATCCCTCTTTCCTGTGATCTGATTCACAGGTTTCAGTATAGACCCGTTTTCCATGCCGCACTGTTATTACAATCACACGAAAAATTGCGGCTTTGTGACAAAGCATCACTCCCCGCCGATCATCCTCGCCGCCTGTTCCAAGTCGACATTGCCCCCGGAGATGACGGTCACCACCTTTTTCCCCGTAAAAGGCAGCTTTCCAAACATCGCTGCCGCCACCGTAGTCGCGCTGGACGGCTCGATCATCTGCTTCATCCTCTCCATGACAAAGCAAAAGGCCTGGCGAATTTCTTCCTCGCTGATCAGAACGATGTCGTCGATGTACTTCATCACAATCGGGAAGGTAAGATCACCCGGCTGGCTCGTCCGCAGCCCGTCGGCGATCGTCGAAGAGGCGGGAATAGAGGTGATCTGGCCGCGCTGGCGGGACAGATACGTATCATTGGCCAGAGCCGGTTCGACGCCGATCACCTGAACCCGCGGGCGGCTTTCCTTGATGGCAGTCAAAATCCCCGATATCAAGCCCCCTCCCCCAATTGGTACGATGACGGCATCAACATCATCCACCTGCTCCAATATCTCCAGTCCAATCGTGCCTTGACCGGCCATGATGAACGGATCGTCATAGGGCGGGATGTACACGCCGCCCTCCTGAAGCGCGATCTCCTTTGCCCGCGGGATGCGCTCCGCCGATGTCATTCCGCACGTCTCCACCTTGCCGTTGTAGGCCTTGATTGCATTGACCTTGCAAAGGGTGGCGTCTTCGGGAACGACGATGGTCGCGGGAATCCCCAGTCGATTGGCGGTGTAAGCCACGGCCTGGCCGTGATTCCCGGAGGATGCCGCGGTCACGTACTTCGCCCCTTCCGCTGCTGCTTGCTTCACTCGGTTGGCCGCTCCGCGGATTTTGAACGATCCGGTTTTCTGCAAGTGCTCCGCCTTCAGAATGATCTGATTGCCGCAAATGCGCGAAAGCTGTTCCGACTGCAGCAGGGGCGTGACATAGGCGATATCGGCAATGCTCCGCTTGGCAGCTTGAATGTCCTGCAACGTGATCATGGGCTAATGCTCCTTTAACTTTGACATGAACATAAGTAAGTAATTGGATATCGGAGCCGCGATTCCCTGCCGCGTTGATCAGGAACGGCAACATGGTATAATACTACAGAACGTGAAACAGGAGGGATTTATTCGATGAGTGTACATATTGGCGCCAAGGAAAACGAGATTGCCGAATCCATCCTCTTGCCCGGCGATCCGCTGCGGGCAAAACACATTGCCGAGACATTCCTGGAGAATGCCGTCTGCTACAACAACGTGCGCGGAATGCTTGGCTATACGGGAACGTACAAGGGCAAACGGGTCTCTGTTCAAGGTACGGGGATGGGGATTCCGTCGATCTCCATCTATGCCCAGGAATTGATGCAAGAGTACGGCGTGAAGAATTTGATCCGGGTGGGAACGTGCGGAGCCATCCAGCAGGACGTCAAGGTGCGGGATGTCATCCTGGCGATGAGCGCCTCCACCGATTCGGCCGTGAACAAAATCCGCTTTAACGGGATCGACTTTGCTCCGACAGCAGACTTTGACCTGTTGAAAAAGGCTTACGATCTTGCAGCCGCAGCGGGAATGTCGGTAAAGGTGGGGCCTGTCTTTACCAGCGACACCTTTTACAACGAAGATGCAGACGGACAGCGGCTACTCGCAGCTTACCAGATTCTGGCCATCGAGATGGAGACAGCCGCCCTTTACACGCTCGCGGCCAAGTTTAACGCCAAGGCCCTCTCCATCTTAACGGTGAGCGACCACATCCTGACAGGTGAAGCGACTTCGTCTGAAGAACGCCAGTTGACCTTCAACGATATGGTCAAAGTGGCCCTGGAAACCGCCACTGCCAGCTAAATAGCCGCAAGGCCGACGAAGCACCCAGTCTTTTTTCCAGACTGGGTGTTTGTTTTTGCTAATCTTACACCCCTGTAAGGAAAATGAAAGACAAATCGATTGTTCGTCACAAGCCCCCTCCCTATAATTGGGTTGAACATAATGAAAGGAAGAACAGAAATGAATTCACAACCCATTTCGAGCAGGGAGCGGATCGTCTCGCTCGATATCATTCGCGGAATCGCCCTGTTCGGCATCATGTTGATTAACGTGCCCGCTTATATCATTTACACCTCTGATACCCCGCCGGTTGATTACAGCGGGCTGAACGGCGTACTGCATACGTTGATTTCCATCTTCGTAGAAAAGAAATTCTTTTCCATATTTTCCTTTTTATTCGGCGTCGGCTTTTACATCTTCGTATCGCGCGCCGAAAAACGGGGAGACAGGTACTATCTCAGGTATGTGCGCCGGCTGCTGGCGATGCTGGTATTCGGCATAGTCCATCTCTTGATCTGGTGGGGGGATATCTTGACGATCTACGCACTGATGGGCTTTTTCCTGATTCCGTTTTACAACCGGAAGCCGCGAACCATTCTCCTGTGGATCGGCATTCTTGCCGGGCTTCACGAGCTGTCCCTGCTCGGCTCGATGGCCCTGTATCAACCGGGCGCCCAGCCGCCTTCCGTTTTCGGCTTTTTCGGCAACGACGCGGTCAATATCTTCGTCATGTTTTTGCTCGGACTGTACGCGGCGAAGACAAACCTGATCGCTCAGGTATCGACCCATTTTCGCACGTACAAACTCACCCAAGCCGTCACGCTGGTGTTGTCGGTTATTCTTTCCGCTGGCGTTCTGTGGATGAGCCTGGTAACGGAATCTGATGCTGTCAGCTTCTACAAAAATTCGCTGATTGGCCTTGGCGCTGTCCCGATGGCCGTGTTTTACTTGACTACCCTATTCCGTTTGCTGGAGCACAAGGGCGTGCAAAAAATGCTCCGCCCGATCGGCTGCGTCGGACAGATGGCTTTCTCCAATTACATCGGACAAGATTTGATCGGCGCCAATATCATCATCCCGCTCGCCGGGCTGCAAGTTGTCTCGCCGCTGCCTGCGCTCATCATCGCCATTGTCATCTATCTGATCGAGCTGATCGCAAGCATTATCTGGCTGAGATTTTTCTCTTACGGCCCGCTTGAATGGATATGGCGCTTGCTCACGTACGGAAGGCTGCGAAAGAAGCAATCTGCGGAAGCGGCGAACGCGTAAACGGAGGCGTTCCTGCCCGCTCTTTTGAATGAACCATTTTCGCATCGGCTCTTGCCTGAAAAAATAGCGCAAAATCGTCCCCAGCCTTTCCAGTTGGCGGGGACGATTTTACGCTTACACTGCGGCCTTGCCTTTTTTTGAAGATCCGGCTTGACCTTCTATGGAAGCTCTCTTTTAGGAAATCGCCTTGTACGAATGAATGTCTTGGATTAGCTCGCTGGCGTTTAGCACATCGGCATATTTTTGTTCCATGTCAAACAGGCTCTGGTCGTGCGAAGCAAGAGAACGATCGCCAACGGCGTCCTTCACGACAATCGGTCGATATCCGTATTGGAGTGCATCGACCACTGTCGCCCGCACGCATCCGCTTGTCGTACAGCCGGTCACAATCACCGTATCGATTCCGTTGACGTTCAAACGGGAAATCAAATCCGTTCCGAAAAAAGCGGAAGCGTACTTTTTGTTCAGGATCATGTCCCCTTTTTTGTAATGGAGCCGCGGATCCAACTGTACAGCGTCCGTTCCAAATTTCAGGGTTTTTAATCCGCCCATTTTTTTCAACCAGATCCCGGAATCACCCATATCTTCTTCGTATGCGATGGTAGTGAATATGACGGGCAAGTTTTTTTGGTGAGCCGCATTCAGCAATTGATTGATGACTTCAATCTGCCTGGATAAATCTGAACCGAGAGGCATGACCGGATCCGTAAAGCCTTGGATGACATCAACCACGAGGAAACAAGGCTTGTTCCCAATACCTAGCGGTTGCCCAAAACCCCTTTCGCGAAAATTGCGCAAATCATTTTGCAACTGATTGGTCTCCATGGGTTTCCTCCAATTACCAAATTTCTTGTTTACTTCCTCTTCATTCACGCTGCAGGCCGCTCAATACTTGCCGGATAAAAGGGCCCCCGCATCAGGCACAATCGGTTTCAACCCCAGTGTCCTGAGGATCTGGTAGACGGTTGCTGTCGCTGCGGATAGAACCGGCTTGCCCAGCCTGTTTTCAACTTCCTGTACCGCCGGAAGTGACGGCATCTGAACACATGCTGACAGCACCACAGCATCCGCTTCCCGCACGTCCAATTTTTCAGAGATCGAGAGCAAATTCATCGGGTCCAGCTTGCCTACCTCGAGATTATCGGCGACCTCCAGGCTGATAGAGTCAACCACCTCGATACCGTATGACTGAATATAGTCGATGACCATGCCGGTAAGCGGCTTCATATACGGAGCGATCAGGGCGATTTTTTTGGCACCCATCGTTTGAATTCCCTGAATTAACGCTCCGGCACTGCTGACTGTAGGAATGTCTACTCCCATGTCCTTCGCCGTCTTTGATAATTTCTCTTCCGAGACGGAATGATAGCCAGGTCCATTGCACATGATCGCAACCAGACAGGCATAAGCCAAGACATCGCATCTTGCATCTGATAGTTCGACAGCGCAGCGGATGCTGTCATTGTCCATTTTGACCAATTCTTCCTTTGTCACATGCTTCATCCGCATGCGGCTCGAGTGAAAGGTAAATGCATCTTGTGCCAACTGCGAACGGGATCTGAGCATTTCCGGAATTTCCGTTTCCATCGTCGTATTGGAACTGGGCACGATCAGCCCGATTCGATAATTTTTCAAACTGTTCCACTCCTTTTTCTACCTGTTTTTCATGTACCGTTGAGAACTACAAACCGACAAAATCACACCGGCTTCATTTCTTCGATAACGACGTCCCCGTCCTTTACGATGAGTTTGCCGTCCAGATACAACGTGCAGTTTTTCATAGGAATATCGAGATGGCATTTGGTATCATTTGTTCCGCCCAGTTCTGTATTGGGGCCTAATGAAAACAATACATTTCCGTAAAAAGCACGTCCGTCCATCCCAAACACGTTGCTGTCCAGGGCCAAGCTGTGCCACTTGGCACGTTCATTCAGTCCCCAACCGATGTGGGATATCGCGTAGGCCCGGGGATCTTGGAAACTTTCGATGTATTCTCTCATCAACATGGCGTCAAACCCGCCTTCAATCTCCGTGACAAAACCGTCTTTGATCGTGAGCTTTACCGGCTCCTGCACGTATTTGTTAAACGGGAAAAGAATATCCCCGCGATCGAGGACGACTACCCCATCCACGCCGCCGTCATTCGACGTGCCTGCCGAAAATCCGCTTGGCAGATGATCCCATTTGCCCGGTTCATCGGCAAATCCGTATTCGATCAGGATAGGATACTGTCCCAGCTTGAAGGTTACATCTGTGCCGGCCTTGTTTGTAAATCGTAATTCTTTTGCATTTTTTAATAAATCGGCAGCAAACAGCACTCTTTGCTTATCGCTTGGTTTCGGAAACATATTTTTAATGACTTCAAATGGTTCAACAACCATCAAAATTCTTTTTCCCTCATTCTGCAGCTCCAACTGTTCCTTGGAGAACAACAGCAAGACCAGGTCGATAATCAGATCCGCCTTTTTCAGCATTTCAACCGCTGCCCGGTTGTCTGTCAGCGGGGTAATGCCAAACGAACCGGAAATGCCCCGATTGGCGGGCGGAATGTTCAGTTCGAATGTATTGGCTCCGATCAGCTTGGCTGCTTCCATAAACGCTTTGGCATAATCTGCGCGGACGCCCCCAGATGTCAGCACAGCCATCGTTTCGGTCGGCTTCAACTGGCAGAGTTCCAATTCCACTTTGAACAGTTCTACCATTTCGTTAAAATTTGCACTCATACTTTTCCTCTCCTTCATTCCCGTTTTCCTTACCCTCAGCCATGCAGTACATGCTGCTGGCCCATATAGATCGATTGGATCGATCGGTCTTTTCGAAGCGTATCGCTGTCCCCTGTCAATACCGTTCTGCCCAGTTCTATCACATATGCCCGATCGGAAACTTCCAATGCCAGTTCGACATTCTGCTCGATTAAGAGTATCGTCATCCCCGCTTTGCGCAGCGAAATGATGCTGTCAAAAATCATGTCTATAATCTGCGGCGCCAACCCCAGTGACGGTTCATCGAGCATCAGCAGTTTGGGCTCGCCGATCAGCGCTCTGCCAATGGCCAGCATCTGCTGTTCTCCCCCGCTGAGACTTCCGCCAAGCTGATTTCTTCGCTCTTTCAGCCGCGGAAACAATTGAAAAATTTCCTCTATTTTTGTGCTGCTGATTCTTTTTTTAAGAAATCCGCCCATTCTTAAATTCTCTTCCACGGTTAGAGTAGGGAAGATGCGCCGTCCTTCAGGAACTTGTGAAATACCCAAGGATACGATCTCATGCGGATGCCTTTTGCTGATATCGGTGTGTTGAAATTCGATCAGCCCCTCTTTGCGCTTCATCACACCGCTGATCGACATCAAAGTGGTCGATTTGCCTGCCCCGTTGTTTCCGAGAATGCAGATAATTTCACCCTGGTTTACTTCGAAGCTGATATCTTCCAAAGCCTGTGCATTTCCGTAATAAGCTTTCAAGTGTTCCACTTTAAGCATGCTTTCTGTCCCTCCTCCCTAAATATGCCTCCACAACTTGCGGATTTTGCATCACCTCCTCAGGGCTGCCATAGGCAATTTTTTCTCCAAAATTCAACACGGCCATATGATCGCAGAGGTTGGACAACATATGTAAATCATGTTCGACGATAAAAATGGTGATGGCGAATTCTTCCCGCAAACGTAAAATCAATTTTTGCAGCTGTTCTCTTTCACTTAAGTTCAGACCGGCTGCCGGCTCATCGAGAAACAAAATCTTCGGCCCGGAGGCGAGGGCGCGGGTGATTTCCACCAAGCGGCGGTGTCCGTATGAAAGATTGGCGCATAATTCGAACGCTTTCTCCTCCAAGCCCGTCAACTTGATCAGTTGATACGCCACATTGACAGCGTACTGCTCCTCGGACAAAAACTTTTTGTTTTGCAGCAGTGCCAGACCGATATCGTTTTTTAATCGGCACGACATGCCTGTTACCACATTCTCCAGAACCGTCATGCTTTCGAACAACCTGCTCGTTTGGAACGTCCTTACCAGGCCCAGGCTTCCTATATGGGATATCGTTTTATTTGTCACTTCTCGCTGCTGAAAAGTAACCTGCCCCGATGTCGGTCTTTCCAACCCGGTTACAAGGTTGATAAACGTCGTTTTACCCGCCCCATTCGGCCCGATCAATCCAAAAATCTCTCCTGCCTGCACCTCCAGGCTGACGTCATGAAGCGCCTTGAGACCTCCGAATTGTTTCGTGACATGTTCGAGCTTTAAGATTACACTGTTGTCCGCTTGGGTTTGAGACAGAAATTGTCTCAGATTGACCGGCGATCTTGCCACAGCCGTTTGATTTTGAACCGGTTTGAACCGCTTATGCAGCAGACCGTAAATCCCATTCGGCATAAAAATCATCATCAGCACAATGCAAGCTCCGTAGATAATCGGCCGGTACAAGGGAATTTCTTTCAGGATTTCGTTAAAAAACGTAACGCCGAATCCCCCCAGCAAAGCCCCGGTAAAAGAACCCAGGCCGCCGAGAACGACCATAAGGATAACGGTGATGGATTCAAGAAAATGGAATGGCTCCGGGCTGACAAACGCATACATATGCACCATCACGCTGCCTGCTAGTCCGGCCCAAAAACAGCCGATGATAAAGCCTTTTGTTTTCGTAGCAGCGATATTGATGCCTACTGAAGCCGCAGCAAGCTGGTTGTCACGAATCGCCCGAAAGTTTCTGCCCAATCGTCCCTCCGTCAGCCTGATCATAAAGACGCACTGGATAATCAATAAAATGGAGGAAAGGATAAAAAATTCCTTTTTGCTGTCAACAGACCAACCCAAAATGTCGGGATAGGGAATATTGGTTAGTCCGTTCCACCCTCCGGTCAAGCTTCCTCCGTTGGCAAAAACGATAATCAAGATCAAATTAAAGGCGAACGTGGACATGGCAAAGTAGATTTCCGAGAGTTTCGCCATCGGTGAAAGGATAATCGAGACGATCGCGGCCACGATCCCCGACAGCAAGAAGGCAACGAGAAAATTCAGGTCAAAATGCAGCGTGAGAATGGCTGAGGTATAAGCGCCGATGCCGAAAAAACCCGCATGAGCCAGACTGACCTGACCGGCATACCCGAAAATGAGCTGCAGCGAAACCGCCAAAATCGTATAAATCGCCGCCTGGGAAAACAACGACAAATAGTAATTGGACTGGACAAAAACGGCTGCCAACACAAAGACGATCAGGTATACGCCGATTGGTCCGTATGATTTGAGATGGTTTGGCTTCAAGCGGTATCCCTCCGTTTCTTTATGCCCAGTATGCCGGTGGGACGGATCAGCAGCACCAGGATCAATATCGCGTACAAGATCAGATCGCGAAATTCCGAACTGATCATCGTTCCGCCGAATGCCTCGATCAATCCGAGCAAGATGCCGCCAATGACCGCTCCCATGATATTGCCAAACCCGCCTAATACAGCCGCCGCAAACGCCTTGATGCCAATGATCCCCATATCATAAGAAACAAAATAGAGCGGACCTAAGAGGACACCTGCGACTCCGGTCAAGGCTCCGGCTACCAGGAAGATGAGCGCGATGTATTTGCGGTGATTCACCCCAAGCAGCTGTGACATGACGCGATCGTCTGCTATGGCTCTCATCGCCTGACCGATACGGGTAAATTTAAAGAATAACTGAAACAAAATCATAATGAAGATACTTAACAGAATGATCAAAAAACTGATGCCGGAAATCTTCGCGCTGCCCAACTGAACCTGACCTGCGGATAGACTGCTTGGAAAACTCAACGGCTCCGCTCCCCAGACCAATGAGCCGATCTGCGGCAAAATAATCATGATTCCGATGCTGGCCATCAAGACATGAATGCTTTGCCCGCCGCGCTTTTGCACCGGATGAAATACAAGTACATTCGACAAGTAGCCGATTAGACCGGCAATGGCCATGGTTAGCAGCATGACAAGGTAAAAATTTTGCGTGACATTGGTCATCAGACTGAACCCGACAAGCCCTCCGATCATGACAAACTCACCAGTGCCAATGTTTAATACGCCCGACGAACGAAAGATGAGACTAAACGACATCGCAATTAAACTGTAAATGCATCCGACGGCGAGACCACTAACGAAGATGTCAAAATACACCGTAACCCTCCTTAATACGAACCGGCTTGAAGGACTTTTTCCAATTTCAACTGTCCGTTATCCCAATTCACCACGAAAATCGGTTTGGTTGCCGAACCGTCATCGTTAAAGGATGTGAGCCCTGAAGCTCCTTCATAGTTTTTGATGTTCAGGAGTTCCTTTTGCACTTCGTCCGGGGCGGCAGATCCCACTTTTTCGATCGCGGTCTTCAGGATATAAACGGAGTCGTATCCATGCACCTGATAAACGTTGGGCTCCATGTTAAATTTACTTTTCCATGCTTCGATAAACGCTTTCGTTTTTTCACTAATATTGGTGTCGGATATATAGGCCGCACTGATCATGGTATTATTGGACGCATCACCGGCGATCTCGTAATACTGTGGACTGGAGATTGGGTTTGTGGCGATGAACGGTTTGTCATAACCCAGCGCTCTTGCCTGTTTCGCGATCAATCCGCTGTCCGCTGCATAGCCTGTCAAAAATATGTAGGCATTCGGGTTTGAACTGATGCCTTGGCTAATGTATGAATTAAAGTCTTTTGCGTCAGCGGGATACTTGAATTCTTTCACAATTTTCATGCCCAACTCCGCTGATTTTTCTTCGAAAGCTTTATAAACACTGGTACCAAAAGCGTCATCCCGGATAAAAGCGATCACTTCTTTCACGCCCATCTCTTTGGCGGCATAGTAGGCGGCTGACCAGCCAAACTGGTTATTGTTGGCCAAATTCACAAAGAATCGCGGATTTTCCGATACGACTCCCGGATCCGACGCGATCGGCGACACGGCAATCATATTGTTTTCCTTCACTTTGGCTACCTGTGACAAAGCAACCGCGCTGCTCGATCCGCTGATCACAAACTTGATATCCCGGTTGGCAAATTTGTCGATCGCCTGCTGTCCTTTAAACGGATTCCCTTCGTCGTCTTCCGAAACCAGTTTTACTGTCTGCCCAAGGATTCCACCGTTTTCGTTGATTTCATCGACAGCGTATTTTACCGCATCGAATGCCGGTTTTCCGAAAGCGGCCGTCGCCCCGCTCAGCCCGCCGACATAACCCAAAGTCAACGTTCCTCCGCTATTTCCGCCACTTCCCGTCGACGCTGCAGAATTGTCCGTTCCGCAGCCAGCCAGAATCAATGAAAGCAGTGACATCACTGACAACATCGATAATAATTTTTTCAATCATCCCAACCCCTTTATGACTGACTTTTTCTATATGACACCACAAAAATACGTTCACCCGCTTTTCGTACCATACCGTTATTTCAGATGATCGCTGATGAAAGAGATGATAGATTCCGCTGTTACCTGAGGTGCCTCCTTGTATACCATGTGACCAACGCCGTTCACGACAACGGCCTGCAAACGGGAATTGAGAGACTTCAACTCGGCAAGTTCATCAGGACGAATTGTATCTCCAAGTTCAGCGGCTAACAGCAGCATGGGACAAGTTGTCAATTTTACATGGACCTGAAAAGGTTCTTTGATAAAGTTGTTGTACGATTCGATGATCGCTTCCTTGCTTACGTTCAGGTATTCGGTAATTCGTATCTTCCGTTGTTCTTCCGTAAAGTGCGGATAAAAGGCGCGAAATTTGTCCCATTCCTCTTCGTCTGCCGCGGCTTTTTGTTCCAGAAACATGGAGAGGGAATTGGGGTAAACTTGTCGATGACCCGGACCGGTAACCGGGGGGTCGATGAGCACCATACCGGAAATGAGAGATGAGTATGCGCTGCCAAAACCGGCTGCAATTCTCGCCCCCATGGAATGGCCGACAAGGAATGGTGCCGTCTGATTTCTCGTTAACGCATTCACCACATTGAGCAAATCCTCAACGTAATCCTGCATGCGGTATCCCTGTTTGGGCCAGCTGGATTTCCCGCGCCCGCGGATATCCATGGACAAACAGTAGAAGTGATCAGGCATCCGCTTTAGAATTTCCGAAAATGACATACTGTAGCTTGTAATGCCCGGAAGAAAAAGAACCGGTACCCCGTTGCTGTCGCCTTTGGTAAGTAAATGGATATCCGCGTTAAGGCCTTTGACTAACATTTGTCCGAAAAGCTCCTTATCGTTCAAGCTGATCCCCCCTATTTCGAACTTTAAAAAATTTACCGAAAATTACCAAACCTACTATTCCTTCAAGCTAACGCCTGAAGATACCCCAAAACGCTGACGGCAGGTGGTCGCGTCGTACTCGTACACCCACTCGGCACTGATGCCAACCGCATTCGGATCTTGGCTCTGCCGCTCCCGTAAAGCAAGATCCCGCTGCCGTTGTTCCTCAGGCGATTCCAGATGATAGGTACGGCCTCTTTCACGGGATTGCAGCTGTACGTCCCGGGTGCGATTGCGTCGTTCTGCTTCGTACGCGTCCAATGCCAGGGGTACGTTCCCGCCAAAATGAACAAGAGCTTCAGCGAGGACATAAGCATCTTCTATCGCCATCGCGGCACCCTGCGATAAGTATGGAAGCATAGGATGGGCAGCGTCACCCAGGAGCGTCGCATGACCTTGGGACCAGCGCTCCATTGGATTGCGGTCATACAATCCCCACTTGAAAACCTGTGAATTGTCTGTGCGTTCGAACAGACGAATCAAGTCAGAATGCCAACCATCGTACGCCTTCAATAGTTCTTCAGTCGAACTGGGCTCTGTCCATGACTCTTTCACCCATTCATCTGTCTCTTTGCAGGCAACGATATTTACTGCCTGACCGCCCTTGACGTAATAGGTGACCACATGTGCTTTGGGACCAAACCAAAAGGTTACTGCCGGCAGAACGAAAGGCAGCGGATGCTTGTCGACCGGAACGAGCGCACGCCAACACATATGCCCGGTAAATGCCGGATCATCCTTGCCCCACAACCCTTCCCGGACAGCAGAACGTATTCCGTCCGCACCGACAATCAGGTCAGCCTCGAATTCATCTCCATTGTCAAATACAGCAACGGCCTTATCGCCCTTAAGTTGGACATCTACACATCTCACATGAAAAGTAATGCACTCTTCCGGTAATCCTTCTGTCAAGATACTGTGCAGGTCAGCGCGGTGCACGTGATAGTACGGAGCACCAAAAAGTTGGACAAACGTATCTTTTAAGGGAGTCCGAAATAACTCCTCGCCTGTCTCCCAACCGCGGCCCACCATCGCTTCCGGCAAGAAACCGACCCGCTTCATTTCGTCTGCTAGCCCGAGTGATTTCAATACCTTCACAGCATTCGGCGTCATTTGGATACCGGCGCCAACTTCCCTGAACTCCGCTGCCTGTTCAAACAACCGAAAAGAAATGCCGCGTTGCCACAGGGCTCGCGCCAAAGCAACCCCGCCAATACCGCCACCGATAATACCGACACGAAAAGACTTGTTCATCGCTTATCTCCCCCCGTTTTTTTTATAAAGCTAAAAAAAGGAACCAACCATTGAAATTGCTCGTTCTAGTCCATTTGGCAGTATTCGCTCACCCCTGTTTCAACATTTGGCTGCAAATCCCGACTATCGATTCCAAAAATGTCCATATTTAGCGGATGTATAATCGGGTATTTGAGGAGGTTTTTCATAACTTTTCCAATCATTTGAAACATTTTGTTGAAATGAAAGTTACCAAACATGATCAAATTTACTAATCTTTTCGTTCCTGATTATAATCTATTGTGAATTGTCTGTCAACGCAATCTATTCTAAATTTTGAAATCCTATTAAAAACGGGGGGGGGGGGGGATCATAGAAAAAGTCAGCATAACATTGGCCGCGGCAACAACGAAGATCGCGTTACCTGTTCGGGGAATCGCATTCAGATGCAAGGAGATTTGTCCTTCAAGTTTGGGCTGAGAGAGAATTCTCTGGGTAGGAAAAAAGGGGGAAAAACAAGGGGAGAAACCGAAGCACGCTCTCACGGGAGCAGCAGCACGAAACCAATTTGGTTCTCTACATGCCCGCCCCTCCAAGAAAGCCGCCTATGCGCCGAGTTTGACCAATGCAGGTGTAGCATTGACCAAGGTATTCCTTGTCTTGGCGGCAGCCCAGGCAGCTTGGCACACTTTCAGGGGAAGATGTGAAACACCTTTACTTCGATTTTCTTAGTGATCCCGCTTCGTTCACGCATTTCAACACTTTTTCCAACGTCATGACATCAGCGTAACGCGCATGCAAGTCGAGAAGGGTCGCTCTTTGAATCGATTCGGAACGGTCGCCGACAGCTTCTTCTGGAATGATGACACGATACCCGCGCTGCAGGGCTTCCACGGCATTTGCCCGGATGCTGCCGCTCGTTGTGGTTCCAGCCAATATGACCGTATCGATTTCTCTTTGCTGCAGAAACTCATCCAGCGGTGAGCAGTAAAAATCGTTAATGTAAGTGGTTGCGTTAACCATGTCATACGTAAATTCATCTAATGTAGGATGAATTTTCACCCATGCCGTATTACGGTCAAGCAGCTGTATGGAAGGAAATTTTTGTCCCCAAAGCTGTGAAAATTTATCTGCCGAGTCGTAGATGGTCTTGCTGAAAACAACCGGAAAATGATTGGCAAGAGCAGTTTTAACCAGTTGTGTTACCGCTTCAATCTGGCCGTTTAACTGGATGGATAATTTAGAATTCGGATCCGTAAAAGCCAAAGTCATGTCGCGAACAAGCACAGCCGGTTTGCCGCCAAATCCGATTTGTCCGGAGAAGCCCTGCTGTGAATACAGATGCTGTATTTCGTCTAAAATGTACCTGCGCTGCCCCCCCGGTGTATAAATCACACTCAATCCGTATCCTTCCACAACGCCGTCATGTTCCAGTCTGCGCAGCGTGCTGGCTGAAATCCCAAGAAGTTTGGCTGCCTCTGAGATATTTAACAATTTCATTTTGCGTTACCCTCCCTAAATATCTTCCACATGAATAGAAATCAACACGATTCTGTAAGTTTGATAAGTTTCATTAACTTAGAAATATTATATATGATTTGACGTTTACCTGCCACACGACCGATTTTTATGCGGAGTGGCCGGTATTTCAGTTGCTCCATACCAGAGAATATGCCATAGAAAGCCTTTTGTCTGGAGAGACAAGGATGGTAGGCTTGGACACAAGGGAGATGGTCCGATGCGGGGCCGCAAAAAAATGAACCCCCAGCTGCTGACTGGGGGTATAGACTCATTCTTCATCCCATGTTTCCCACGAACCTCGTTCCTTCCGAATGTAGACGATCTGGCCAATGTGATAGGCGTTATGGAGTGCTATGTGGGCTATTAACGTCCACCATGGTACGTCTCGATCCGGGTGGGTTTGACTGTCCAATTTTGAATCATCGCAGTTCATGATAGCTTGTTCCCATTGGGCAAGGACGTCGTCCAATCTCATTTGCAGCTCATCCCAGCTTGCAGACATCCCGCTCTCCTGAAACGTCTCAGAATTGGTGACTATTTCAAGCGGTGGTAAATCGCCTTCGTTAAAACATTTTAGATAACGTTCATTCCAAAAGATAAGGTGACGAACGATACCATAAATGGAATTTGAAGAACCTTTCCCTCCTTGGACAGCCTGTTCCTCTGTAACACCTCGCAAGACAAAATTCAACGGAGCAAACCATCCATCCTGATTATGGCAAGCGAACATCTGTGTAACCAAAACTTCCTTGCTAGTTGACATTTCTCTACCTCCCATATATTTTCCATATTCCTGTGGCGTTCCTTGCTGACTCCTCGTTGTTTCGCTGCACCGGGAGGTTTTTCTGTCACCTGGTGTCTTGTTCTTCCCCCGCCGTGATACGTGTTCATACTCAATCTGCGGCAATCGATTGATACTGCGCGCGAAGCTCCCGTTTCAGAATTTTGCCGCTCGGATTGCGCGGCAGATTGTCGGCGATGACGACGTACTTGGGAGATTTAAACGAGGACAAATGCTCCTTGCAAAACAGCAGGATGTCTTCCGGTCCGAGCAATTCGCCTGATTTGGGCACCACTACGGCGGTAACCGCTTCGATCCAGTAGGGATGGGGGACGCCGATCACCGCCACCTCCGATACTTTCGGATGCTGATAGATCAACTCTTCCACTTCCCGGCTGGCGACGTTTTCCCCGCCTGATTTGATCAGGTCTTTCTTGCGATCCACGACGGTGATGTACCCTTCTTCATCCATGATGCCCAAGTCCCCGCTGTGAAACCATCCGCCGTGAAAAGCCGCTGCCGTCTTCTCCTCGTCCCGGTAGTAGCCCAGCATGGCGTGACTTGTGCGGTGCACGATCTCGCCGATCTGGCCGCGGGGCACCTCGTCGCCGTTGTCATCGACGATTCTGGTCTCCACATTCAGGCCGGGCTTTCCCGCCGAGCCCGCTTTTCTGATCTGGTCTTCCGGTTTGAGTACCGTCGCCAGCGGAGCGACCTCGGTCTGCCCGTAAAAATTCCAGAAGCGGGCTGACGGCAGCCGCAGGTTGCATTCCCTCAGCACCTCGACGGGCATGATCGCCGCTCCGTAGTAGCATTTTTGCAGAGAGGAGAGATCGCGCCGGTCGAAGTCGGGGGAACGCAGCAGGGCGATCCAGACGGTCGGCGGACAGAACAGCTGTGTTGCCCGATGCGTCTCAATCGCCTCCAGGATCGTCGCAGGCGCGGCTTGTTCCAGGATGATGCCGCTGGCCCCGAGGTAGATGTACGGCCCCAAAAAGCAGTGCAGCTGGGCAGAGTGAAACAAGGGAAGCGCATGGATCGCCACATCGTCACTCGTCATGCCGCCGTCGATGATGGTACTGACATACTCGCTGATTACGTTTTTATGGGTGAGCATGACGCCTTTTGGCTTGGACTCGGTGCCGCTCGTATACAGGATGTGAACGACGTCGTCATCCCAAAGCTCCGCTTCCGGCTCCGCCAGCTCGGCCCCGCTGATCAGCTCGCGAAATGGAACCCACTCCCCGATTTGTGCCGAAGGTCTGGAAATGAGCGACTTCAGCCGCAGCGTGCAGCCCGATTTGGGGACGGCTTGCTCGGCGATCGGCTGGAACTCCGGCGAGACGAAGAGAGCGCTTACATCTGCATGGCTGAGAATAAACGCCACGTCGTCAACATTGAGCATGTAGTTGATCGGCACCATGATCACACCAGACTTGGCCAACGCGAAATTGAGAATGGCAAAATCGAGCGAGTTGCGGGAGAGGACGGCAGCACGGTCCCCTTTTTTCAGTCCTTGGGCCAGGATCGCGTTCGCCGCCTGGTTAACCGCATCGTCCAACTGCCGGTAGGACAAGACCTCTCCTTCAAAATTCAGCGCCGTCTTGTCCGGATAGCGCGCTCTGCTCCGTCGCAAAATATCCCCAAGCGTATTTCTTCTGGCCCGGTTCAAATCACTCATTCCCACAATCCCCCCATCAAGCGAGTTTTCTGTCTCTATTATACACGCAATTTAAGGGAATAATTTTTAAATTTCGAATTCTTCATTGATTGATATGCTCTTCAAATTGGAAGCGGGGTGGCTGCCTGGTGAACAGCTTGGTCAAATAAAGCAGATACACCAGTCCGCATACATTCCAGATAATGCCAAGCACCAGCGCTTTCCCGTTCATATGGGTCCAAAGCACGGCGATGAAGCTGATGGCGATCATCGGACCGGCCAGGTAAAAGAGAATCGCACGCCAGGAACGCATTTTTTTCTGAACGATGAAATAGGCGATGACGGACAGATTGACAAAAGTGAAGGCCGTATAGGCGCCAAAACTGAAGAAGGAGATGGCAGTTTCCAGGTCGAAAAAGCTGGCCGACAGCGAAAACAGTCCGGCGAGAATGACGTTGAACACAGGTACCCCGGTACGGGGATGAATATACCCGAACAGCTTTTTGGGAATGACGTTGTCCCGCCCCATCGCATAGAGCAAACGGGATGTGCTCAGCTGGGCGGCAATCCCGCCCACCATGTTGCCTGTGACGGTGATCGCCGCGAAGACCGACGCGAACAGCATTCCGCCGATCCGCTGGGCGATCTCCGGAGAAGCCCCTTCCGGATCGTTGAAAATCGATACATCGGGAAAAAGTGACTGCATAAAATAGGTGACAGCGGTGTACATCGCGCCCAAAAACAACGTCTGGATGATCATGGCGCGGGGTATGGTCTTTCTCGGTTCCAGGGTTTCTTCCGACAACGTGCTGAGCGCGTCGAACCCGATAAAGGAGTAGGAGAGGATCACCGAACCGGCCAGGACAGCAGACCAGTTCAGACTGGCGGAATAGAACGGCTGCAGCGAAAAGCCGGCAGCCGTGCCTCCCAGCAGCTCCCGAATCAGCAAAGCGATGAACACGACCGTGATCAATACTTGAAACACGACGAAAACAGCATTGAACGAGACCGTAACCTTTACCTGGAAGATATTGGCCAGGGTGAAAAACAGCACGGTAAGCACAATCCAGCACCAGCTCGGCACTTCCGGAAACAGAGACGACAAATAGATTTCTGCGGTCAAAGCGTACAGCATCGGCAAAAACAGGTAGTCGCAAAGCGCCGCCCACCCGACGAGGAAGCCGATACTGGAGTTAAATGTCTGCTGGGCATACGTGTATGCCGATCCAGCTCCCGGAAATACCTTCACCATGTGGGCGTAGCTCAGCACCGTGAACAGAATGGCCGCCATGCTGAACAGATAGGCAGTCGGGACGTGGCCGCCGGTAGAGCCGGCGGCGATCCCATAGGTATCAAAAACAGTGGTGGGAACCATCAGTGACAGACCCAGGGCGAATACATGCCAAAGCTTTAACTGCCTTTGCAGTCCCGTTCTCTTCTCCAAGGTTTGTCGCCCTCCATTCGCATGTGGGGGAACGCGTCCTAGCGCGCTCCCAAAGCTTTCAGCACGAGTCCGTGAAAGTGGTGCACGGCATGCTCGCTGATAGACGAACGATCCTGGTCGACGACGTAGCGCCCGTCAGCGTATCCCTTGGAACGCAGCCCCCGCTGCACGCTTTCCACCAGGGCAAAATCTTCCGGATTCAGCACTTTGTCCTGATATTCGATATTGGCCCATCCCTCCTGCGTCGGCTCCTTCTGCAAATAGTAAAACTCCAGGTGCTGCACCGTTGTCTCGGGACCGTCAGGCAGTACATGCATGACGATCAGCCCGGGTTCTCCCGGCATGATGTCAATCGCCAGGTTGGGCCACAGCCAATAGGAGGTATACATGGCCACAGCGTTTTCCTGATCATCAGGCGTCCGGTTGCTGCCAAGCCTTTTTTTGCCTGCACCGGTCTGCAGGATGTGGTAGTCGAACGTCTTCAGTCGGTACTTGGCCATATCGACAATCTCCACAAACTGCGGATGGGCAACGGCACAGTGATGGCACTCCAGGTAGTTGTCGAGCACGTTTTTCCAATTGGCTTTGATCTCATAGGAGATTCTGTGCGATAGCGTCAATTTGTCCAGAACGGGTACGCGCTGCCGGATTTCTTCTTCCACTCCCGGAATCATTTCTTGCAGCGGCTTCGCCGCAGGATCGAGATTGACAAACAGGAAATGGGCAAAGCGCTCCACTTGGACAGGGCGCAAACAAGCTTCCTGCTCGTCGAACTGCTTCATTTGGCGGACAGCCCTGCCGTTGTGAAAGCGGCCGTCAAGCTGAAAGCTCCATGCGTGGTACGGGCAGACGATCAGCGGCTTGTTGCCCTCCCCGCTTACCAATTCGTGGCCGCGATGCGGGCAGACATTGTAAAAAGCCCGCACGACCTGATCCTTTCCTCTGATGATTACGATATTCTGGTCGAACAGCGACACGGTAAAATAATCTCCCGGCTCCCTTACTTTCTCCTCATGGCCGACGCAAATCCAACTTTTTTCGAAAATCTCCTTCCGCTCCGCCTCCAGGACAGCAGGGTCGAAGTAAAAATAAGAGGGCAGTGTGTAAGAGCGCTCCACATCTTCATGGTAGCGATGCTGCAGCTGAACGAAATCCTGCTTCAAAACAAGTCAACCTCCGTTTCGCTGATGGTTATGCAAAGCGAATCATGGCGTGTTTGATCTCGGTGTACTCCTCGACGGCATAGATCGATTGATCCTTGCCATAACCGGAATTTTTGAAACCGCCATGCGGCATTTCACTGGTCAGCAGGAAGTGGGTATTGACCCAGACGGTTCCGTACTGAAGCTGTTTGACGAATTTCATCGCCCGCGACGTGTTCTGTGTCCAGACAGACGTGGACAGCGCATATTGACAGTCGTTGGCAAGCTCCATTGCCTCATCCTCGGAAGCAAACGGCATGACGGTCACCACGGGACCAAACACTTCTTCCCGGATAATCTCATCGCTCTGGCTGACCCCCGCAAGCACTGTCGGCTTGTAGAAAAATCCGCGGCCCTCTAGCCTCTCCCCTCCGGCAAGTACCTGTACCTGGGGCTTGCTCCGGGCGCGCTCGACAAAACCGGCGACTCTTTCCAGATGTTCCTGCGAGACCAGCGGCCCCATCTCCGTCCCTTCCGTCAGCGGATCACCTACGACGATGCTCTGGGCTGCGGCTGCAAGTTTGTCCAGGAGCGCTTCGTACGATCCTTTTTCCACATAAATTCTGGCGGCCGCCGTACAATCCTGTCCGCTGTTGGAAAATCCGGCCAGGCGAATCCCGTTCACGGCTTCGTCAAGGTCGGCATCGTCAAATATGACCACGGGAGCCTTACCGCCCAACTCCAGGTGCACTTTTTTCAAGGCGGCGGACGCTTCCCGGGCAACCGCCTTGCCCGCCCTGACGCTACCGGTGAGCGAGATCATGTGCACGCCGGGATGCCTGGCCAACGCCGCTCCCGCTTCCTCGCCAAGCCCTGTGACGACATTCAACACGCCCGGCGGGAGCAGGTCTGCCGTCAGCTCCGCCAGCTTCAACGCTGACAGGGGAGTCAACTCCGACGGTTTGAGCACCACTGTGTTGCCTGCGGCCAGAGCTGGACCAATCTTCCAGCCGGCCATCAGCAGCGGGTAATTCCATGGCGTGATGGAACCGACGACGCCCACGGGCTCGCGCCGGATCATGCTGGTGTGTCCCTCCATGTATTCGCCACAGCTCAAGCCCTGCAGCGTTCGGGCGGCTCCGGCAAAAAAGCGCAGATTATCGACAAAGGCACACACGTCAAACCTTGCGACCTCGAGTGGTTTGCCGACATTCTGCGATTCGATCAGCGCCAGGCTCTCCAGATGCTGCTCCACCCGATCGGCAATTTTCAGCAGGAGGGCGCTTCGCTCTGCCGGTGTCGTCGCTCCCCAGCTGAAAAAGGCTTTCCGGGCCGCGGCTACTGCCTGCTCCACGTCTTTTTCCCCGCACAGCGGGATTTCGGCAATCTCCTCCTCCGTTGCAGGATTGACGATCACCTTGCTTTTTTCCGCTGTGCTGTCGGCAAATTGCCCGTTCACAAAAATGCGTTCCATTTCCTGTTCCTCCCTTGCGCAAGATTGCTGTTCGCCAACACTTCAAGCAAGAGGAATGCCAAGGGGAACACCCCTTGATTCTTCATTAATTTGCGAAAAAACAGCGGTTAAAAAAGCGATTCCAGCCTGACTCAAGCGAGTCACGGCTCACTCAGGGGAAAGGAAAGAATTGACAACTGTACCGTCCAGACGGTATAGTAAAAAGAAATAAGACCGGAAACGAAAGGCGGTAAGAAGCGTGGGAGCTACAAAAACAACCCGCGAAACGATTCTCGAAGCAGCTTACGCCCTGATCCAAAACGAGGGGATCGGCCGTTTGACGCTGGATGCGGTTGCCGGGCAAGCGAATATCAGCAAAGGCGGCCTCTTGTATCACTTCCCCTCGAAGGAAGCCTTGATCGAGGGTATGATCGATCACTTGTTCAAGGAATACCATCAGCAAATAGAGGACGACATCTCCCAGGAGCCCCACTCCCCAGGGAAGTGGGCGCGCGCCTACGTCCGCACCACCTTCCGCAGTACCGAGCAGGAATTGAAGATCAGCGCCGGCTTGCTGGCCGCACTGGTAAACAAGCCGGAACTGTTGGAGCCTGTCCGGCGTTACTACGCAGGCTGGCAGGAACAATTGGAACGAGACGGGATTGACCCTGAAGCAGCGACCATCTGCCGGCTGGCCGCCGACGGTTTGTGGTTCGCCGAGATGTTTGGGCTGGCTCCGCTGACGAACGGCGAGCTGCGGGAGCGCGTACAGCATTTGTTGATCAGCATGTCGAAGGGGGAAGCGAGATGAAATTCGTCTATTTGGCATCGGCCATACTCCTGGAGATTACCGCAACCACCGCATTGAAATTATCCGAGGGGTTTACCAAATGGGTTCCCGGCACGGTCGTGGTCATCGGATACGCCGCTTCTTTCTACATCCTGTCCCTCGCGTTGAAATACCTGCCGCTCGGCACCGCTTACGCCATTTGGTCCGGAGTGGGCACCGCCCTGACTGTAGTCATCGGCATCATACTCTGGAAAGAATCGGTCAGCCCCCTCAGGCTGCTGGCGATCGCCATCATTATTGTAGGTGTAGTCCTGCTCAACCTGGCGGAGAGCCCGGGCCGCCAAAACCTTCCCCAATAGCTTGCGGATATACAGGGGTGAGAGCGTAGTGGATATTTCAAAAGCATTGCCGACGACAGCGCAAGTCTTGGAAGACCAAAACCAGCCCCTTGTCGTCCACAGCGAAGCCATGAAGAAGGTGCTGCGTCTGTGCCGGAAGGCCGCTGCTGTGGACTCAACCGTTCTCCTGCACGGCGAGACCGGTACGGGAAAAAGCGTCCTGGCCCAGTTCATTCACCGCTTCAGCTCCCGCCGGAAGCAGCCGTTTCTCACGATTAACTGCTCGGCGATTCCGGAGAATTTGCTGGAAGCCGAATTGTTCGGCTATTCGCCCGGGGCGTTTACCGGCGCCTTGAAGCAGGGAAAAATCGGCCTGATCGAAGCAGCCAACCACGGCACCCTGTTTTTGGATGAAATCGGCGAACTGCCGCTGCACCTGCAGCCAAAGCTGCTCCACTTCCTTTCGCACCGCGAATACATTCCGCTCGGCAGGCGCGAACCCAGAAAGGCAGATGTCCGGATCGTGACCGCGACCAATTGCGACCTGCAGGAGATGGTGCAAAAGAAGCTGTTTCGCGAAGACCTCTACTACCGGCTTCACGTGTTGGATATCAAAATCCCCCCGCTGCGCGAGCGGGAGGCCGACCTTTTGCCGCTGATCCATTTTTTTCTGGACAAATACAACCGGCAGTTCGGCAGTTTCCACCGCATCTCCGACCAAGCGCTGAAGCTGCTTCTGTCGTTTCCCTGGCCGGGCAATATCCGCCAACTGGAAAACCTGCTGGAAAAGCTGATCGTCACTTCTGATCCCTTGATCGACGTCCCCGACTTGCCCGATGCCATTCGCTGCTGCGGTCACACGCCACAGGAGCGGACGCTGCTGCCCTCGCTCGCTTCGGCCATGACAGAAGTAGAGAGGAAAATGATTTGCGAGTCATACCAGAGGTTCAAAAGCTCGCGGAAAGTGGCGGAATATTTAAAAATCAGCCAATCCAAAGCCTCACGCTTGATCCGCAAGTACTGCCGCCACGATGAGGACGAGATTCGGACATGAAAAACCGCCCCTGTCAGCAGAGGCGGTATTTTTCCCACATGCAAATATGCTGTTTCGCTGTTACAGAGTAAGACCGCCGTCGATCGGAACGATCGATCCGGTCATGTAACTGGCTCCCGGCGAAGCCAGGAATGCCACTACATTGGCGATTTCCTGCGGATCAGCCATGCGTCCGATGCGCGGAGATTCGATCTTCGGCACATTCCCGGTTTCGGCTATCGTCTTTTGGAAGCCCGCTACCAGGTTGGTCTCGACACCGCCAGGACAAATCGCGTTCACGCGGATTCCTTTATCGGCGTATTCCAGCGCCGCCGACTTCGTAAGTCCAACCACAGCGTGCTTGCTCGCCGAATAGACGGCCAAGCTGTGCTCCACCCGCAGTCCGGAGCTGGACGAGTTGTTGATGATCACGCCGTAGCCCTGTTTTTCCATCACCTTCAGCACGTACTTCAACCCGAAGAAAACGCCTTTGAAGTTGACCGATACGATGCGGTCAAACTCCTCGTCAGGG
Source organism: Brevibacillus sp. B_LB10_24 (assembly GCF_046036945.1). Classification (NCBI taxonomy): domain Bacteria; kingdom Bacillati; phylum Bacillota; class Bacilli; order Caryophanales; family Paenibacillaceae; genus Brevibacillus; species Brevibacillus sp. B_LB10_24. The sequence goes on along the minus strand of NZ_JBJQOQ010000014.1, from coordinate 89,476 downwards.
ATATCCGACAGCAGATACGGCTTTTGGATCACGCCCGCATTATTGAAGAAAACGTCAATCCGGCCGTAGGTTTCAACCGCTTTGTTCACATAATGCTGCACATCGGCGCTCTTGCTTACATCTGCCTGCACAAAAATACCGTCGCCGCCCTGTTCCTTGATCATGCCGAGCGTCTCTTCCCCTGTTTGCCGGTTGAAATCCACCAGCACCAGCTTCATGCCCATTTCCGAAAGCTTCAGGCTGGAGGCCCGTCCCATGCCGCTCCCGGCGCCTGTCACTACTGCAATCTGTTCTGTTTGAGGCATGTTGAGTCACTCCTCATCCGCTTGATTTTCCAGCAAATTGTCAACCATTCGTCTGTAGTACTTCAGCAGATCATCCAGCTCCTCGGCGGAAAAACCTGCCCAAAGAGTGTTGGTCAAGGCGAGGTACTTTTGATTAATCCTCTCCAGCACCTGCGAACCCAGCGGGGTGATCTGAAGCAGCGTCACCCGTCGGTCGCTTTCGGGAACCTGACGCACGATATATCCCTTTTTTACCAATTTATTAGCGAGATTCGTAATCGCCGGCAGGCTGATCTCTAATCTCTCCGCCAGTTCGGTTCCTTTCTTCGCGCCTTCCTCGTCCAGGATTTCCAGGATGTATACCTGGGATCCGGAAAGGTCGCTGTCCAGGATCTTGCCATAGGCAACAATGAATTTATGGACCATCACCGACAACAGCTTGGCTAATTGACTTCTCTCTTCCATCTGTGCCCGCATCACCACCTTCATTCAAACCATTAATAGTTAAATGTTTTAACCATTAAAATGTTACACCGATCCTGCCGCTTCGTCAAGCTGCATGTCTCCCATCTGCTATTCTCCCACCACTGGCAAAAAAATATGGACCTCTTTAAAAAGTGCATTTACTCTGAGAATGGTTCACGGCCTTGGATATATTGCTCGCCCCAATCGTTCAATTGGTCCAATATCGATTTCAGCGATTTTCCTAACTCACTCATTTCATAGACAACTTTCGGCGGTACTTGGTTGTATACCGTTCGAATTATGATATCGTCTTCTTCCAACTCCCGGAGCTGCTGCGTTAACATTTTTTGTGTAATTTCCGGTATTTCCTTCTTTAATTCACTTGTTCTCTTGGGTCCACAGTTTAAATGACACAGAATCAATAATTTCCACTTCCCCCCTAAAATGTCCAACGTTGCTTCAGCGGGGATGTTATAAGTCCGAACGGATTGTCTCTCCACGGAATACCTACCTCCTGTACAAGATAGTCAAGATTTTATACTAAGGCACTTTTTGGTATCTATATAACTTTTTTGTATAAATGATACAAAAAAGTGCGTACTTCTCAATATCCATTGTATGATACATAATCCATTCATGCCAGTATTACGACACCTTCTCGTCTCTCGATCTACATGTCTCTAAACGAAATGAACCAAATAAGTGAAAGGAGAAGCATAATGAAAGTATTGACAGTTGTATCACACCCAAGGGTTGACTCTTTGACCTTTTCTGTTGCAGCCCAATTTACGCAAGGCCTGATGGATGCTGGCCACGAAACGGAGGTGTTGGATCTGCATCGCAGCGGTTTTAATCCTGTGTTGTGGGAAGCAGACGAACCGGACTGGACAGCAGATCATAAAACATATTCACCTGAAGTAGAGAAGGAAATGGAGCGAATGAAAAAGCATGAAGCACTCGCCTATATTTTCCCAATTTGGTGGTACAGCTTGCCAGCCATGCTAAAGGGCTATATCGACCGCGTCTGGAACAATGGTTTTGCGTACGGCTCCAATAAGCTGCATCATAAACGGATGTTATGGCTTGGTCTCGCAGGCGCTCCACTCGAGCACTTTGAGAAAAGACAGTATGACAAAATGATCCAGCACCAACTGAACATAGGAATAGCTAGTTACGCAGGAATCCCGAAAACAAAGGTTGAGATATTGTATGACACCTTGGATTCGAGGCCGGAAATTCATGAAAAGCTGCTGAAACAAGCTTATTACCTCGGTTTGCATTATGACAGCAATCCGAAGTGATCATCAAATAATTCATGATTTTTCGAATCATGACCTTGCGAACAACGATAAAAAGGAGAATGAGGATGAACACTCAAAATCAACAAATTATTTTAATGAACCGTCCAGAAGGTGTACCAACAGAGGAGGCATTTGGACTTCGAAATATTCCTATCGATAAACCCGAAAGAGATCAGGTGCTTGTAAAAACCCTTTACTTGTCTGTAGATCCATACATGAGAGGGCGAATGAATGCTGGAAAGTCTTATATTGAACCATTTGCTTTACATGAACCTATTACGGGTTCCATGATTGGTGAAGTGATTGAATCCAATTCAGCGGAATTGAACGTTGGGGATAAGGTACAGGGCTTCCTACCTTGGCAACTTTACAACACTGTTGACTCAAAAACCGTTAGTAAGATTAATAATACCAATGTTCCCTTGTCCGCTTATTTAAGTGTACTGGGAATAACGGGATTAACAGCTTATTTTGGACTGATAGATGTTGGTCAACCGAAAAAAGGAGAAACGGTTGTTGTCTCAAGTGCTGCAGGTGCTGTTGGCTCTATCGTCGGTCAAATCGCAAAAATCAAAGGAGCCAGAGTTGTAGGTATTGCAGGTACGGATGAGAAAATTGCACATTTGGAAAATGAACTTGGCTTTGATAAAGCCATTAACTACAACACTACAGATGATTTACAAAAAGCTCTTGAAGAAGCATGTCCGAATGGAGTGGACGTCTATTTTGATAATGTTGGCGGCAAAATTTCTGATGCAGTGCTCCGTTTACTTAATAATTTCGCGCGTGTACCATTATGCGGTTCAATTTCATCCTTTAATGCTGAGAATGAAGCGTTTGGACCAAGTATTCAGCCGAAATTGTTAAAGACACGTTCTCTAATGAAAGGTTTCCTCGTCACGGATTATGAAGAACGTTTTGGTGAAGGGCTTCAGTACCTATCCGAGTGGCTATTTGAAGGGAAATTGAAATACGAAGAAACCATTGCAGAGGGCTTTGAAAATGCACCGAAAGCTTTTCTCGATTTATTTACAGGGAAAAATGTAGGGAAACAGCTTGTGAAGGTCAGTGATCCATCTTAATTTTCGTAATAACAGGAATAAATTCTGGCATTAAACAATGAGGACGACTCTTCCAAATTAAAGCGGAAGACCGTCCTTTTTCTACAAATGTAAGCTGGTATGTCACCGATCATAAAACAAGTCAACATTTCTTACCTTTAAAAATTACAGTGCAAATTCTAAGTCCTGTCGTTTAAGATTGGCTCATCGTGTTTCGAATTGTGCAATCCATCGGAACAAGCAACGGTCCCCCTTGCCTGAAACAAGGAGGACCCAACCGGTGCTATTCTCTTACTGGACCAACTCAAACGACTCCGTAATCTCAATACTGTCTTTCACGGATTGGACCATCGGACAGTTTTTTCGGGCCAGGGCGACTGCTTTCTCCACTTTTTCCGGCTGAAGCCCCTCTCCCTTGATGACAAAGTGCATGTGGATCTTCTCGATGCGATTGGCTTCCTGCTCGTTCCGTTCGACCTGTACGGAGACTTTCAAGTCTTCGCAGTTCATCCGCATTTTTCCCAGGACTTTGTTCAAAACGCTGCTGCTGCATGCGGCAATGGAAGAAACCATCAGCTGGTAGGGACGAAATCCGTAGGTTTCATCGCCCGATATCTTCAGTTGGCCATACTCAAAATTGGCAATAAATCCGTTATCCTTCATCTGCAATTCCATCGGTACCCACTCCCTTCCTCATCATTGTAATACGATTTGACGTTCTTTTCAGCTTTCCATCCGGCTGCAGCCGATAAGCAAATGGACACCGGGCAGACAGCCTATTTTTGCAGATCGCGGTAAGCCGGCACCCCGCCTGCCGCTTCGGCAGTACGGATCGCATTGGCGACCGCCTCCGCCAGGACAACCGCCGACAGCGTCCCGACAAGGTCGACGGAAGCGTCCACTCCCCCAGTGGCCAGGGCAAAAATCGTGTCGCCGTCGCTCATCGTATGCACCGGAAAGATGCTGCGGGCCAGGCCGTCGTGGGCCATTTGCGCCACTTTGTTCGCCTGTGTCTTGTTCAGGTTGGCATTGCTTGCCACTGCCGCGATCGTCGTATTCGTCCCCGGGCGTGCTTGCGGCGACCCCTTCTCGATCATCCAGGACAGGGCGCCGCGAATCTTCCCGCTGTCGTCCCTGGCACCTGCCAGGATCTCCCCCGTATGGGGATCGCGCACCTCTCCGACTGCGTTGACGGCGACGATCGCCCCGACGACCAATCCTCCGGGCAGACGGATCGACGCGGAACCGAGACCGCCCTTCATCGCCCGTTTCATCCCGGCCAGCTTGCCGACCGTCGCCCCCATGCCGGCCCCGACATTGCCTTGCTGGACCGGTTTTTTGCTCGCATTTTTGGCCGCATTGTACCCCATTTGCGCATCGGGACGCACCTTTGCGCTGCCGATCGACAGATCGAACAGCACCGCAGCCGGGACGATCGGAACGACACCCACTCCGACTTCAAATCCCATCCCCTGCTCCTCCAGGCAGCGCATGACCCCTGTTGCCGAATCCAGGCCGTAAGCGCTCCCGCCCGTCAGACAGATGGCATTCACTTTGTCCACTTGATTGATCGGATTAAGCAGGTCCGTTTCCCGGGTCCCAGGTGCCGACCCCCGCACGTCTACTCCGCAGGCCGCCGCCTTTTCCAGCACGATCACCGTGCAGCCGGTCAGCGCTTCGTCATCTTGCACGTGTCCCACCTTGACGCCGGGCACGTCGACAATCGTTCCATTTGGTTTCAGTACTGTATCCGTCACTTTTTCACCGCCATCCCCTCCGCCTGCATCCGTCTCAGTTGCCATTGCAGAGCCAAGGGTTAATAATGTGCCGGGAACGGCCGCTGCCAGTCCCAGCAGCGCCGTCTTGTGAAGAAATTCCCGGCGAGAAAAACCTTTCTCTCCCTGATCGGCTATCTCCTCTTTTTCCGCGGATTGTCTTCTCCCAGTCTCTTCTGCCATAGTATTCCCACCTTTTTTCCTAAAAGTTCTGAAAAATAGTCATCATATTCTATTAGACATGGACTGCAAGTAGACGCTAAATACATGGAGCCCCCTTCCCAACAAGAAACCCGGCTTCGCTCGGAAACCGGGTACGTTATTTTCGTTCATGGCAGGATCACGATGTTGCTGGTTACAGGACGCTCCCGTCCATCAGACGGGCGATTGAGTATTTTGCCTTTGTAGTAGAAAGCGCTGGAGCCGCCGCCGTCCAGGTTGTACGCATCCCGGACTTTGAATTCAAGCAGTTTGTTCTGTGCTTCTTCCAGCGTGACGCCGTTGCTCCATCCCTGGCGTCTGCCGTCGATGACGATGAACAGCAAGTCGCCGTTGGAAAAGTGGCCGATCATGGTACGGGGCTGCCGCGTGTTCGCCCACGCCTTCGGAATCGCCACCTTTTTCCCGTTTTGCAAGAGCGTCGGCAGGAAGCTGGCTCCCTGCAGCACGTTCATCTTCTTGATCTGTTCCTTGGAGGTGACTTTGCCCCCGACAAGGTGGCCGCTTGTGTTAAATCCGACGAACGACAGGTCGTTTTTGTTGGAAAACGCCTTGATTTCTCCGTCGACTACCGTGGTGCCAAGCACTGCCAGCTTTCCGTTGACATTGTAAAAACCGCCGGCATTGACAGCCAGGACCGCATTTTTCCGTTTAGCGGCATGGCTGGTCGTCTCGCCATTGCTGACCACTTGATCGTTAGCCAGGACGACTTTCAGCGCGTTCGGATTGTTCAGCCGCACTTTTGCCATATAGCCGCGGTAGCCCGCCTCTTCCAGCGAATAGACCTTTACCGTCGCGTTCTTGCCGAAGGTTTGTCCAATCGGGTTGCCCAGCATGCTCGTCAAAAGATGGTCGAGTACGTCAGCCGATTTTTGCACCGACTCTTTGCTGCTCGAGACGAGCTCGCTAAGCGATTTGTCGTGCTGCTCATACGCTTGTTTTTCCTGCTTGGCTGCCTCTTGTATCTCCTGGGCCAATTTGCTGGATTCATCGATGACTTGTTTGGTCTGTTCCACTTCATCCTGGACCTGGCTGAGCTTGTCCGCCGTTTCCTTCAGTGGCAGCTCCAACCTTGCCGATTCAAAGCTCATCACCGGGTTGGACTGTGCAAAGGTGACAAAGAATCCGACTGCCGGAGCGAGCAGGAAAAGAAGAACCAGCTGTCCCTTACCAAGCACGGGCAGCATCCTCCAGCTTTTTCAGCGAACCTTTCAACTCGGCAAGCTGTTTGTTTAATTCGTCTATGCGCTTCTGCAGCGATTGCTTTGTCTGATCGGTCCCGTGGATTGCCTCGCCTGTCATCGTCAGATCCTCTTTCAATGATCCCACTTGCGTTTTGATCGCCGTCAGCTCGTCCTGCACTTTTTGCAAATCGCTTTGTACGCTTTCGACCTGTTTCGCGTTATGCAGCTCTACTTCCTTCACCTTTTGATCGATGTAGGTATGGCTTTTCTCTATGTACAGGTTGGCCAGGAGAACGCCGCCGCACAACAGCGCGGCCCACACAACAAACGATATGATCGCTGCGGTTTTGTCGTCTTTTCTCCGCTTTCTCTGCTTCTTCTCGACTATTGGCGGCAGTGTGCTTGCAGAATCTGCCTCCATCGGTGTCATCTGTCTGTTCAAGGTAAATCCCCTCCCCACTCACCTTCTACGCATTATACCATCTCTCGCAAAAAGTGCGGCAAAAATCGACAAAACTTTCTTTTTCCATAATCGGGCAGTTTATCAAACAAAAACCTCCTTTCGGCTGCCTGAAAGGAGGTTGAATAATCCTTCACCTGAAGCGCAAAATACCAGTGATACCCAGACAGAGGAGTGATTCACCAACGATGACGGACAAAAATGCTCCCTCACCGATTGCAAAAGAAGAGCTGGAAACCCTGGGCACACATGCCACAGGTTCCCCGGATCAATACAAGACTCGCAAGACGGACGAGGTTCAGACGATCGAACCACCCGACCACCCTGGCGGTGCCGGTTCCTCTGGTGTGTATTAAGCAGCAATTCGGCAAAAAAGAGGGCATCCTGCAAGCAGCCTATACGGCCTGCAGGATACCCTCAGCTTCTGCTCCTTGACTTCAAGCTCATCCTTATTCGACAGGGGGCATTTTTCTGGTGGAGATGGCAATTCGGTTCCACGCGTTGATGGTCACAATCGCCATGATGAGCTCCGCCGTTTGGGTTTCGTCGAAGTAGCGGCGCACCTCGCTGTAGACTTCATCCGGCACATGTCCTTCCGTGACCAGCGTAACCGCTTCTGTCAAAGCCAGAACGGCCCGCTCTTCGGGAGTAAAGAAAGGGGTTTCCCGCCATGCGTTGAGGGCGTAGATGCGCCGCTCCGTCTCGCCCAGCTTGCGGGCGTCTTTGGTGTGCATATCGATACAGAAGGCACAGCCGTTGATTTGGGAGGCGCGGATCTTGATCAGTTCTTTCAGCTTTTTATCGATACTGGCCGTCTGCAGGTACTTCTCCAGTCCGATCATGGCTGCGTAGCCGTTGGGGTTTACCTTTTCCATCTGAAATCTTGTTTCCATGGGAAGTTCCTCCTCATCATGCATGGATTTGCCTTTCACTAATAGAACAAAACAGCCAGCCGATTTGTGACATGAATAATAAAAAAGTACAAAATAAGTACTCCGGCTGCTATCATCAATCTATATTTTGCGAGCGAAATTCAAAAATCATGCATAGTCAGCCGGTACCCGGTTCACTGGACATCTTCCAATGAAAAACTAGCCTCCCAGAGATTCGCAGAACTTTATTGAAGATGCGCCAGCTTGTCGGGATTTGCGACGACAAAGATGCGTGTAATACGATCCTGTTTTTCATCCCGGGCAAACCCGATTTCTTTCGCCGGCCGGCCATCCGTCACAAGCAGGACGCCCCGCTGGCCGTTAACGTATACAGGGAGGAAATCTCCCGCAAAATACCCTCTGGGAGCAATTCCTTCCAGAAGCGCCAAGATGCGCTCACGCCCAATGATCGGGCGCAAGGCGCCGCGCACCTTGCCGCCGCCATCGGTAACCATAGCCGCGTCGTCGGTCAACCGATGGATCAATTCGTTGAAGTTTCCCGTTTTCGCTGCATCGATGAATAAATTGACCAGATCTTCTTCACTGTTCGATCGGGAGGAGGAGACCGCGCCATCACGGTGCAGCTTCTTTTTGATGCGGCTGTGTATTTTTCGGCAATTTTCTTCCGTTTTATGCAGGATCTCAGCAATTTCCCTGTAACTGTAATCAAGCGCTTCCCTCAGGATGAAAATCGCCCTTTCCACTGCGTTCAACTGCTCCAGTGCGACGAGCAAAGCGTAGGAAATGACCTCGTCTTTCATGACCAGCTCCATCGGATCTTCCTGCGAGAGGGCGACGATTGGCTCCGGGAGCCACGGTCCGACGTACACTTCCCTTCGCTTGCGGGCCGACTTCGTATAGTTGATGCATCGATTGGTGACCGCTTTGGCCAGATAAGCTTTCATGTTTTCGATACGGTTTGTATCCTGCTGCTGCACCTCGAGAAATACTTCCTGAACGATGTCTTCCGCATCAGCCAGCGAACCAAGCATATGGTAGGCGATGGACATAAGCATTGTTCGGTATTGCGTATACATGGTTTCAAACTCCATCGCTGTCTCCCGTCCTTTCCGGCAAAATGGCGAACTCTCTCGTGGGGTCACACTTATCTAATTTGAATGCATTTTTCAGCTGTGATAAAAAAGTTGAAACGAACGGCACAGACGACTCGTCGAACGAAATGTAACACAATAAAAGCTAGGAAACATAGGAGGAGAGCACCATGAAAAGCGTAAAATTACTCGGAACCGCCGCCCTATTCACAGCCATGTTTGCCACATCTGTGCATCCTGCTGCAGCTATCTATAATGTAAATCAGGGACAATCGGCAGACAAGCTGGATCCTAACCAAGCTGTAATTCTTTCGCAACCGCTCGATTCAGCGGGAGGACTTCACTACAATCTGGTCGTCAACGGCAAGGGACTTTCCCGGGATGAAAACAAAGTATACGAAAATAACCAAAAGGAAATCATGGTTCCGCTCCGCGCGATCGCCGAAGAATTAGGCTACAAGCTGACCTGGAATCCTGAGACACAGGGGACTGAGCTGGTCAAAGGGAACCAGTGGTTCTTGATCAAAATTGGCGAAGACCAATACAACATTGCCAGAATGAATGTAACCTTGGGTACAGCGCCTGAGTTGAAGGATGACAAAACCTACGTCCCGCTGAAGTTCGTCCAAGATGTCTTGAAGGAAAACGTCACGGTTGGCGTAACAGGGACGATCACGATCTCTTCCGAAAAATCCGAGGAGGTTGCCGCCAACACCAAAGAAGGTACCATCACGAACATTATCACTGGGGAAAAAGGCAGCCAAATCGAGTTAAACGGTTTTTTGAACGGTATCAGGCTCAACATCTCGGATGAAACCGAGATCGTCACGGAAGACAATCAAAAACGGACAGTCTCCGATCTCGCCCTTGGCATGGAAATCAAGGTAGTCCATGCGCCGTTCATGACCCTGAGCATTCCTCCAATGACAACCGCGGAGAAGATTATCGTCAAAGGAAGCCAGGCTGCCAAAGATACGTTGGGTACAGCCGGTGAGATCGCGGAAGTGACCACAGCTGCGGACGGTTCGAAAAAAGTGCTAGTCAAAGGAGAAAAACTGACTGATCTGGGCTATGAACAGATCTACCTGCGTGTAGATAAAGACACTCCGATTCTCAGCACAAAAGACAATCAGCCGCTGTCACTTGACGATTTGAAACAGGGAGCCAAGGTGTACGCCTTCTACGGTCCGATCGTAACCAAGAGCATGCCACCAATGGGTGGAGCGACAAAAATCCTGGTAGAAAACGAATAAACAAGCAAATATTATAGAGAGAAAGCAGCGAAACGGGAAAAACCCTGCAACAGCCGGAATCGGCGGTTGCAGGGTTTTATGATTCGACTGCCACATTCTGCTCGTAAAATCTCCGGGCATAAGCTGGATCCGCCAAAGGGCCCTGGACCTCTTTCTTCCACGTCTCATTATCCTGCAATTCCTTGAAGCGGTCGCCGTACCATTTTTCTACTGCTTCTCTCGTTATCGTGTACGAGGTTCCGTTAAAACTCAGTTTCAAAGCCTGCAGGTTGTCTATCAGCACAAAATTGGCCGTGGAATTGTAGAGAAGGGCCTGTTTCAGCCGTTTTTCATCCAGATCTGCCGCCTTCCGATCGTAGAAAACCTCTGCCGTAAGCTCCTCGGGGTAAAGCTGAAAAGATGCCACGATATCGCCAAGCGGCAGATGATAGTTGAGATTGATGAGATTGCCCGCATTGCCCATATACTTGTTTTTATACGGCAGGACGCTCTGAAAGTCGTGAGTCAAGGGATTGAGCTGATCCAATCGGTACTGCTCCTGCTGTCTTTCCATTTCGGGCTTGATTTGCGCTTCAACGATCGTCATCCCGAGAGCACCGGTGATGAAAAGCGCGATGATCAACAGGTTTCTCTTCCTCACGAAGCATTCACCTCGTATTTTTCTGCCAGGATCCGTGCCTGATGAAAGATGATGGGCACGATTATCGATAGAAAAGGCAGAGCAAAGTCTAGTGAAACAACAGCAAATTGGTAGGGTCCATCGATCTGGATCGCACGTCCAAACCACACATTGCTTCCGAATTTCACCGCTGCCGTAAACGCCGTCATCACCAGGATGTAGATTCCCCACAGCATCCAGACTGCTTTTCTCCATTTCCCCAGCTTGACTAAATCCACCGATGCAACGGCATTGGCAAATCTGCTGTTTTTCAGCGCCAACAGGATCATGTAGATCAAACCGCATGCCGCGACAGCCAATGTAAACAGGCCGTTCACCCATATGCCCGTCCATACAATCCGCAGCGGAATGGTTACGATCCAGGCAACCAGGACAAAGAGCAATGCCATCTGGACAAGCTCCAAGCTGAACCGATATAAATGCACCCGCTGATGTCCGTCAATCAGGAAGTCAATCGAGTCGATGCTCTTGGTGGCGCGAATGACCGCTTCCTCGTACGTCATTCCATCCTGCATGTAATCCGTCACTTTGGCTTCCAGATTGCTCAGGATCTCGCTCTTCAGTTCCTTGATCTCGCTTGTCACCGGATAGCCGGCAAACAATCCGGCGACGTATTCCTCCAGCTCTTTCACACAGGCTCCCCTTCCTTTCGGTAATCGATCAGGCGGTCTATCATATCCCTTGCCGCCCGCCATGCTTCACAGTTTTGCAGGTACATCTCTCTGCCCGCCCGGGTAATCCTGTAGTATTTCCTGCGGCCGCCCTGCGTCTCCTCGCCCCAGTACGATTCGATCATCTGTTGTTTTTCCAGGCGGCGAAGACTCGAATAAAGCGTCGGTTCTTTTAATTCAAACAGATGATTGCTTTTCTCATAGATTTCCTTAATGATTTGATAGCCGTAATTGTCTCCTTGAAGAAGCACCCGCAAGATAATCGTATCAATGCTTCCCCGCACCAAATCACTGCTGTAGGATGACTCGTTCAATCTGCCCATGCCCCCCATCCTTGCCACGTATACTGTAACACATATTACTGTGTCAGACAAGGTACATTGTCACACAAATTAATTGACAATAAAAAACCACCCCGACAGCCTCACAAGAGGTCACGCGGGGTGGTTCTCTTAAGGCGCTCCCTGCAAGCTGAAGACTCAACAAGCAGGAAACGCCTCTCTTCTGAATGAATCCGTGACTATCATCTGCAGCGGCTGCAAAAACCGCATCTGCCGCATCTGCAAAAACCGCAACTGCAGAAACCGCAGCTGCAGAAGCCGCAGCTGCAAAAACCGCAGCTGCAAAAACCGCAACTGCAAAACGAAGAACAACTGCACCATTGAACCAGTTTCGTGTCGGTTTTGCTCGGATTGTTCCAGGAGTTGATTCCGCTTGCCTTAAAATCAGCTACCTTCAACTGTTTGAGGTCCTTCTTGAATTCATCCACTCGTTTTCACCTCCTACTTGTTCGTACATAGAACAGGACAGAAAAGCCATGTGAGGATGATCCGCTCACGCCTTGAATGGGGGCCAAGGTATTTCCACAAAGCCTACAATAGATTTATGTAACATAGCCGTATGTCGGATACTGTTACAAACACCCATTTTCCTGGCTCTTACAAAAACCGTCTCAATGGAAGGCGGGAATCCCTCCAACTCCCGCAACGAAAAAAGCCGCCCGGATCATCCCGGACGGCAAAGGACAGCTAGCGTACAGTCGCTTTGCGGAGCATGAGGTACGACACAAGCATATAAACGAGGATCAACGGCACCATCCACAAGGCAATTTGGGCTGCGGAATGGTGAACCAGCCAGCCGAAAATATCGCCCCACCAATGATAATACGTGCACATATATCCAACAACGCTCAGGACAAGAATAACCGCGATGAAAAAAGCGAACATGCCGTAGCGACCGAACCGCCGATGGATGCTGGATATGGCAAACCCGAGAAAATACATGTGCAGCATCAAGATAAAATAGACTCCCAGTTGTTGAATGGCTGACCCATCATTCAAATAGGGCAAGTGAAAAAAGTGTAAATTTACTCCCCAATCCCCTGTCAGTCTCTCCGCGATCGAGAGCAGATAGAACAGGATCGCCGTAACTGCGCTGACCGCAACAGCCATCCCGGAGGTGCCCAGAAAGTAATCCGTTCTCCGAATGCTAAAGCCAAGCGCGAAGGGAAATGTATGGGTCAAGATTATCGTTCCTACAATAAACATATAAATGTAGATAGAGGCGATTCCCCCGGTATAGATCGGCTCTTTTCCCCCGAAGAAATAGCCGATGAAAAGATTTATTAAGAAGCTGGAAAATAAAATGAACCACGGAACAAAGAACCACATCGTCTTATCCCTGAGATGCATTTTTATCACATTACTGATCGGGTTCATTGGATTGCCGCCTTTCGTTCGGTTTTTTCACGGGTAAGGTGGACGATTAACTGCTGCAACGATACTGCCGCGAGTTCCAGTCCCAACTCGCCGGCTTGCTTTTTGTCTTCCCTGTCCAGGCTTCCCCATACAGTCGCCGAAGCGAGACCGCCAAACGGTTCGCGGCAGATGACCTCCCTGCCCGCCGTGAAGACATCAACCTTTGACATGGGGCCGACGACAGTGATCGCACGCCCGCGCATCGCCTCTGCATTTTCATTGAGAATCAGCTTGCCTTGATCAATGACCAGGACGTGCTCCAGAATCTGGCTGACTTCGTCGATCAGATGCGTCGATAGGATGATGGTGCGCGGATAAGCTGCGTAATCCTCGATCAACAGGTCGTAAAACATGTTCCTGGATACGGCGTCAAGGCCCAGATACGGCTCGTCGAAGATCGTTAGCGGAGCCCTGCTGGCAAGCCCTACGACAATGCCCACAGCGGAAAGCATCCCCCTGGACAACTTCTTCATTCTCCGTTTCAACGGCAGCCGGAAATCCTCGATCAGCGAGTATGCGTAGTCCCGATCCCAATTCGGAAAGAACAAAGCGGCTACTTCCAGCACGTCGACAATACGAAAAGTTTCGGGATACTTCTGGCTTTCCTTGATGAAACATATTTTGCTAAGCACCCGGTTGTTCTCATAAGGATTTTCCCCGAATACGTTCAATTCCCCGCTCGTGGCTAAGAGCTGGGCTGTGATCATTTGCATGATCGTCGTTTTGCCGGCTCCGTTCCGCCCCAGCAATCCGTAAATTTTCCCTTCCTCCAACGAAAAGCTGACATCAACAACCGCCGTTACCTTTCCGTACGACTTTGTCAACCGGTTTACCTCGACTACATGGCTCATCGCGCTTGTTCTCCTTTCCGGATCATATCCATCAACTGTTCTGTCGTAATCCCCAGCTTCTCTGCCTCGCGAATCATCGTTATGACGTACTGTTCGAAAAACTGCTCCTTGCGTTTCTCGATTAACACTGCACGCGCACCTGTTGCCACAAACATGCCGATCCCCCGCTTTTTATACAAAATCCCTTGATCTACCAGAAGATTTACCCCTTTTGCTGCTGTCGCCGGATTGATCTGGTAAAAAGCCGCGAACTGATTCGTTGAAGGGACCTGCGATTCTTCGGGCAGACCGCCTTCAATGATGTCGTCTTCGATCCGCTCGGCAATTTGTACGAAAATCGGGCGGCTGTCATCAATTAAAAGTCCCATCTCTCCACCACCATATTGGTTAATTACTCATGTAACTAACCATACAAGAGAAGAACCGATTTGTCAATCCGGCGAAAAAAAAACAGGCAGATGATCGGGGTGTGATCATGCCTGTTTTTTCTGTTCAGCCGAATCAAATTCGGATGCGATATCTGTGAAGAGAGCTGAAAGTGCTTGTCGTACATGTAAGCTTTACCGACTACAACGCTCCCGTCTGCCCCGTTTGCTTCGCAGCCCTTCCGCGAAACCATGCCACTACGGTTGCCGCGATCAGCACAAAGCCGAGGTAGCCCATCAGCGGGTAAACCGTCCCGACCAGCTTGGTAAAACCGGCCAGGCTGGCGACAAAAGAAAGAATGCCAAAACCGATAATCGACAGCTTGAATCTGGGGTGTTCAGGCTGCACAAACCGGACCGTAAAGGAATAGAGCATGCCAACTGCCGTATTGTAGATCATCCCCAGCAAGACGATCGACATAATCCCGGACAACAGAGGAGAAATGTGGCCGGCCAGGGCCAGAGTGGGCAAGTCCACATCTTTTACCTGATCAAACTTGGAAAAGATTCCGAGATTGATCAGGATAATCAGCAGTCCAAGGCCCAGACCGCCCAGCAAGCCGCCCATACCCGCCTGTTTGCTGTTTTTTGCGGTCGTGCTGATGACTGCCAGCATCGCGACCCCTGCCGCGATGTTGTAGGACACGTACAGGAAGGAGCCTAATGCCCAGTTGGAGGCTGCCGCTGCCTGAGGGTCGGCGAACTGATTCAGTTCAGAGAAGCTGGCGTCCATCGAAGAAAGAGAATAAATGGCGAGAATCACAACGACGGCCATTAAAACCGGAGTAAACATGCCCATCAGAGTAATAATTTTCCGAATATTTAGGCAAACAGTTAAAATCGTGACTACTACCATGAAGATGCTTCCCAGGTAGCTGGGCATCCCGAATTGCTGTTCAAACAGGGATCCGCTGCCCGCCATCATGACGACCGTTACCCCGAACAGGAAAAAGGTAATGACGATATCTACTGCAATCCCTAGGTAACGGCCGCAAATATGGTTGATCACTTCTTTGTGGGATTTCGTCTGAAGCCGGTTTCCAAGCTGGGCAATCTGCATCCCGAGAAAAGCAAAAAGCGCAGTCGCGATCAGCGTGCCTGCCATCCCGGCCAGTCCAAAACTGGTAAAGAACTGGAGCACTTCTTGTCCCGAAGCAAACCCTGCTCCGACAATCAATCCAACAAAAGCACCTGCGATTTGTAAGCTCTGCCGCATAAAATCCTCCTTGATATCTATTGATGATAGAATCCGGGGAGAAGGCTATCTCCCCTCAGGGAATGGACAGCCTTCTCCGGTATACTAGGGGCGAAATGTCTGGCTGGCTAAGGTAAAGAGGTCAATAGCGTCACGGTTCGGTTCATAGCCGATCCCCCGCCGCTCGGGAACGCGTATCACTCCGTTTTCCACCGTTACTTCAGGATCGATAATGTCTCTGTCCCAATAGCGCGACGACGCTGCCGTATCGCCTGGCATCGTAAAGTTGGACAGGGTGGTAAGCGCGATATTGTGCGCCCGGCCAACGCCGGATTCCAGCATTCCGCCGCACCAGACCGGTATGTTGTGCTGCGCGCAGAGGTCGTGGATTTTCTTCGATTCTGTCAGTCCGCCGACCCGGCCGATCTTGATATTGATGATTTTGCAGCTTCCGAGTTCGATCGCCTTCCTCGCGTCCTCCACGGAGTGAATGCTCTCGTCGAGACAGATCGGCGTGATGAGTTGACGCTGCAGTTGTGCGTGGTCAACGATATCGTCAGAGGCCAACGGCTGCTCGATCATCATCAGGTTAAACGCATCCAGCTCTTTCAACCTGTCCGCCTGCTCCATGGTGTAAGCCGAGTTGGCATCGGCCATCAGCAGAATGTCCGGGAATTGGCGGCGCACTTCTGCCATGACGTCTACATCCCAGCCCGGCTTGATTTTTACTTTCATCCGGCGATACCCTTCGCTTACGTATTGATCGATCAGCGCAAGCAGATCCTTTACGGATTTTTGGATCCCGATGCTGATGCCCACTTCAATCTCTGTTCTCTCTCCGCCGAGAGCCTTTGCCAGCGAGATGTTTTGCCGCTTGGCGTACAAATCCCATACCGCCCCCTCCAGAGCAGCTTTGGCCATGTTATTCCGGCGAATATGAGCAAAGCGCCGGGATACTTCATCCGGATGGGCGATGGGCGTTTCAAACAACAGCGGAATGAGAAAATCCTTCATGATATGCCAGTTGGTCTCCAGCGTCTCCTCGTTGTACCAAGGCGCGGCAAATGCCACTGACTCTGCCCAGCCGCAGGTTCCCTCCTGATCCCGGATCTCCACCAGGATAAAATCTTTTTGCAGGAACGTCCCAAAACTTGTCGTAAATGGCGCCTTTAACTCCATTCTCATCCTTCTCAGCGTTATCGCATCCAGTTTCATGGCTGTGTCTTCCTTTCTTCTACAGTGTATTGGCGGCAAAATCAATGGACAGCCTGTCTCGTTTTACGGCTGCATAATACTGAACGGGTTGTCCTGGCAGCCGTACAACCCCCGCCGCCGCGTAACCTTGGGCAAACAGCGCCTCCAAGAGAGCCCTTGTTTTCAAGCGCCAGTCCAGCGCCAGTGCAAAGTCGGTCCGCTTCAACTGCTGGAACTGAACGGGAATGGGGATGTATGCCGCCTCTTTATCCAGATGGACTTCGGTGACAACATCATCTTGCAGATACGGATACCCCTGTTCATTGAGCTTCCAGTCGATCGTCTGCAGGTCGGACTCATCCGCTTGGGGAATCTCCTGTCTCGCTTGGACATGCGGACTTTCAATCCACCATTCGACCAACAGGCGGTCTGAGGGCAAGCCCTGATTCAAGGCATCCGACATGCTGCCGTAACAATCGCGCACATACGTCTGGCTGATCCCGCGCAGCTTGCTGAAGTTGAGGTAACCATTTACACTCTCCAGCGGGTCGAACGTCCAGGTGATCAGACGATACCCTTGGGCCAGCGCCCATTCCCGCTGTCCCCATTTCAGCGCCTCACCCAAACCGCGCCCGCGATAAGCGGGAAGGATGCCCAGCATATGCGAACAGAGATGCACCTTGCCGCCGGCGAAACCGGAAAATCCGTAGTTAAAGCCGACCAGTTTGTCTTGGTCAAAGCCGCCCAGGATCATCCCGCCGTTCTTGATCGCTGTCAGCGTCTGATGAACAGGGATCGGGTCCATTTGCCAAACCTCTCGCTCCAGCTGCTGTACTTCCTGCAATTCATCGATGGTCTGCAGCAGCTTTAGCCGATACGTATCGCCCATGTTCAGTCCCGCCTTCCCGTTTCAAACGTCAAGAGGACAGTTTTGGCCAGGATCTCGATGCCGTCAAGCAGCGCCTCGCGGTTAAACGTCATCTTCGGATGGTGAAGTCCCGGCTTCAAATCACAGCCCAGCCCCAGCATGGTCGCTTTTAAGTGCGGAAGCTTCAACGTGTAAAAGTGGAAGTCTTCGCCGCCGGAAGTGACGACCGGGGCCGCGAGATTGTCCTCCCCGAGAACCTCCTGAATCGCCGCGGCCATCAGGTTTTGCGCCTCCTGATTCACTTCTGCTGCAGCGGTCCTCGTCCCGGGCTCAAGCGGAATCGGCACATCGTACATCTCGGATACGGCCCGGACGATTCTTTCCACCTTCGCGAGCAGCTGATCCATCACTTGATTGGTCTGGCCCCGCAGATCCAGGTTGAATTCCGCCTGGCCGGGTATGATATTGCCGCTTTCACCGCCGGCGACAAACCTCGTCATCTTCACCGTATACGGAACCATCGGATTGAGGTGGATCTTGCCCAGTTCCTGAACGAGGGTCGCTCCTACTTCAATAGCGTTGACGCCTTGGTGCGGTCTGGCCGCGTGGGCGTCGCTGCCGTGAATTTCCCCGCTGACGAACTGGGAGCCTCCGTGAAGGATGGCTGGCGCCGCCTTTCCGTCGGGCACTTCTTCCACGGGACGAAGGTGAACCCCGTAGAGGTAATCCACGCCGTCCAACACGTTCTTTTCGATCATCTTTAGCGCGCCTGTGCCTTTTTCCTCAGCCGGCTGAAAAATAAACCTCACCTTGCAGCCGCTCGGAATCCCCGTCTGCTTTAGCGCCAGGAACGTGCCAAGCGCCATGGTCATATGGGCGTCGTGGCCGCAGGAGTGATTGGCGCGGAATTCTCCGTCCACCTGCTGCCAAAGCGCATCGATGTCCGACCGCACAGCTACCGTGAACGGTCCCTCCCCGATCTCGGCGACGACCCCTGTGCAATCGTCGAATGTATGTGCATCGCACCCGTTTTCCCGCAAAAAGGCGGCAATGTACTCTGTCGTGTTGTATTCCTTCCAACTCACTTCAGGGTGTTGGTGCAAATGTTCAAAAATCTCCATGATCATCGGCCTCATCTGTTCCATGAGCGATTTCATTCTAACCCTTCTTCCTGATAAAAAATGTGATCAAACCCGACTGACTCGTACGCTTCCTTGCGCTTGTCAAACCGCTCCCGGTCCCGAACGGATACGCCGGAAACCAGAGCATTCAGAAACGAAAAAACAGAGACCAGGACATCAATGCTGGAACCCTGTGCGGTGCCGACGGGAAAGACCAGATCGGCGTATCTGGAAATCGGCGCCACAGGAGAATCCGTGATCCCGATCACGCAGACTCCCCGCTTTTTCATTGCTTTTGCGATCTGCAGCGTTTCTTTGACGTAACGGTGAAACGAGAATGCCACCAATACACTTTGAGCAGTCATCGTGCTTCCCTGCAGAATGATGTCATCCGTATCGGGACGATACAGCTCCACATTGCCCCGGACCAGATTCAGCGTAAAGGACAGCCAATTCGCGTGCGAATAAGATGCCCTCATCCCCGTCACCAGAACGCGGTCTGCTGCGATCAAGCGTTCAACAGCGAGGTTGAACGCTTCCTCGTTCGTGTGTTGGATGATGTGCTGAATATTGGCGATATCCTGCTTCATCACCTGAACGAACAATCCCGGCTGTCTGTCCAGCTCCAGCTTGCTGGTTTGGTAGCGGGCCAAGCTGCTCCGGGAGATAAGGTGCTGCCTCAGCTCCCGCTGCAGTTCACTGTATCCGCTGTACCCGAGGGAGTAACAAAAGCGAATAACCGTCGTCTCGCTTACTCCTGCTGCCGCCCCGACTTCTGCGGCAGAGTGAAGGGTGAAGAAATCGGGGTTCTCGAGGAGGAACTTGGCTGCCCTTTTCTGACCGTTGGGAAGCTGGTTAAAGTGTTCCATTACTTTTTGTTGAAAATTCTGCATATTTACATTCATCTCCGCAGTTCGCCATCACGTGTGAAATGAAAAAGCTGGAAGTGTAGACTTCATAAAAGTTAATGACGAAGTATAAACTTCAATAAAAGAATACGATATATTTTCGGTCAATTCAACGGGAAATGAGAAAAACGTGCGAGCTATTTTTGCTGAGGAGAACATTGAGGGGGCGGAAGAAAAAAATGGGCTCGCTTCGTCTGTGGCACGCCTGCTGGGAAGCCNATGAGAAAAACGTGCGAGCTATTTTTGCTGAGGAGAACATTGAGGGGGCGGAAGAAAAAAATGGGCTCGCTTCGTCTGTGGCACGCCTGCTGGGAAGCCGGGATGTCCGTCTCCACTACAAAAAACGGCACGTCGACCAAAAAGGACTGGGGTATTTCAACGTAGAATTTGGTCGACAAGCGTGTGCCGTTTTTTTCCGTTCCGACTGGGTGGGCGTTGCCAAAAAAAATCCGGCCCTTCCGCTTGGAGAGGAGGGGGCCGGGGAGATTGTGGGATGTACGTACGCTGCAGTTTTTATTTTAATGTCCGGTTTAAAAAAGTCCTTGTTCGTTCGGATGATGGATTTTTGAATAGTTGGTCGGGCGTACCGGATTCGATGATCTCGCCGTTGTCCATGAATACGATGGTGTCTGCCACTTCTCTGGCGAAGCCCATCTCATGGGTGACGACGATCATCGTCATGTGTTCTTCGGCAAGCTGCTTGATTACCTGCAGCACCTCTCCTGTCAGCTCGGGGTCGAGGGCGGAGGTGGGCTCGTCGAACAGCATGATTGCCGGATTCATCATCAGGGCCCGGGCGATCGCCACCCGCTGTTTTTGCCCGCCGGACAGCTTGGCCGGATAGGCGTCGGCCTTATCCGACAAGCCGATTTTTTGCAGCAGCTCCCGGCATCTCCTTGCGGTTTCCTCGGCCGCTTCGCCTTTTACCAGCTTTGGCGCCAGCTCCAGGTTCTCCTTTACCCGCAGATGGGGAAAGAGGTGAAAGTGTTGAAACACCATCCCCATTTTCGAAGTGATCCGCTTGATTCCCTGCTGATTGGCGTATACTCCGTCTTTGACCAGGTAGTCGCCTTCCACGCAGATGCTCCCGCCATTTACCTGTTCGAGGTGAACCAGGCTTCTGAGCATCGTGCTTTTGCCAGAACCGGACGGACCGATTACGGCGACGACTTCCCCCTTTTTCACTTCAAACGAGACATCCTTCAACACATCCAGCGCGTCAAACGATTTTTTCAGATTGGATACTTGCAAGATTGCCATTTATCGCCAGTCCCTCATTCAAATTTGAACCTTTTTTCCAGCCACTTGAAAAACATCGTCAGCACAAAAGCCATCAGCAAATAGATGACGCCCGCAAAGAAAAACGGGACGATCGTAAAGTCGCGGTTTACGGCTGTCTGGGCAAAGTACAGCAGCTCGGGAACAGCGACGGCATACAGCAGTGCCGTATCCTTCACCAGCGTAATCGATTCGTTGGCGACGGCCGGCAGCGCGACCCGAATCATTTGCGGCACGATGATCTTGGTTGTGGTTTGCCACCTGCTCAGCCCCAGTACCTGTGCCGCCTCGTACTGCCCCTTGTCAATCGCCAAGAGTCCCCCCCTGAAAATCTCGGCGAAGTAGGCTGCATAGTTTAAGATGAAACCGACGCAGGCTGCGACAAACCGGTCCAGGACGAGGTATTTTCCGACAAACGGGAGGATTGGCAGGCCAAAGCAGATAAAGAGCAGCTGCAAGAGCAGCGGGGTGCCCCGTACCACATAGATATAGGTGTGGGCAAACCAGGATAGCGGCTTGCTTTTGCTGTTCGCAAGGATGGTCAGGCCAAAGCCCAATGGCACGGACGCGATGATCGCGATAAAGAACAGCAGAACCGTCATTTGCGCCCCTTCCAGCAAGGGCCCGGCTATTTTCAGTACGTAATCGATGCTCATCTTGATTAGCTCCCAAAAGCAAAACCGGATCTGGGTAAGAGCCATCCGGTTTCCATTTTTATTTTCGTCATCGTATTATTTTAATACCTTGTCTTCCCCGAACCACTTCTCGGAGATCTTGGCAGCTGTGCCGTCCTGGTTCATCTCATCCAGTGCTTTTTGCAATTCCTCGAGCAGTTTTTCATTCCCTTGCTTCACGCCTACCCCATACTCTTCCGGTGCGAGGCTTTCATCCAGGAGCCTGAAGGTTTCCGGTTCTTTGGACATGTAGTAGCGGGCGACGACTTCATCGATCACGACTGCATCGAGACGGCCGATTTTCAAATCGCTAAGCGCCAGCACATTGTCTTTAAACTCGTTGACAGTCTTGATCTTCGACTTGATTTCATTCGCGTCCAAGGCGTCGGCGGCTGAAGACTGCGCTTGCAGTCCGACCACTTTTCCGGCGAGATCGTCCAGCTTTTGAATATCGGACTTGGCCATGACGGCTACCACTTGCGCGTTTTCCAAGTACGGCTTGGTGAACAGGACCTTTTGTTTTCTTTCGTCCGTGATCGTGTATCCGTTCCAGATCAGATCGATGCGGCCGCTGTTAAGCTCCGACTCCTTGGCATTCCAGTCGATCGGTTGAAATACCGCCTTGTATCCCATTTTTTCTGCGGCGGCCCGGGCGTAATCGATATCAAAGCCGACAATCTCGTTGTTCTCGTCCCGGAATCCCATCGGCGCAAACTTGTCGTCGATCCCGATCACCAGTTTTTTGTCGCCGCTGCCGCTGCCGCCTGCAGCCGCGTTTTTATTACCGCCGCCAGCGCTGCCGCACCCGGTAACCAGGGACAGGGCGATGGCGCACACCATCCCGATTGCTGCTATCTTTTTCATTCCGTGACCCCCCTAAAATACAGACCATGTTTCAATATATTCTCTCATTCCTTTTATATACGTTTACGAGTGTATCCTTTATCACGCTAAATTGCTAACTAGATAAATCGATAAAATCTCTTTTTGTGGTGAGATTAAAGTAGAATTGCTTCTGATTGCTTCAGTTTTCGCCCGTTTTTACTATTAAAACTGGGAATTGGTAGAAAAGAAACAAACCGACGAAGGCAAGCCGATCGGCAAGCGGAATCAGACTGGTCGGAACATCCTCCGTGAAGTTTGCTAAGTCTTTATTTCGTTTGAGCTAGAGAATCGCGGCGAAAGAGAAGCCCGACACAACCCCTTGCCAATCAGCAGGGGGTGTCGGGCGTTCTGGTACAGGTCCACAAAGGATCTTTTGGTCATCGCAACACTAAACTTGCTATACTTGCAACTCCAACATCACCTTTTCCTGAAAGTCAAACCTGGTATGGATGTCCGTGATCACTTCTAACTGGCTCTCCGGGGTCTGAACGGAGTAGATGAGCTCTTTCCCTTGAAATTGGATGTTCGCAATCATGCCGACAAGTCCCGCTGCCGCTTCATTACACTTCTTCAAGCTGATTTGATCGGGCCTGACAGGCAGGAGATTGTGTTTCTGAAAGAACGAAAAAAAGTGGGGAGATTGAATCGCGATCGGTTCCCGGCCGATCTCGGGCCGAAATGTGCCGGGGTTTAGCCACGTTCCCGATAAAAAGTTGGCTCTCCCGACAAACTTGGCGACAAATGGCGTTTGCGGCGCAAAATAGATTTCTTGCGGTGTCCCTACCTGCTCGATATTGCCTTCCTTCATCACCACGATGCGATCTGCCATCGCCAGAGCTTCGGACTGATCGTGGGTGACGTACACGATCGATGTCCGAAGCTCCCGGTGAATCTCCTGAATCTCCTTCCTCATCTGAATGCGCAGTTCCGCGTCCAAGCTGCTCAGCGGCTCATCCATCAGCAACACGGAAGGATGAAAGACTACCGCCCGCGCCAATGATACCCGCTGGCGCTGACCTCCGGACAGTTGATTGGGGTAGCGCTGTTCAAACCCGCCCAGACCGACCATTTCCAGAATCTCTTTTACCCGTTTTTCCGGATTCTGTTTATACGCTGGCGCGATGTTGGACTGATGCTTTAGGGGAAACGCTACATTTTCATAGACAGTCATATGCGGCCATAGGGCAAACGATTGAAACACCATTCCAATCCTCCTCTCCTCTGGAGGCTTCCTGGATTCGGCATTTGCCACCAATTCACCATTAAGCCAGATCTCGCCTGCCGACGGCGATTCAAAACCCGCGATCAATCGCAGCAAAGTCGTTTTTCCGCAACCGCTGGGGCCTAACAAGGCGATAAATTCCCCCCGCTTGATGGCAAGATCGACATGGTGCAGCGCCGTTACTTGTCCGAATCGCTTGTTTACTCCCCGGATGATCGTCCCGTTCATTCTGCTCTCCTCCTCAGCCACATTTTTTTCATGAATCCCCCGAGTGAGATCGCCAGCCCGATGGCAGCCACGATCACTGTAGAAAAGGCTGTGCTGCTCGTTGTCGATCCAGCTTGTTCCAGGTTAAAAATGACGACGCCAATTGTTGCCGTTCCAGATGACCAGAGCAAAGAGGAGATCGTCAACTCTGTAACAGATGTCAAAAAGACGAGGAACGCTCCCGTCAAGATACCAGGCAAGTACAGCGGGATAAGCACCTTTTGCCAGCGCGGCCACAGTCTTGCGCCGTTGATCCTCGCCGCTTCTTCCACTTCATTGCCGATCTGCAGCATCGCGCTTGAGCTGCTCCTTACCTGCAAGATCAAAAATCTTGTCAGATAAGCCACCAGAATCATCCAGATGGTTCCGTAAATACCGGGCTGCCATCCGGGAAGCGGCTCGATCCAGGTCAGGATCATGGCCAGCGCCAACACGATTCCAGGCAGCGCATAAGGGAGCGATACCGCTCCTTCTATCGCCTTCAGCAGCATCGTCGGCTGCTTCACGCGCCAATAGGCGAACAGCGTTCCCGCCACCATGCAGATGACCGTTGTCATGAAAGCGAGAACTAGGCTGTTCCTGATCGCTCCTCGGGTAGCCCCATTGCCTGTCAGGACAAACCGGTAGTTGTCCCAGGTCAGGTTTTCCAGCGTAAAGGATGCCCCATACGCCTTAAGAAAGGAAGTGGCTGCCATTGCCAGCAGGGGAACAACGCTCGTTCCCAGCAGAAAGATCCATACAAGCCCTTCCACCGCAAAACGTTTCTTTCCAAGCGGATAGCGAATCGAGCGATCCTCTGCGTACGTCTGATCCGAATGGCTTTTTCGCACCAGCATCCACTGTACACCGGTTCCAAGGAGCGCTATCCCGCCCAACATGATGGAAAGGGCAGCGGTCCGGGCGAAAGCGTTGGGTCCAAACCCGATCACTTGTTCATAAATCAGCGTGCTAAGCACCGTCACTCCTTCTGGAATGCCGAGAAATGCAGGGATGCCGAAGTTGTCGAGGCTGGCGATAAAAGCCAGCAGTCCGCCCCCGGCGATCCCGGGCAAAGCGAGCGGCAGCGTCACCTGGCGGAATACTTTTATCCCCTTGGCCCCAGATGCTCGCGCCGCCCATTCCAATTCTTTCGGGATGCGGTACAACACGGACAGCGTCAATAGATAGACCAGCGGATAATGCGTCAGCCCCATCACGACGATAATCCCGTCCAAACCGTAAACATTCCATAAAATAGTCCATTTGTTCAGAAATCCTGTCGGCCCGGCCAATTGCGTCCACGCCAGTGAGGTCACATAAGAGGGGATAATCAACGGCATGAGGGCCAGAAGGTGAATCCAGCCCTTTTTCCGTATATCTGTATAAGCAGAAATCCAGGCTAGCCCGGCTCCGATCACAACGGCGATCAGCGTGGATCCGCCTACGACCCAGCAGGTGTTTTCAACAGCGACCCACGTCCTTGGGTCAGCCAGGATTTCCGCAAAATGGGTGAAGCCGATCCCCGTGTCTGTTTTTACGCTGAGAAACATCAGCTTCAGCAGCGGTGCGAGGAAGAAACAGGCAACCAGTACCAAGGTTGTCCGCTTGCCGATTTCGCTCAGAGGAAAGCGGCGAAATGGGGGGACAGCTTGGAGTTTACTTTGCACCGATCATCTCTCCAAATTTCTTTTTGTCTGCCTCACGCGTTTCTTCCAGCTCCTGCGGATTCGCCGACAAAACCTTCAATTGATCGATCGTTTTTAGTCCTTCCGGCGCTTTGACTCCTTTTCGTATTGGCGTATAGCCCAAACTTGCCGCCACGTTTTGCCCCTCTTCCGAAAGCACGAAATCAACAAATGCTTTCGCCGCTTCCGCATTTTGCGAGGCTTTTAAAATCCCGATCGGTTCGGTAATGACAGGGACTCCTTCTTTCGGATACACGAGTTCAACCGGAGAGCCTTCGCTTTTTGCCTGAGCCACCATGTAATCCACGATCATCCCGTAATCCTTTTCGCCGCTGGCCAGACTTTTCAGCACAGCGCCATTCCCTTTTACGACGGTCATCTTGTTCGCTCCAAGGGCTTGAAAGTAATCCCATCCGAACCCTTCCTGTCTGGTCAGAACGCCCAGGTTATAAGCGGCAGCCCCTGAATACAGCGGACTCGGCATGATGCCCTTTTCGGCTGCAGAAGGCTCGGTCAATACCTTCCAGCTATCCGGCAGCGCAGGTACCTTCTTGGTATTTACAGCCAAAACGGTAGACATGATTTTTGTCCCGTAATAGGCCCCATCAGGATCTGTAAACTCGCCGGGGATCTCGTCAGCCTCTTTTGACTGATAGGACAGCAGCAAGTCCTTCTTTTTTAAACTGATAAAGGTCGGAGCGTCGGCTACCAGCAGGACATCTGCTTTCACATTGTTGGTTTCCGCCTCTGCCAGCAAACGGCTGATCACTTCTTCCGTGCCGGAGCGGAATAGCTCCACTTTCACATCCGGATACTTCTTGTTAAAAGCTTCAATCAGCGCCGCTGCATCCTTGTCCGGTTGCGACGTGTAGAAGTTGAGTGTTCCTGCGACTTTTGGCGTTCCCACGGTTGCAGCGGTATTAGCCGTTGGCGTTGGGGCGGCATCGCTTGGCTGCTGCCCTGCAGGTTGGGCGCCGCAAGCCCCCAAGCCGACAGCGGTCAGAACCGTAAGAATGGGCAAAGCGATTTTTTTAGACACAGTACGCAGCATAGATTAACTCCTCCTTATGGTTCAGCGTTTGCGCTGATTGTCAGTCTTGAAACCACTTCATCATTTTGCTTTTCAGTGCGGTATTGGTCATGTTAAGCTGCAGCGGGGTCACGGTAATATAGCCGTTGCGCAGCTGTTGAAAATCGTTTTCCTCATCGTGAAAATTCAGTTCGGCCAGGTTGTCTTTCAGCCAATAGCATAAATAGCCATGCGGATCATTCAAGCCGACATACTGATAGCGCAATACGTCCATCCCGAGTTGGGTCACTGCCACCCCGCTCACCATTTCCTTTGACAGATACGGCAGGTTGATGTTCAACACGTGTTCGGCGCTGAGCTTATGTTGAAACAGGGTTTCGAACACCCGGTACGCCAGCGGTTCCACAATGGAAAAATCGGCGTCTTTCTTAAAAGTGGCCAGCGATACCGCAATGGAGGGGATTTGGTACATCACGCCCTCAACCGCTGCCGATATCGTCCCCGAGTAAAACACGTCCCGCCCGAGGTTCGGACCGAGATTGATACCCGAGATGACAAAATCAGGCTTCTCTTTCAAGATGACTTCGACCGCCATTTTGACGCAGTCTGCCGGCGTTCCGTTGACTGCCCAGGCTTCACACGTCATTTGGAAGAAATTTACTTTATTTGCCTTCAAGGGAGACTTTAGCGTAATAGCATGACTGATCGCGCTTCTTTCCTGATCCGGACAAACAACAAAGACCTCGCCGAACGGCTGCAATGCCTTTACAAGGTGATAAACACCGTTCGAAAAAATGCCGTCATCATTCGTAACCAGAATTTTATAGGACATGTTCACGACTCCAATCGCTTGACCACACTTGTGTTTGCAGGTATTTCGCATTTTGTTTCAAGGCCTCTGTCTCTTGGGAAAAGTCGATTCCTTCGACCACGATGATCGTCTCTTTTTCCATGATCACAGGCAGGATAGTCGACAGCGCCACATCGCCTTGTCCAAGCGGAAGGTGCAGTTGGTTCACTGTGGCGTCACTGATATGCACCTTGCTGATCCCGCGAAGCTCCCGGTAAAAATCGACGAGAGGATAAGTGAGCGGTACGTGTGCAATATCAAAGGTGGTGCTGACCGGATAAGCGATCCTGGCCGTCAGTTCATTCATATCTGCCGGGGTTACAATGAACTCTTTTTTGATGGGTTCGATATGTTCGATGGACAAGTCCAATCCAAGTTTTCCTGCTTCTTTTGCAAGCGAGTTGAGCTTCTGTGCAAGAATGTTCATATGCCAAGCCTTCCAACTCTGCGTAAGGGTGACCCGCCCGGGATGGATCGTGACATTCCTGGCTCCCAACTGTGCCGCCAGAATAAACGACTTGGTGATTTCCGCTGCGGATTGTTCCCGGATTCCTTGATTGAGCGAACAGAGATTCAAATCCCAACTGGCTGCATGAAGCGTCAAGGACATATTCTCCCTGGCTGCAATCTGCTTGATTTTTGCAGCATCGCTCTGATGAAACCAGACGTGCTCCGCCCATATCTCAACTCCCTGAAAGCCATGCTGTTTCGCGATCAGAATCGCTTCTTCTACCGGATAAGACCACATCAGGGTTGACGAGACATAAAACAAGTCCACCACTCCTTTACTTCAGGGGGAATCGCTACACTTCCGATCGGATGCGAATTTCTCGAACCATATCCGTGAAAGTCGCTGCCGCCTGAACGAATTAAGTTGTATTGCTTTGCTTCCCGCTCCCATTGGGTTGTCTGCTCAGGCGAATGCTTGGAATAGTAAACCTCTACTCCGTCAATCCCATACTCAACCAAGAGCTTGAAATCGAACGCAAACGGGTAAATGCCCGGATGTGCCAGGATGGCGATCCCCCCGATTTCACGGGTTAACTCAATCGCTTCCCGGGCAGTAAAAACCGGTCTGGGAACATAGGCTGGACAGCCTTTTTGCAGCAGTTTGCCAAAAACCTCTTGCGGGTCCGTTCCGTATCCGTGGGAAACCAAAACTTCAGCGATGTGGGTACGGACCACAACCCCTCCCCTGGCCCGAGCCAGACAATCGGCAAAGGGTATCTCCATTCCCAACTGTTTGCACTTGCCGACAATCTCTTTGGCC
The DNA here is from genome assembly GCF_046036945.1 of Brevibacillus sp. B_LB10_24. Classification (NCBI taxonomy): domain Bacteria; kingdom Bacillati; phylum Bacillota; class Bacilli; order Caryophanales; family Paenibacillaceae; genus Brevibacillus; species Brevibacillus sp. B_LB10_24. The sequence goes on along the minus strand of NZ_JBJQOQ010000014.1, from coordinate 60,681 downwards.
CAATCAATGCGCTCCTGCTTCCGCCTGTCGATGGTATAGTGCAGACGGGGATCGGCGATGTCGAAGCCGTAGCCCAAGATGTGCAGTTCACCGTCCGGACCGTCCGTGTTCCATTCGATTCCCGGAAGCACCCGGACCTCCGCCCGCTTGCTTTCTTCCCTGATGGCCAGGTAGCCGTCGATCGAGTCATGATCGGTAATAGCCAAATAACGGACACCTGCTTTTTGCGCCTCGACGAGCAGCTCCCGAGGAGCCATAAGTCCGTCGGATGCTGTCGTGTGTGTATGCAGGTCGATCATTTTACGCTGCTCCTCTCGTTTCACTCTGTTTTCATTGTAAAAAAGTAGTTTTAACCCCGGTTAAGCAGAGTAATAAGCTTTTATGAAGCGCGGCTTCTCTATTTACAGGCACATGTCACCTGGCATACATGCGCCTTTCGTTAAGAAATGTGATGTTTTGAGCATGGTTTCGCAGCACTTTTTAAATCTTGTGCGAAGGTTTTGTAAAGGATTTACAAATTTTTAACACAAAAAAACCACATGCTGACGACTCTTAATGGTCATCGCATGTGGTTTCTTTTATGAAGCTGTTACTCTTACAAAGGCCTTGCCGCACAGAGCTTATAGATATCCTGCCAGGGGTTGATTCGTTCAAAGACAGAGCTGGCCGTCAGTACATCGGTGTCCGCATACCGCCTGCCGATGATCTGCATGCCGACAGGGAGCCCATCAGCCAACCCGGCCGGTATGGATGCCGCCGGATGCCCTGTATAGTTGATGAAGTATGTCATGCACCAGCCGATCAACGGGTCTACCTCTACTCCGTTGATCTGGGTCGGCCCAGTCGTATTGCCGTCGTCCGTATTCTCCACCGGCATAGCTGCCAGCGTCGGAGTGATCAGCAGCTGGTAGTCATCGAGCACGTTCTGGACGGCGTCATATACCTCCGTGCGGATCTGCTGGTCGCGGATGAGATCGTGAACGGTCATGCGGCTGCATTTTTCGAACCACTCCAGAAACTGCGGCGGGAAGTCCTCGCGATGGTCAGCCAAGAGGTCCAACCCTTGCTGCTTAAAGGTCTCGAATGTCTCTATACTGAGCGGCATGATCATCCGGCACCACAAGTCGCTCAGTTCCCGCTGATCGCGGGTAAGCCCCAATTTTACCTCTTCAACATGGGCACCAGCCGCTTCAAACACCTTCACGGCATTCGCTACCGTTTCGGCGACCCGTTTGTCTACCGGATAAACATCCAGGTCAGGACTGTACGCGATTTTCCAACCTTTCACCGAGCCGCGCAGCGCCCCCATGTAATCGATGGCTTGATCAAGGCTGTACGGATCGCGGGAATTGTAGCCTGTGATGGCGGTGAGCCCGAGGGCGGCATCTTCCACCGTGCGGGTGAGCGTTCCTTCAAAGACAAACGGAGCCGTGCCGCCAAACGCATTTGGCCGCAGCACCATCGGAGCCCGCCCGAAAGAAGCCTTAAACCCGTACAACCCGCACCAGGCGGCGGGAATGCGTACAGAGCCGCCGCCGTCCGACCCCTGTGCGATCGGAACCATCCCGTCGGCAACCGCCGCCGCGCTGCCGCCCGACGAACCGCCGCTGTTGCGGGACAGATCGAACGGATTGCGGGTCGGGCCAAACAGATAGTTGTCACACGTACCGCGGAAGCCCATCACCGGACTGTTGGTCTTGCCCAGCAAAACGGCTCCGGCTTTCTCGATCCGCTCCGGGTAATTGCTGTAAAAGTCTGAGACGTTATCCTGAAACGCCTTTACTCCGCCAAAGGTGGCCACCCACCCCGGCCGAAAGTCGAACAAGTCCTTCATCGCTGTCGGCACTCCGTGCAGGATCCCCAATTCTTCCCCGCTCATCAGGGCGCGTTCTGCTTCTTTCGCATTTTTTCGCGCATCGTCAAAGCCGCGATAGACAAAGGCATTCAAGCTTTTGTCCCGCTGCTCAATACGCTCGATGCACGCCTCGACCACATCGACAGGTGACAGCTCCCTCCGCCTGATTCGCGACGCAAGCTCAGCAGCAGACATATAGGCCAACTCTTCTGACAATGACATCCCTTTAAACCCCCTCGCGTTATTGACAATCTGCGGTCCGTCTCGCTTCAGGTTGACGTTTCTGGGATGAAAACGGATACCTTATTATAATAGTTATATGAATTGTTTGAAATTATCAATTATTTTATTTTTAGGAAAGAGAATCATTCGATTCCGTAACGAGTATAATTGCGAAGCCGTCGTACCCTTTGCTGCCTACTGTCTGGATGGCTGTAGCGCTCACACGCGGCTCAGCGGCAAGCAGTTCATTGAAGCGGCGAATCCCTTGGATATTGGGATCGGTGCTGGCTTCGTCGATTACAACTCCTTTGCGCACGACATTGTCTGCGATGATCATGGTGCCGCGGCGGGAGAGTTTGAGCGCCCACTTGAAGTATTCGGGATTGTTTGGTTTGTCGGCGTCGATGAAGATCAGATCAAACGGTCCCTGCTCCTCCGCATCGAGCTGAGACAGCGTATCCAGCGCTTGCCCGAGGCGAATCTCTACGATGTCGGACAGACCTGCCCGCTCGATGTTGGCGCGGGCGACTTCAGCGTGCTTGGGCGCGGACTCCAGCGTAATCAAACGGCCGCCAGCCGGCAGCGCCCGTGCCAGCCAAATGGTGCTGTAGCCTCCCAGCGTTCCGATTTCCAGTATGGTACGTGCCCCCTGGATACGCGCTAATAAGTGCAGCAGCTTGCCTTGATTCGGAGTAACGTCGATTGGGGGCAGTCCAGCCGCAGCGTTGGCCTCGAGTGCGGCATCCAGCGCCGGATCGGACGGTACGAGCAGATCGGTGAAATATCGGTCGACTGCTGTCCATTGCTCATGAGACATACGATCAACTCCTTTGCTTCGTTTACCAGAATCATAACATGGAAATGGAGAAAAAACCCAGTGTAATTCAAGTAGATACGCTGCTTTAATCGCTTGTGGAAGTAATTGCAGAGTTCCGGCCTACCCAAAATCGAATGAGACAAATTATAATTATTATAAAAAAGTATTGATTTTAGACTGAGAAGTGTTATCATATACCTATGCAACATCAAAACTTCTTCGAGGTGATTCGCTCATGAGCATAAATAAGAACAACCTTACGACAAGCTGGGGAGCTCCCGTCGGGGACAACCAAAACTCCATGACAGCCGGTTCGCGCGGCCCCACTTTGATCCAAGATGTCCACCTATTGGAAAAATTGGCTCATTTTAATCGAGAGCGCGTCCCGGAACGGGTCGTTCACGCGAAGGGCGCCGGTGCCCATGGCTATTTTGAAGTTACGAATGACGTCACGAAATACACCAAAGCGAATTTCTTGTCAGAGGTAGGGAAGCAGACCCCGGTATTCGTTCGATTCTCGACGGTTGCCGGAGAGAACGGCTCCGCAGATACGGTTCGCGATCCGCGCGGCTTTGCCGTCAAATTTTATACGGAAGAAGGAAACTACGACCTGGTCGGCAACAACACCCCTGTTTTCTTCATCCGCGACGCGATTAAATTCCCTGACTTTATCCATACGCAAAAACGCCATCCGCAAACACACCTGAAAAACCCGAATGCCGTTTGGGATTTCTGGTCTTTATCACCTGAATCGCTGCACCAGGTCACGATTTTGATGTCGGACCGCGGCATCCCGGCGACCTACCGGCACATGCACGGCTTCGGCAGTCACACGTTCAAATGGGTAAACGCGCAAGGCGAAGGAGTCTGGGTAAAATACCACTTCAAAACCGAACAAGGGATTAAGAACTTGACAGCAGAAGTAGCTACAAAGATCGCGGGAGAGAACCCCGATTACCACACCGAAGATTTATTCAATGCGATTAAAAACGGCGACTTCCCGTCTTGGAAGCTGTACGTTCAAATCATGCCGCTGGAAGATGCAAATACGTATCGCTTTGATCCATTTGACGTGACGAAAGTCTGGTCACAAAAGGACTATCCTTTGATTGAGGTAGGCCGGATGGTGCTGAACCGAAATCCGGAAAACTACTTTGCCGAGGTGGAGCAAGCGACCTTCTCTCCAGGCACGCTGGTGCCCGGGATCGATGTCTCGCCGGACAAAATGCTTCAAGGCCGCTTGTTTGCCTACGCTGACGCACACCGCTACCGGGTGGGGGCCAACCATCAGGCACTGCCCATCAACCGCCCGCGCAATCAGGTGAACAACTACCAGCGCGACGGTCAAATGCGCTTCGACGACAACGGCGGCAGCTCCGTCTACTACGAGCCAAACAGCTTTGGCGGACCGACAGAATCACCTGCGCACAAAGCACACGCCTATCCGGTATCCGGGATGGCCGACAGCGTGGCCTATGACAAAGATGACCATTATACCCAAGCAGGCGACCTGTACCGCCTTCTGAGCGAAGAGGAACGCACACGCCTGATCCAAAACATCGTCAACTCGATGAAGCCTGTAGAAAAAGACGAAATCAAGCTGCGTCAAATCCGGCACTTTTACAAAGCGGATCCTGAATACGGCCGCCGTATTGCAGAAGGACTGGGACTGCCTGTGCCGGAATGATCAAAGTAACATGATTGGACAAAAAACAGCCTGCTGAACTATTTCAGCAGGCTAAAAACCGTCTTTTGATTACTGCGGACTGCGTTTAAACTGTTTCCTTCCCAAGAACCAGGCACCGAGTATAACCAGGTACGCACCAAACAATTGGAGCGGCAGATGGCTCTCTTCACCAGTCTGAGGAAGTTCCTTCACCGAAACCTTGCCTGGCTCACTCGGCTTTTCCGGATTGGATACAACCGGTTTTTCCGGTCTATCCTCCCTTTCTCCTTTATCCGACTGATCCCCTTTACCCGGGTTGTTCGATCCCAGCGAGCCCTTCATCATCCACAATGATCACTTTCAAGCCGATCTCTCCCCTTAAAAAAACCGCCGCTACATTTGCTGCTCCTTCTTCCTGATGATTCCGTGATCCCGGCAAATCTTCTCCAGCAAGCCTTTGCACCCAAGCTCGACAAGTTGATAGACATGCTCAAACCGCCCTGTATAATAGGGGTCCTCCACTTCCCGCTCCTCTTGTTCCCGGGCGTAATCCAGCAGCATCGAGATATTGCCTGCCTGCGGAGCCAATCTTTTCAGTCCGTCAAGATTTTCGTTATCCATACAAACAATATAGGTAAACGCCGTAAAATCCCCCGTGTTAATCTGTCTCGCCCGCAAGTAGTCATGTGGGATGGCGTTCGCTTTTAACAATCCCAGCGTCCCCCGATGGGGCCGATCTCCTGTGTGCCAACCGCCTAGTCCAGCCGAATCCACCTCGATTTGATCGGCAAGACCTGATTCCGCAACCATATGGCGGAAAACGGCTTCCGCCATCGGAGAGCGGCATATATTGCCCAAACATACAAATAACACACGTATCATCCAAATCCCCTTCTCTCAGAAGAAGTCTTCCATTGTTGGCAAGTATTTGTATTCCATTCTATCAGTTCTCGGAACCAATTTCCCGAACGAAGTGAACAAACCGCTTTTCATCACCGATTCCGATCAGGTATGACAAATGACACCGTCGTGCCTTCACCCGGCTTGCTGTGGATCGGGAATCTCCATCTTCAGTTGAATAGGCTTGACGTCGATCATAAATGTGAGCGTGTCGATGACACCGGAAACCACCGATTGGACATGCAGCGGCTCTTTATGAAGCACAATGCGCTTGTCTTGCAGCCGGACGACATCCAGCAGATCGTCGATCAGCCGTGACATCCAGCTGATCGTGATGAGCAGCTCCATGTCCCGGGTGCTGCGGGCATTCATCGCCTGCTTCTCATTGGCGACGACGGTCTGGGCAATATTGATAATCCCGTGCAGCGGCGTTCTCAGCTCATGAGAGGTATTGGCAAGAAACTGGTCCTTCAGCTTGTCTGCCTGTCTCAACTGCTCGTTCAGCTTGGCATTTTCCTCAGAATTGCGGAAATACCGTTTAAACCAGTATGCCGAAAATCCGACAATGGCCCCGATCACATCGATCGGATAGTAGATGTTGTCCACTTCCAGGATATTTTGTAACACGCCCCAGAAAATGCTGGAAAAAACGCTCGTGGCAGCAAACAGCAAAAATACAGCGTCAGAGTGATTTCTGACGACCATTCTGCCGACCAAATAAAAAACCCAAGCCAAAGGAAACAAATAGAGTAATTCGAACACTTTTACTTCGGTTGTATAGTAGATCAACGGTGCCGGCGCTATGAACAAAAACGCCGAATACAGGCTGAGGAAAGCCATATACCCGCGGAACAGCCCGGTGCCGGCTGCATGCCGGGAAAGATTTCTGACCAGCAGGAGCATAAAGCAGGACTGCCATATGTAAGCGAGCAGCTTGACCTTTAATGCCCAAGTGTAATCAAGCGGCAGCCAAAGCAACAGCAAGTTATCGTGATCGGACACTATTTCGACATGGATCCGATTGTTCCTTTTTGAAGGAAAAATAACCCGTACTGTGAACTTTCCCCTTTATTTTTCCTCTGCTTTGAATATGACAGAAGATGACATATATAACAGCTAAAATAAAGCTTACTGATCCTACCTACTCACAATCACATTTATGAAAAGGGGAGTTCGCATGAATTCATTGGATGGGAAAATTGCACTGGTCACAGGCGGAAGCAGAGGCGCGGGAAGAGCCATAGCGGTAGAGCTGGCGAAAGCTGGCGCGACAGTCTACGTCACGGGAAGAAGCGTCAAAAGCGGGTCTACGCTGGGCTATCCCGGAACGATAGACGATACGGCGGCAGAGATCCAATCCTTCGGCGGAACAGCATTTGCCGTTCGCTGCGACCACACCGATGACGAGCAGACAGCGTCAGTAATCCGCCGCATCCAGCAGGAGCAAGGGCAGCTGGATATCCTGGTGAACAATGTTTGGGGCGGCAACGAACTATCTATTGAACAGAAACCTTTTTGGGAATTGCCGATGCAGCATTGGGATCACATGTTTCAGGCAGGGGTGCGGGCACAGCTTGCAACCAATCGGTTTGCGATTCCTCTGATGCGGGAAAAGCAATCAGGTCTTATCGTGCACACAACCTTCTGGGATGACCACAAATACATCGGAAATTTTTATTACGACTTGGCAAAAAATGCCCTAAACCGCATGGCTTTTGGATTGGCAACTGAGTTGAGGCAGGACAATATTGCTGTCGTCGCCGTTTCACCGGGATGGATGCGAACGGAGCTGGTATTGGCCGCGTTCCATACCGACGAAGAAAATTGGCATACAGTGCCTGAACTGGGGCAAACGGAATCGCCCCACTATGTAGGACGCGCCATCGTCGCTTTATCAAGCGATCCGCAGGTAGGTGCAAAAAGCGGTCACATTCTCAGAGTCGGTGAACTTGCGGAGGAATACGGCTTTACCGATATTGACGGAAGGAAAATTCCGGCGTTTCATGTGTAAGTGATGAAGAGGGGTGAGCTGCCCCTCTTGTCTGTTTTCCATGGCCATTACGTATAACTCACACTACCGAATAATGACAAGCAACCTGTTGACCTGGCCCAATTTCACGCAATGAAGGGACCTCTTCCTTGCACTTTTTATCTGCATAAGGACATCTCGTGTGAAAACGACAACCAGATGGAGGGTTGATGGCATTTGGAATTTCACCACTTAAGAAAATTCGACCTCTCTCATTTCTTCTAAAGGGGTCTGGTACGGGAACGGCTGACAACAACCCTTTGGTGTAAGGATGTAGGGGTTGTTGGAAGATCTGCTCCTTCTCGCCGACTTCCACAATTTTTCCCAAATACATAACAGCAATGCGATCACTGATATACTTAATCGCGGGTATACCGTGGGCGATAAACATATACGTCAGTTGAAATTCTTTTTGCAAGGATTGAAGCAAGTTTAGGATCTGGGCCTGTATTGACACATCTAGCGCTGATACCGGCTCATCACAAACAATTAGCTTCGGATTAAGAGCCAAGGCCCTGGCGATTCCGACCCTTTGTCTTTGTCCCCCGCTAAATTCATGTGGAAAACGGTGCGCATACGTCTTGCTTAATCCCACGGTATCCATTAAATCTGCCACTCGTTTTCCCAGCTCTGCTCCTCCTGCTTTTTTGTGGGTCCGCAGCGGCTCCGCAATGATATCGAAGACTCGCATTCGAGGGTTTAGCGAGGAAAAAGGATCCTGAAAGATCATTTGAATATCAGGTCTCCTGCTTGCCAACTCTTCTTTTGTCATGGAGAACAAATCTCTCCCTTCAAACAAGATTTGCCCTTCCGTTGGTTCCAGCAGTTGAACAACCATATTGCCAGTCGTAGACTTGCCGCAGCCGGACTCTCCTACAATCCCTACCGTCTCCCCTTTTTTTATTTGCAGATCAATGCCGTCAACTGCCCGCAACACTTCCTTCTTTTTTGATAACCATCCTCCGGAAAGGTTGAAATGCTTTTTTAAGGCACGCAATTCCAGCAGATACTTTTCATTCTCTGTCCCTCTCATATCGCCACCTCGCTTGGTCCATCAAAAAGCCAACAGCGAACATCATGTTCCCTCGAAAGGGGATACATCTGGGGAGATTCACTCGCACATTTCTCCAATTTACATGGACATCTCGGATGGAATCGACACCCCTTGGGCATCTCCATCGGGCTGGGAACAGTACCTTCAATCGGTTCCAGGGTTTCATTCGATTGATCAATGTTGGGGGTGCTTTTTAATAAACTTTTCGTATAGGGGTGTTTTGGATTTTGAAATAGAGAATAAACATCTCCCTGCTCCACAACCTGTCCGGCGTACATCACAATCACCCTGTCGGCCATTTCCGCAACAACACCCAGATCATGCGTGATTAACATAATTGAGGTGCCAAATTCCTGTGAAAGCTGTCTCATCAGCTGCAGAATTTGGGCCTGAATCGTGACGTCCAGCGCAGTGGTCGGTTCATCTGCAATCAATAACTTGGGATTGCAGGCAAGCGCCATCGCAATCATAACTCTTTGTCTCATCCCCCCACTTAATAAATGAGGATAGGTCGAATACATTTTCTCAGCGCGGGCAATCCCAACACGTGTCAATATGTCAATCCCTTTTTTTCTGGCTTCATTTTTGCTTACTTTTTCATGGAGTCTGATTACTTCCGAGAGTTGATTGCCAATGGTAAACAACGGATTTAATGAAGTAAGGGGCTCCTGGAAAATCATTGAAATTTCGTTTCCCCGAATTTCCCTCATTTCTTTTTTTGAGGCCTTTCCTAAATCTTTTCCTTCAAACAGGATTTCTCCCTTTTCGATTTTCGCCAATTTCGGCAATAGACCCATAATCGACAACGAAGTAACACTCTTCCCACATCCAGACTCTCCGACAACGGCTACGGTTTCACCCCTGTTAATGTGAAACGAGACACCATCTACAATCGGGACAAGTCCATATGTAGTGGAGAAACACGTCTTCAGTTGTTTAACCTCGAGCAGCGGATGTTCCTTATTTTTCTTCATTTTACAAATCCCTCCCCTGCGAGTGCGGATCCAAAATATCGCGCAACCAGTCTCCAAGGAATATGATTCCTAGAACGGTAAACGTAATGGCTAATCCCGGAAACGTGGCAAGCCACCAATTCGTGGCCAAGTAATTTCGCCCGTCGCTTAGCATGCCCCCCCACGAAACGGTTGGCGGTTGTATCCCCAGTCCCAAAAAGCTTAATGAAGCTTCAAGCAAAATCGTTGTAGCAACCGTTAACGTGGAGATGACGATAAAGGATGATAAGATGTTAGGAAAAATGTGACGCATAATGATCATTCTGTTACTGACGCCTATCGTACGAGCTGCTTTCACAAATTCTCTTTCTTTGATGCTTAATACTTCTCCGCGGACGATTCGCGCGTAGGAAACCCAATTCGTTACGCCAATAACAAAGATCAACGTTACAACTCCGGGTCCAACCACCCCTAATACGACTAATGTAAACAAAATGTTTGGTATGGCTAGAAAGGCATCCACAAGACGCATCGAAACAATATCGATCCATTTTCCGTAATAACCGGAAATCAATCCGATAAACAATCCAATCAATCCTGACAGTACCACGGAACAAACTCCAACCAGGAGTGAAATTTGCGTTCCATAAATGATTCGGCTTACTATATCCCTGCCCATCTGATCTGTCCCGAGAATATGTTCACTAGTGCCCCCTTCGACCCAGAAAGGAGGAACTAACATATGTGCAGGGTTGATTTCATCAGGAGTATAAGGGGAAATCTGCGGAGCGAAGATTCCGACCAAACAAACGATGAGCGTTATGATCGCTCCAACTGTTCCCGTTTTACTCTGAAACAAAAGCTGAAGCCAGCGTTTCAGTTGCTTTTTTTTCGTTTCTGTTCGACTACCATGAATCGATACATCTGTTGAGGAGGCCGGCATGTCGTACTCCATTCCCGATTCCCCTTTCCTATTTGAACTTGATTCTCGGATCAATCACACGATAAAGCAGGTCGGTTATCAAGTTAATGAGTACCACAATAGTCGCCACGACAAATACAGCAGCTTGAACGATCGCCATATCCCTGCCGTTGACTGCTTGAACAATTAATTGACCCAAACCCGGCCATGCGAATACCGTTTCGGTAATGAGTGCACCGCTTACCAAAGTTGACACCTGCAGTGCGATTATCGTAATAACGGGGATTAAAGTATTGCGAAACGCGTGCTTGTAAATCACAAAAAAATCCCGCAACCCCTTGCTCTTTGCTGTTCGTACATAGTCTTGATTAAGAACCTCCAGCATACTGGAGCGGATCAGCCGCGTCATCGTAGCGGCAACAGCGGTGCCTAATGTGACAGCCGGCAATATCAAATGTTCAATCGATCCGCGACCAGAGACCGGGAATATTTGGAAACTTACGGAAAAGAGCAAAATCAACATGATACCGAGCCAAAAGTTTGGCATTGCTTTCCCCAACACAGAACCGCCTGTGATGAATAGATCAAGAAATGAATTCCTTCTGGTTGCCGACCAAATCCCGAGCGGAACTGAAATGATTGTTGCCACTATCATGGAAGCAAAGGCAAGCTCAAAGGTTGCAGGCAGTCTTTCCAATACAATGGGCAAAGCAGCGCTATTGTAGCGAAACGATTGGCCGAAATCATCTTGCAACATGTTCTGAAAGAAAATCCAGTATTGAACAAGAAAAGGCTTGTTTAATCCTAATGATTCACGGAAGATCTCGATTTCTTCTTGCGTAGAACCGATCGGCATCATTAACGCAACAGGATCCCCAGCAACATGGATCAGCCCGAAAACGATGAGTGAGATCAGGAAAAGGACAATGATTAGCTGAACGAGTCGTTGTATCAAAAATTTGGTCATTGTTTCACCTGCTCTTGTATAAAATTGTTTCCAGCGTACATGCAACTGCTGAGCAGTCGAAAACTGGATACTACTTGCCTGTATCCAGCGTCAGTCCCACGATATAGAAAGCCGGGAGAGAAAGCCCTCTGCCGTTGTGTGAAGTCCCACTCTCCCGCCTCATTTCTTGAAACAAAGCTGCTTTATTTCCTGGTGATGGTATCGAAGTAAATCTGCTCATCGAATCTTGGGGTAAAGGTAATTCTGTCATTCACACCGTAAATCGATTTTTCTTGATACAGAGGGATTTGCGGACGTTCATCGGACGCAATTTTCTGAATTCGGTAAAATGCTTGTTTGCGCTCTTCCATATCAAGACTGCTTGCAGCCTTTTCGTACAATTCATCAATCTCTGCATTGTGGTAATCCATTAATTGATCGGCATTTTCTGCGTAGAATTGAGTCAATACGTACGAAGCATCCAGCAAGTCATCCGCCAAACCGATTAACATCATGTCCTTAATTGCATGGGGTGTAGTGTACACATTGGACAGTGCGCTAAATTCAAGAATTTCCAAATTCACCTTAAATCCTGCCTGAGTGAGCATTGCTGCTACCATCTCAGCGACCTCGCTGTCAAGCAAATATCTTCCTTTCGGTGCTTGAAGCGTCAGCTCGACTCCGTTTGGATATCCAACTTCAGCCAACAACTGCTTGGCTCGCTCAGGATCGTATAGAGAAGTGTTTTGCAGATCCGGATCTGCACCAAATATTCCTTCTGCTACCCTTGTTCGGATCTCGTTTCCTGCGTTTTTCAACACATTTGTAATCAATGCTTTCTTGTCGATTGCCAGCTCAATCGCTTCCCGAACCCTTGGATTGCTTGTCACGTGCCCTTCACCGGTACGCAAGATCAAGGTCATGACTCTTGTATGTCCCTGCTTAATCAATGACAATCCTTGGGAATTTTCGATACGATCCCATTCGTTGGGCGGGATGTTTACGGCAAGGTCGACTCCGCCGGTCAAAAGCTCGCTTACTCTTGTAGAGTTTTCCGGAATAGCGCGTACAATCACTTGGTCCCACTCTCTTTCCCCGCCATCGAAATACTCCGGGTATTTCTCCAGAATGACACGATCGTCTTTTATCCACTTCACATACTTGTACGGACCCGTCCCAACTGGATTTTTCAGGAAATTATCCCAGCCGTTTTCCTCGATGTATTTCTTGGGCAGAATCTCCGAACCGTTCTTAACCAACAAATTCAATAATGTGGGCGCTTTGGTTTTCGTAATGATTTCAAATTGCAAATCGTCAATTACCTTGACATCTGTAATGATTCTGTTGTAATAGACATACTCCAGGACCGTTTTATCCTTTGAAATCCGGTCCAATGTGAATTTCACGTCATTCGATGTCAATGTGTCTCCGTTATGAAACTTTACTCCCTCTTTTAACTTGAATTTCCATGTTACATCATCAACTTGCTCATAGCTCTGCACCAATTCCGGCTCGGGTGCCTTGCCTGGTTGCAATTTCATCAAATGATTGAACATATTGCGCAGAACAGTTGCTGTCGGCGTGTTGCGGGAGTTTTGGGTATCAAACGTTTTCAGATCAGAAGCTTGGGCGATGGTAAGGACCTTAGTGTTTGCGCCGCTTTGACCACTACTCGCCCCTTCTGATTTAGTGACTTCACTAGATTGAGTCCCGGAAGAACAGCCTTGAAAAACAAGAGTTAAGGAGACAACCAGACATAGGAACGGAGTGAGATATTTACGCATTTTCCAACTACCCCTTACCATCTCTATTTTTTTATCTAGCTTGGGTTACCCCCCGTAAATCCGTCTAACCTTACTCGACTTCATCCAGAGGCGGTAATTTGTACAACTTGCTTGCGTTATTGTAGAAAATGTTGTTTCTCAGTTCAGGGTCTAGCTTTGCAGGAAAAGCATGCGTGGGAGAATCAAAATCCCAGTGCGGATAATCACTGCAAAATACAAGATTATCTTTCGCGTTCAACCATTCCATATGCTGGACAAATATCTCTTTCTCCGGTGTTTCCTGCACGGGTTGCGACCCGATAAATACATTGCTCTTGTAGTATTCACTTGGCGGTTTTTTCAACCAAGGTACCTGGGTGTGCAACGATTTCCAATCATGATCCATTTTCCACAAAAATGGCGCAACCCAATAGAATCCACCTTCAATTAATCCTACTTTTAGTGTAGGAAAGCGCTCGAATACACCTTCGTAGATGAAGCTGGCCAAATGAGCCATGAATGACGGGGGGCGTAATGCTTTCCACTCAGCGTAATGACTTGGATACCCGACACTAGTTGGCGTTCCGAAAATGCCATCGCCTTCATATCCAACGTGAATCGCAAAGGGCAGATTATACTCGACGCATTTCTCGTAGATCGGATAATAAAAGCGTTGCCCGTATGGCATTCTCGCTCCGGAAACGGTAATGACTTGCACCATTCGTTTATCTTTTGCCATGCGATCAATCTCTTTGGCTGCCAGAAGCGGATCCTGGATGGGTACGAAGATGGAAGCCCGCAATTTGTCACACTTATCCAGCCATTGGTCTATTGTCCAATCGTTGTGCGCCGCACAAAGCGCCTCGGCGTATTCGACTTGTTGACTTGCATAGATTCTGTAGTGTTGTCCAGTTAAAATCCCGTACCTTATGTTGTATTCATCAAGTAACTGTTTTTGCAAAAAGTCCAAATCACCGGCAGCGGGTCTCCCATTTTCCGGAAAGGAGTCGTTTCTCCGTCCCTTGACTCCCCCTCCTTTGAGAAAAGGCAGCAGAGGCAGTTGATCTCCCCAGTGGTCGATCTGATCTCGATATTTTTTTGACAAGTATGGGTAAAGGTCTTTAAGTCCAGCAATGTTATGATGGATGTCGCAATCAATAATCGCGGTTTTTGTCTTTTTTCTCTGTACACTCAATTCAGTAGCCATTCGTATCCCTCCCTTTCGATTGGAAAAAGTAATCTTCGTCAATCACTCATACCTGAATGTACACATCCCCATCCTCAACAGAGACATCAAATCTTTCTACCGTGACCTCGTACGACTTGGTTCTCATCTTCGGATCCACGATCAAACACCCAGTCTTGATATCAAACTCCCAGCTATGCCATGGGCAGTGAACAATTTCTCCTTCGCGTTCATATTCCAATGTGTTGGGAGCATGAGAGACAATCAGCGGTCCAATCACTCCTCTGCAAAGCGGCGCATTTTGATGGGGGCAGATGTTCCGCAAGCCGTAAAGTTCCCCGCCAAGGTTGTAGATACCAATGCTTTTGTTTTCAACTTCCACAATTTTGCATTGTCCTTGCTTAAATTCCTTCAGCACACCGATATGATGCCGGCCCACGTTAATCACTCTCCTTGCGACGAGGTAAATGATAGATTTCGCTGGCATTGGCAAACAAGATGTTTTCCCGAAGCCCGGCGTCCAGTTCCGCTGCAAGAACCTCGATTGGTGATTCAAAGTCCCAGCGGGGGTAATTGCTGCAAAATACGAGATTTTCTTTCGCGTTCATCCATTTTAATGATTGGAGCATCGCGTTTTTGTCGGGAGATTGCTCTAGCGGTTGTTGACCAACGAAAACATTGCTCTTGTAGTATTCACTAGGGGGTTTTTTCACCCATGGCGTCTGATTGCGCAGGCACTTCCAGTCATTGTCGAACTGCCATAGTGCTGGGGCCACCCAGTGAATACCCGCCTCAAGAAAACCAACCTTCAATGCAGAGAATATTTCGAATACTCCTTCGAAGATAAAACTCGCCAAGTGAGCAATAAATGCACCTGCTCCGATTGTTTTATATTCAAGGTAATGACTCGGATAGCCAACCCCGGTTGCGGTTCCCAGGAATCCCGCCCCTTCCAATCCGCTATGAATAGCAAACGGGAGATTATACTCGACGCACTTCTCGTAAATCGGATGAAACACACGCTGCCCATATGGATATCTGGAACCACCGACAGTGATAACCTGCACCATTCGCTTATCTTTTGCCATTCGTTCAATTTCTTTTACCGCCAGTTTCGAATCGTGGATTGGTACCAGAATCGATCCTCTCAACCTGTCGTCTTTATCCAGCCAATGCTCCACTGTCCAATCATTATGGGCCGAGCAAAGAGCTGCCGAGTATTCGATATGGTAGCTGGCATAATGCTTGAAAAACTGGCCGGTCAGTATCCCGTAGTCAATGTCGTATGCATCCAACAATTGATCCCGCATTATGCTCAAATCCGAGCCTGGCGGCTTATTGTTTTGAGGAAACGAATCATGCCTAAACCCTCTCAAGCCGGCTCCATCCAACATTCCAAATTCCGGCAATTGTGGACCCCATGCTCCAATTTGATCCCGGTACACTCTTGGCAGATAAGGAAACAAGTCCTCGATCCTTTCCATGGAATGATGGATATCGCAATCTATGACCGCTGTCTTTTGCAATGATTGTTTGTCACTAATTGAAGCAGACATATCGTTTACACCTCCAAATATTTTCCAACATTCGTAACGCCATTATAATTAAATGTGCAGAATCCAAACATGCACATTTTTATTCTGTTTATATACAAAATCTCACTCTCTGTCCTGAAGCATAAAAAAACCCTTCTCTTTAGCCAGAGGGCTTTGGAGAAGGGTTCTGATCCAATTTTTATGTTTTCTCATGGTTGGGCCACATGAAAAAAACCGATAAAAGAGCCATGTTCCTTTCGGTATTGTGATGGCGTAATGTTGATTTTTGACGAGAAAATTCTACTTAAATAAAACCCGCTTTGGTACCCGCATCGCGTTGCAATATCATCAATCGTTAAATTTGAATTAAGCAAAAGCACTTGTGCTTTTTTAATCCGCAATAATGTCAAGTATTCAATAGGTGAAACCCCGTAAGCCTCCTTAAATCTGCGTGTGAATTGGCCTTGACTCAGGCCAAATAAAGAGGAGACTGACTTTATGCTTATCGGATGAGACATATGTTCCTCGATAAATTCCACTGCCTGTTTTATCAATCGATCATTTTTTAACGCCGGTCTGGTGAATTGTTTTGGTTGATTCTTCAAGAAAAACTGATACAGGATTTCGTGCAATAGATGATTCTTCCAATCTTGGCTGATCACATCCTTGCGCAGAAGACTTTCCCTAAAAAAGTCGCAGATCGTAGATAGGCGAACTGTGTCTTCAAGAGTTATTTTTCCAAATGGATACTGTTGGTGATCGAACGTGTAATCCTCTGGCTGAAACCACGTGAAGAATAGGGAATGAAACGTTAATTTCGATAAGATTTCATGACGAAAGGATATTCTCGGTGGAAATAAGACAACGTCACCAAAGGTTGCAATACCTGTTTGGTTTTTTATTTCGAAACGAAGACTGCCACATTCCGGAATGATCATCTTCCAAGACGTATAATGATTCTTCTCAATAACAAACTGTCTTGTTGTCGAATAAAGGTGTATACCTATTTCCGGCTTATTTCTCCAGACATGCATTCTGTCAGCTCCCCTTTATGATCCCTTGACTGGAAAAAGATGACCCGAAACTAAATTTATATTAACAAGATGATAATGTAATATTTATATTTTTGCAAATATTAAACCTATAGCTACTTTCATGAAAACTAATCTCATTGTAAAGAGAAAAATCACTTTTCACAATATGTGTATGAGGTTTATATATACAAAAACACCACAGGAAAGCGTCCTGTGGTGAATCATACGATCACTTCACTAATGCTGCTCTCAAATCCACGCCAAATTCCAAATACCCCTTTAAGCAGGTCAGCATATACACCCAGCCTTCTTTATTATCAATCAGGTTCCCAATGTCATCTTCTTGAAAACCCTCTTCATTCACTTCAACCACCGTGCTCGCATGATCCAGCTCTTCCAGCATAATCGTAACAACGTGTTCATCCTCAGCCTGGCCCCACTTGAATACGATTTTCTTATTCGCTTCGACTTCTGCTACATAGATAACTGCTTCTGCATTGTATTCATCATATCTCAATGTAACCGTCTTGCCGGGAGCCCATCTCTCAGAACTGGACGAGAACCAGAAGCCGCCAATTTTCGCGGGATCTACAAAGGCTTCAAATACTTCAACCGCAGGTTTACCGACTTTCATTTTCGTTACATTGTTCATGCCAAATCAACTCCCTTGGTATTGATCATATGGAAATGGGCGGCAAAATCGCTGCTTGTTTTTGTTCCACCTCCAGTTTATTGTATCCAACCCTATTGATTTTTCGGCGCCATTTGAACGATTGCCGCTTTTGCTTCTTCTTCCGTCATTTCAACAAGTTTTTCTACCTGGTTGGTTTCGGGGTTTCTCACGGTTTTCAGGTCAATTGGTTCGCCCCTATCAATTATATCGTTTGGATTATCGGTAATGCCAGATCTCATAAGGCCGCTATATGACTTGCCTTTCCAAATGTTTTCATCGTACAAAGTACGTACCCACTTTCCGTCAAAACGGTAAACATGCATGGTCTCATCATACTGCAGGAATTCAGCAAAATCGGCAAATGCCCGACGATTTTTCAAGGTATAGGGAGGATATTCCTCTGCAGATTCGTCTTTAGCTTCGTTCATGCTAACAGTAGTTGGCACTGTCCGCGTCTGAACTCCTTGCTCTGCTTTGGTTGTGCCGGGATCCTTATAAGCTGTTGCAAATACTGTTGTGACGCCTGCCGCAAGCAAAATGGCTGTTATTATTGTAGAAATGGATGCCTTCTTAAATTTCATAATAGACACAATCCTTTCTTCGGTTGCATTTTTGCTAAAACCATTGTAGAGCATTGTGAACCTGCTTCTCTGCTCTGCCATGCCTATCAAGGACAGGGCATATTCAGACCTTGTTCCCTCGCCAAATAATGTAAGGACTTTCTCGTCGCAGGCCATTTCCAAATCTCGATTTGCCAGCACGTACATGATCCAGACCAACGGGTTAAACCAATGGACGCAGAGCACAAGCATCAAAACGAGCTTCCAAAGCATGTCAAAGTGCTTGATGTGCTGAAATTCATGCGCCAGTACGTATTGCATAAGCCGCTTGTCGGTAAAGTCCATTGTCTTGGGGAAAATGATGCGGGGCTTCAATATCCCAACTGCCACAGGAGTGGTTATTCTGTCTGACATCAGGACTTGTATAGGACGAAGCAGCTTATGTTCGCTGCACCATTCGTCTACGAGAGCATTGTTGCGGATCGGGATCGCCATTTTCAATTCTTTGCAGCTTTTGTAAAAAGCAGTAGCAAAAAAGCTGGCCACAGCCGCCGCACCAATAATCCAAATCATGTACATCGGTGATACGGTGAATGTCCCGCCCTGTATCGGCAAATCCCCTTGTGTTCCTGTCGGTGTGCTGTCATACCAAAAGTAGCTTGCCACGCCAGGCATAACGACGTGGGGAGAGAAGAAAGCTGCAATGCTGTCAACGATATTGTAGAGGCTGAACCTTGAAGCAGTGGAATATGGTATCAACAAACGAAAGGCTGCAACGCCCCAAAGCACAAGGAACGTGTTCTTAGGAAGCTTGTTCAAACTCAAGAGCCGGATCACCACGATGGCGATAATGAGTACGGCAGCGGACAGGCTCATTTGAAAAATATCCATTGTAACGCCTCACTTTAGGTTCTCAACAATTTGTTTAAGCCTGTCAATCTCTTCCTTGGTAAGGTTTTTCTCATTGATATATGTGGAGAAAAACAGTTCGGTAGACCCGTCAAATACCTTGTTGATAAGTTCCTCAGTTTCCTGTTTTTGTACCTGCCTTTTTGTAATTAGAGCCTTGCAGGTAAAGTTTGGTTCTTTACGCTCGATAGCGCCTTTTTTGATTAGCTTCTTGATGATGGTATACGTTGTGTTGCGATTCCAACCCGTGTCATCATTGAGGATTTTGGCAAGCTGTCCAGCTGTTAATTCACCTTCCTTCCATAAGGCTTCCATGACTTTCAGTTCCGAATCGAACAGTTTGATACTCATAGAGTTCACCCCTGACTACTGCAGTAGTTATGTGTAAATTAAGACTATCGCGGTAGTCACATTTTGTCAATGACTATTCTGATAGTCAAACAATTTTATTTTTAGTACTTTTTCATTTGGTATGTAAAGAATTGTTGAATCTTTTGCATGATCACTTTCGATATGATGAAGCTCTACTGGCTGATTCCCTAAATCATTCGTCAACTTAACCTGATATGTTTCAGCCAATAACGTAATGTAAAAATCTATTTGGCACTTAAAAAATACCTTGCAAATACAACCCCTAAAATAAGCACAATGGCAATAAGTACGTATAGCATAAACTGTTCCATTGTTGCTACACTGGCACTCCATCCTTTATCGCCGCTCTCAGGCATTCGATAACTTTCTGTGATATCTGTACCTTTTGAATCTAAAAGAACCAGGCCAGAGTGATTTAAGCTAAGTTGCCCAGCTTCCCCCATTTGTTCTCGTAACGTATTCTGCAGGTCCGACTCACTGTACAAGTCCAGGAACTGGTTATTTCTTATATCAAACGTTAACAACCTTCGGGTATCACGGTATCCGTCTTCAAGGAAACGAAGTCCATAAGCAGCGATATTCTCACAATGATAACCACCCACCGCATAACAAGTCCCCTTCTTGGTGTCAAATCGATAGGATTTCAAGACTGCCGAATAATTGCTCGGACTGTATTTAACATTTACTAATCTATATTTCTGATTCACTCCTTTTAATAGCCGAGCGAAGCCATAAACATTCGGATTGGCGTTATCTTTGAAAAATGCAATTAATACTCCGTCTATTTCTTTTGTTTCCAGAACATATGCGTCTGTCGAATGATCGCCGGCAGAAGTATATTCCGTTATCGCAGTCGATAAAACTCCCTTGTCACTCGTAAACGTATATTCTTTAGAATAAAGCCAAAAAGAACAGAGCAGCGCAAAAAATAGGCAGAAAACACCTGCTATGATCCTCGTTTTCTTTATCTTTTTCAAAAATTTCAATTCAACCTTTGGAAACGTTTTTTCCTTGCCGATTTCAGCAGTCATAACTTTCCACACGTCATGACATTGTTCGCAGGAGTTCATGTGTTCTTCAAGAAAATGATTGGTTTCTTCACTTGCAAGTTTTTCTATGTAGTTCGGAATCAAATCTTGGACAATACTGCAAGGCAAATTTTGTTTCATTTTAATTCCTCCCTTAATAATTTTTGTTTTCCTCTGTAAAAGGTTACGCGCGCCCATGTCTCATTTCGGCTTAATATGTCGCCAATCTCTCTAAAACTTAGTCCCCCTGTTATCCTAAGCAGCATAACCTCTTTTGTCTGTTCGTCGAGGCCCTGAATTTTACGATACAATTCGGTTTTCTCCTCTTTCATTAATATTTCGTCTATGGCCTTTTCTGTTATGGAGAGGGAGAGTGTAAACTCGCTCTCATCTAAAGGAAAATTATCTAATTTATTTCTCTTTTTCCAATATTTAAACCATAAATGTTTGGCGATTTGGCAGAGCCAAACGGATATTTTACATTGTCCGCGAAAGTTTTTTACTGTTTTCAATGCCTGGTAAAAGGTTTCTTGTGTCAGTTCTTCAGACAAATTAGCATCACGAGTTAGGCAAAATAAGTATTTATACACTGTTTGAAAGTACTCTGTATAAATTTGCTCCATATCCTTCATCCTTTCACCTCCTGCTAATAAGTCCCTTAAAGCCAGGTTTCGTTACAAATAGATTGCGGGAAAAACAAACTCATTTAATTGTACATACAACTTATTGAGATAACAAACGAAAAAGAAGGGCGATCTGCCCCTCTCACGCTTCTGTTTTGATTTTTGCCATATGCAGCTCATGCAATTCCTCAAGATTTTGCAGAGAAAGTTCCTGCTTACTCGCCTCAATCTCTTCAATCATTGCCAGAATCGCTTTCGTCAGTGTCATGTCCAGCGCTGCCGACTCGCCAGCGGCAATAACCGGCCCCAAATGCTCGGGCACTTCCGTCTTCCTTTTTCGAACGGCCAGATCTCTCCATAGTCCCGTCTTTGTTTTCGTATACGGTGCAGCCTTCCTTTGCGTCAGATGTAGTAGATAGAATCAGTGAATGTTCCACCGCCTGAAGAGGCGGGGGCTTCTTGTTTCGACGATCGTTGCCTTTCTGAAGGAAAGGTCTTACATGATCTCCACAAGCGTTCGATGCGTTACGCATCCCGTTCGGGGCAAACCCTCCCTACGGTGTTCGGTCCACTTTTGACGATGCGGTATGATTGTTTGTGCAAAAAATCTTTGCGCTGCCGCGCGACTTTTTGGTGGATTCTCGCAACCTTCCGTATGCGGGGAATTCCTTCTTGAAGGCGGGCAATTCATTCTGCTGCATGGCATAGGTGACGGTTTTGCCCTCTTGGTTATAGGCGGTATCCCGTTGATCCTTGGCCCGATTGTACAGCTTCCGGCACAAGTCCAACGTTCGAATCATGAGCTGTTCCTGTTCGGGAGCCGGTTAGAGTCGAAACTGAAACGTGATCTACACGAAGGACCACCACCTTAATAGGAACGTACATTCCCATTATACCACAAAAACCTCCGTTAGTCGTCTCTTCTCTTAGAAAATGAGACAGCATTTTTTTGACGATGGACGCCTCAGGCAATAGACAAGTGCATGTAGGCTTCGCCTAACCAAGATTCATCCCCTACCTGCAGAGGATGGGGACTTCTCTCGGAAACATGTTAAAACAATATCACTTGGACATATCACAGTCTCACAAACGGAGCCGGACCCGGAAAGAATGCCTATTCCTGATCAAGTGAAACAATTGCCCGATGGGGGCACACTCGCTGTTGCGAAAGTTGGTGCCCCATTGCCTGATGTAAACACACTTGTGGTAAAAGATGCTGAGAAGCTGGATCAGTACACCTCCTTTCATGTATTGCTTCCAAGCTACCATCCCGAGGGATACATTTTTGACCGTGCTGAATTCTATCAGGATGAACAGGGAGGTGTGAGCAACTCCAAGTACATCAACATTTACTATAAAAATCAAGTAACGGGTGAGGAGATCTTTATGCAGCAGCGCCAGGCAGATGAAGAGACCGCTTTTGGAGCAGCCACTTCCAACAAGATCGAGGCGATCAAAATGAATGGCGTCGAAGCTGTACTCACCGGGGAGCATACCATCGACTGGGAAGCGAATGGCGTGTTGTACAGCATGTCAGCCAAAGGGCTTCAACCGGAAGAAATCATCAAGGTCGCTGAGTCAGTTCTTGAGTAGAGAAGCAGGCAATCGAACGTAACGAAATCTTGCAATGGAAAAAGCATGTTCCCGCTCAGAAACAACACAATGAGCAGGAGCATGCTTTTTGCAAATCCCAAAATCGGCAAGGGCGCTTCATTTCTTTGCATAAATGATGCTAACCATCGTATGATCCGAAAATTTAGCGATCAATACGGAAGTATCCCAGTTTTTCGTATATATACCTTGAATACCTGCACATCGTTGTCTTTCTCTTCCGCTGCAATGTCTAATCCGTTATCCTTCAGGATTTGACGATAAAGTTCAGCGGTTTTTTCCACGGAGTCGGATACCTGGAAGTTTACTTGGTAATATGGATCTCCCGGAGTTTTTCCATCGCCGATCTTCATGGCGGTTGTATTCTTCGCATGATCCAAAATGGGAATGTCATCAGGTACGGCGTCAGGCGGCTGCGCACCTTGCTCCATCGACTCCTTTGTGATTACTATCTGCTTTGACATGTCGACATAGTTCATAGGCGTTTCGCCTTTAGGTTCTTCGCTTTTCTGCTCTGTTTGTTCATTCTGCACTGTTTGCTCCTTCTGCTCCGGCTTCTCCGCTGCGGCCGGCTTAGTCTGGCTTTCCGACGTGTCTGCCGCCTTCTCTGTGCCGCTTCCGCTGCAGCCAATGACAACTGCCGGAATCAAGACAAAAGAAAGCAAGCCGATGAGCAGATAGACGATTCTCATCCGTTTCGATATACCGCTTTTCATCACAATAACCTCCGATGCCAGGTTTCAATTGAAGCTCTTTCGCAGGCCGTTGCTTTACGCCTTCTACGGTTGAATTACACAGCAAAAAACCCCTGCTTCAGAGTCACTTTAAAGCATGGGGCGTTTCAAAAGCGTTACTTACTCATGATTTTGGCGGAATCCTTCTCTTGTAATAATTTGCGGCGCAGCACCATTGGCAAGACTCCACCGTGACGGTAATACTCAATGCGAAATAAATAGCGAGTTGTTACCGGGGGGCATCAATCCAAGGCTGGCCTCTTCCTTATAAGACATACTTGCCAGATGCTCCTCAAGACGATCCATGGTCTGCTCGGCACCTGGGACGGCATATGTTTTCACCTTATCGAATCCAGGGCATTTTCTTCAAAAACTGTGCTATAAGCGAGTTTGGTCTTACCATCCGGATCCTCAAAGATTGCTGTCGCAAGTTTCAATCCTTCTGAGGTTCAAACTCGTACCGGTAAATCTCGAAACTGGAAGACAAATGAAACGAATCGACTTTCTTCACTTCTCCGGGTTCGAGGTGCAGGCCGTCAAATACACTTTCATCAAGCTCTTTTCCTTGTTTATCATAGATCCTCACGACCAATCGGCCGTCGAAGCGGTAAGAATCGTTGTAATTCCCGGCGTAGATGTAGATTTTGTAGATATCCTTGCTTTTGAAAGAGCCGGCGGCAACCGCCAAACGGTCGATTTCGCTGACGGATCCTCCGATCCTTTGCATTTTCTCTTCATAATGGTGAACGATTTGCTGGCGCATCCAAGTATCGATCGATTTTTCCTGGTAGGTAATCGTCGCGATCGGAATCGTCGTGACCACGTATAGGAATACCATCGCTCCCATTCCGCTGCGAAGTACGACGCGCCGCTCGTATCCTCCCGCGATGAGCGAAATCCAAGCGATCGCCATCATGACAGCGGTAATCAAGTGCCACTTGGAAAAAAACATTTCCGAATAGAATGTCATAGGCTCCTCCTATCGTTGTAGACTCCATCAATGGAACTTGTTGTCGTCAAACACCGCGTCTATCCCTTCGTTTCCGGCGCAGCCAGTACAAGATACCGAACAGCGGCCAGACGGCACCCGCCATCAAGATCACGGCAGCCATCGCGGAGGTGTAGTATTCTTCACCGGGTGCGGGACCGGCGCTGCTCTCCAGCATAAAACCGCCGATCAGCGCCCAACCGAAAAACGAAATGAAGAGGAAGCGCAAAGGAACCCAGAACGTCAAATGTTTCACCAAATACTGGTAGACTACTGCGGCGACAAACAGCACGGCAAGACATATTCCGGTCGAGTCCGGGGAAATAATGCCCTTATCGGCCAGCTTGATGGAAACAAAGAGGAAAGCGAACAGCAGCGTGAATATGATCAGAGTTGACCGCTGCGGTTTCAATCGCATCAGGGCTTGTAAAGCGTTCCTGCCGGCAGTTCCGCTGTGCCGCGGATCCACTTGGGCTTGGGCTGCGTCGTGGAACTCATCGGGATTCTTCGCCCGTTCCCGGCGCTCTATTTCATTGAGGATCGAATCCAATTTTGGCTGCAAATAACGATCGAAGGGAAACGGCATCGAGCTTACTTCTTCGTCCAACATGCCAAGCTGTTCCTCTTCCGGCAATTCGGACAGCAGCCGATTCGTCGCCCAGAGAGGGGTGCCGTGGTTTTGCAGTTCTTTCAGCCAAATTTCGGTTTCGCCATTTTCGTAGAAAGGTACGGCAAGCACCCGCTTCTTGTTCATTCCATCCCGGTATTGGATATATATGATTGGTAAAATACGAAAAACAGGTTGTGCCTCTCTCAACTTGCTTTTCCGATAGGCATAATCATACTGCGAAATATACTTCGAAACGTAGACACGGTCAATCTGCCCGAATCTGATGGCATCCTCACGAACCGTATTCTCACTGTGGTTGTAGATTCGATACTCGATCCGATCCTCGTACAGCTTATACCGGTTAAGCAGGCGATTTTTGCGTATCGCCGACCGCAAATAACGAATCGTAAATCTTACAAGCCATGCCCCCGGCAGCAAGAGGAGGAGAAGTATGTAGGTCCATGATTGATACAGGTATACCAAATAGATAGGACCGCCGATCAGCGCTATCCCCAATAGGAAGACAAATGACATGGCTTCGAACGTTAATATCCAGTAGAAAGGCTCCATCCGCCGGTCACAACGTTCGTGGATGAAATCCTGATCGCTAGAATGAATCAATCATATTCCTCCATTCCCATTCTTTTTCTCCATCTATTATACGAGGCGGTCTATTTGAGGTTCCATAAACTCTATTACGGCAGATAATTCTAAATATTATGGGAGGATATAAAAGATTGTGAACATTGTATGAAAACTCCTATTTCATATGTATAATAATTTCCAAAGAGCGCTCTTTAATTTATTTGTAAGAAAGGTGAAAATTATGACCTTGTACCAAGAATTGGTATTGAGCAATTTTATAAGGAAAGCAACATTTCTTACATTTTTCACTCGAGGTGCCAGAGTAATAGAAAATAAACATTTCGTAGCCATTGACTCAGGTTTTCCATCCGATACTTTTAATGTGCTTGTGCCTTTATCCCCATTGCCTGCCGCTATGGAAACCACCGTCAAAGAAACCATTGATTCATTTGCCAATAAAGGGTTCCCCTTGAGTATTTGGGTAGACAGGCGTTTTTTGACGAATGATACAGTAACATGGCTTGACGACGCAGGCATGAATGAAGCAGAGCGAAACATAACCATGAAGTTAGATCATGACTACATCAAATACAATGCTCCTTTATCTGCCGGTGTGTTAGATATAAAAGAGGTGAAAGATCAAAAGGATGTCTTCTTATATGGTGAGGTTTTTCAATCGCTATTTGAAGGCACCCCCGAACAAGCAGTACTTCAACTGTTTTTTAAAAACGTGGCAGCCAATTACCAACCCTCTCAGAAGAAGATGAGATGGTTTGTTGGCTTTTTTCGTGGGCAAGCAGTGTCAACCGGATGTGTCATAGAAGCAGACAACAGTTATGGCATTTATGATGTAATGACCAGGAAAGAGTTTAGAGGGAGAGGTTTCGGAAGCGTCATGTTTGATTTCCTTCTCAGTCAGATAAAAACAGAGAAAAACGGAAAGCCTTGCGTTTTACAAGCCTCTCAAGATGGCCTCAACATATATAAGAGGGCTGGATTCGAAGAAGTCGGAGAAATGATCGTTTGGCAATAAACAGATCCACATCCTGGAAGTCTACCACAGTAAAGATAAACTGCATGTCGTCCCCAATAAAGGACCAGAAGAGATCAATCTGAAAATATACGACGAGGTGTACGAGGATATGATCCTTGCGAAATCGCGGGAGACGGTCACGTTGACTTATCTCCTGCCCAAGAAAGATTCCAATCTGGTAAAAATGTCAGGACTCCAGGTGGAAGAAACGAAAAGCAGTGGAACGGTTCCTATTTTCGTTGGCAAATAACTACATCAACATGACAGTAAAAACGCAAAAAGCCGCCTTCGAGGCGGCTTTTTTTGGCCGCTTGCAGTATCCTCGGAAGTGAGCGGAGCGCCTCCTGCGGACAGGGGATGCACTTCATCCTTCACCATGATTTTAAATTCCCCTGATACGACAGTATGTACTCCTGAATGTAATTCAGAATATTACAGCAAACGGTCAACTCATCTTTATGAAAATGTAGTGAAAAAGGTAAATAATCTGTCTTTTCCTGTAGAATCCGGTAGAACCGAGGTTATTATCGTAATTAGAAAATAAAAAAGGGGGATCTTGGTTGATTAGCTTTCATCAAGTGAATAAGCATTATGGGAACTTCCACGTCCTGAAAAACATTAACCTACACATCAACCAGGGGGAAGTCGTCGTGGTCATCGGTCCATCTGGATCCGGAAAAAGCACGTTGGTCCGGTGCATCAACCGTTTGGAAACGATTTCAAGCGGAGAGCTGGTTGTCGACAATGTCAAGGTAAACGACAAAAATACCGATATCAACAACCTCCGCCGTGACATCGGCATGGTGTTCCAACATTTTAACCTGTATCCACACAAGACGGTACTGCAAAACATTACGCTTGCTCCGATCAAGGTACTGCGCATTTCCGAGAAGGAAGCGATAGAAACAGCCACCTATTATCTGGAGAAGGTAGGAATCCCGGATAAAGCGCTGAAGTATCCGAGCCAGCTCTCAGGTGGCCAGCAGCAGCGTGTCGCAATTGCACGTGGACTCGCGATGAAACCCAAAATCATGCTGTTCGATGAGCCAACATCCGCGCTCGACCCGGAAACGATTGGCGAAGTGCTGGATGTCATGAAAAAGTTGGCACAAGAAGGCATGACAATGGTTGTTGTGACCCACGAAATGGGGTTTGCCCGCGAGGTGGCGGACCGCATCGTGTTCATGGATCAGGGGCAGATTTTGGAGGAGGCACATCCTCGCGACTTCTTCGCCAACCCGCGTGAAGAACGGGCAAAGCTATTCCTCAGCCGTATTTTGAATCACTGATTTGATGTTAGCAGTGTTAAAGACAAAAACATAGGGAAAAGGGGTATTCAAGTGAAAGCGAAAAGTATCTTTAAAAAAGTAGCAGGTTTTGGTTTGACAGCGATGCTGAGCGCATCGATTTTGGCGGGCTGTGGTACCAGCAAGACTACGGAAGGCACAAATCAGGGGAACCAATCGTCGGCTTCTACAGGTGCGTCAGGTACGCTGGCCAAAATCAAAGAGAGAGACAAGTTCGTCGTCGGCGTAAAATATGACCTGAATTTGTTCGGTTTGAAAGATCCTGCTACCGGCAACGTGGAAGGCTTAGATATCGACCTCGCCAAAGCGATTGCCAAAAAAGTACTGGGTGACGAAAACAAGATCGAACTGAAAGAAGTCACCTCCAAAACACGCATCCCGATGCTTAAAAATGGAGAGATCGACGCGATTATTGCGACAATGACCATTACCGAAGATCGCAAAAAGGAAGTAGATTTCTCTGATGTCTATTTTAACGCCGGTCAATCCCTCCTCGTGAAAAAGGATAGTCCGATCAATCAGCTGTCAGATATCAAGAAGGGCATGAAAATCGTTACTGCGAAGGGTTCCACCTCCGCTAAAAATATTCGTGAAAAAGCTCCGGAGGCAGAAATCCTTGAATTTGAAAACTACGCCGAAGCGTTTACAGCACTGAAAGCAGGACAAGGCGATGCTTTGACGACAGATAACGCACTCTTGTACGGCATGGCCAAACAAGATCCGAATTACCGTGTAACCAATGAGACCTTCACGGAAGAGCCTTATGGTATTGCTGTGGCAAAGGGTGATTCCGAATTCACTGCCGTGATTAACGATTTGCTTAAGGAAATGAAGGAAAACGGCGAATACGACAAGATTTATGAAAAATGGATTGGAGAGAAGCCGAAAAATTAACACTGTTTCATGATCAAACCAAGATGAGCGGTCTCCCTACCGCTCATCCACTCATTTCTAAACAAGAACAGGGGGATACGCAACGCAGATGCTTAATTTTTCCATCCTTTTTGACCATTGGGACCTATACCTCCAGGGTTTTGGGAATACACTGAAAGCCAGTCTTCTTTCACTCTTGGGCAGCCTTTTGCTTGGTACGCTTATCGCAATCTTCCGCATCGCACCGCTGCGTCCCTTACAATGGATTGGGACCGTTTATGTGGAATTTATCCGTAATATTCCGTTGATCCTCGTTGTCTTCTTTTTCTTTGTGGGGCTTCCCGCCATCGGAATTCGGCTTGACCCGTTTTTTGCCGGCACCATGGGGCTCACCGTTTATACCGCCTCATTTATTGCGGAAACAATACGTGCCGGCATTCTGGCCGTTCCAAAAGGACAAACCGAAGCGGCCCGGTCATCCGGTCTAACCTATGTCCAAACCATGCGTCATGTCATTTTGCCGCAAGCGATGAAGATCGTTGTGCCGCCAATGGGCAACCAATTTATCAATCTGGTGAAAAACTCCTCCGTGCTGGGTGTCATCGCGGGTCTCGACCTGATGTATTTCGGCGATCGCATTTCGTCAGATACACTTGTTACCTTTGATGTGTATATTTTTGTAGGCATTTTCTATCTGATTCTGACACTTCCGCTGAGTCTCGCTGTAGGATTTCTGGAGCGGCGCCTCGCGAGAATCCGCTAAAAAGGAGGGGGTTACCTTGGATTTTATCGGCGCATACAATCCTGCTCATCTAGCCTTTTTGCTCGATGGGTTTCTCGTTACTTTGAAAGTGGCGTTTCTGTCGATTGTGCTTAGCTTTGCAATCGGCATTATCGTCGGGACGTTGCGTTTCACGCAAATCCCCGTTGTTTCCCACATTCTTGCTGTTACAGTGGAGCTTGTCCGCAACCTGCCGCTTCTGTTGATCATTTTCTTTACCTACTTTGCATTGCCGGAAGTGGGACTAAAACTGGAGAAATTCTACGCCGCGATTCTGGCGCTTGTCATTTTTGAATCAGCCATGCTATCGGAGATTGTCCGAAGCGGATTGAATTCGGTTGAAAAAGGGCAGATTGAAGCCGCTCGTTCCTCCGGACTCAGCAATGTCCAGACGCTGTGGCACATCGTGCTGCCGCAGGCACTGAAGCGCATGGTGCCGCCGATTGTCAGCCAGTTTATTGCCCTATTAAAAGATACATCGCTGGCAGTCGTGATTTCTCTGCCGGAGTTGATGAACCATGCGCAAATCCTTAACGGCCACAACATAAACTACGTAATCCCCGTCTTCCTAATGGTTGCCGTTATGTATTTTGTGGTCAACTATGCGTTGTCCATTCTCTCAAGGCGCCTGGAAAACAGACATGTCTAATCATTCCGGTTTCGTACATCTCCATTAATCGTGATAAGAGACCTATTAATTTGTTAGAAAGGGACAGCTATGCGAGAGCGCCTGTTTTTATTACTGATCATTATGCTGGCAACCGCCTTTTTTGGTGAAATGAAAGTAATTCCGTTTGGGGGGACATTTCGGTTTTCGCTGGGTATTGCCGCTTTCTTTTTTGGATTGCTGTGGTTCCAATCGGTACCCGTGCTTCTAACCGGACTGTTAACTGGTACGTTTATTCTTGGCTTTCGGGTTGGTCTGGACGCCTTAATTGGTCACACGGTGCTCGTAAATAGTCTGCAAGCTCATCTGCCGTCTGCCTTCTACTATTTTAGCTTTTCCCTGCTCTTTTATCTCAGCCGGGCCCGACAGTATCTGGAATTCCCCCTTGTTTTGGGCCTAATTGGCGCAACGATCGATTTCGCCTCCAACATGGTTGAACTGTTTGTGCGTCAGCTTTCCGGTGATTTTCCCGACTTTACCTGGCAGAGCTGTGCGATGCTCCTCTTTTTTAGTGTCTTGCGAAGTTTTTTTGCAGTAGGACTATATAATAATTTTATGATTCGTCAGGTGCGGGTTGCCGGGGAAATACGGCAGCAGGAGCTGGAAAAGCTGCGCATGATCAATACAGAGCTGTACGGAGAGGCCTTTTACCTGCGTAAATCGATGACCCATCTTGAGGAAATCACGCGCGAAAGCTATCAATTGTATACCCGTTTGCTCTCATCTAAACATACTGAATCTTCCACAGCTCTGCACATAGCAGAACATGTGCATGAGGTGAAAAAGGACTCGCAGCGGATGCTGGCAGGTTTGTTTAAAATTATTAACCAGGAAGGCCTTGACTCGCGCCTTGCCGTTTCGGATTTGTGTGAGCTTGTTATCAAGGCCAATCAAAAATACGCAGAAATGATCGGCAAACAGATCCAGTTCGAGTTAAAATGTGATGTAAACTTGTCGACCAGTCAGATTTATAAGCTGCTGTCGGTTTTGAACAACCTGGTGGCGAATGCGGTCGAGGCGATTCCTTCCTATGGCTGGATTGAGCTTTTTGTCGAGCTTAAGCAGCAAAACATCGTGTTTCATGTACTCGACAGCGGGCCAGGGATTCCGAAAGAAGAACGGAATTGGGTGTTTGAACCAGGATACACGACCAAGTATGACCGGCAGGGCAACGCATCAACGGGGATCGGACTTACCCATTCGCGAGGAATTGTCCACAGCCTGCATGGTAGTCTGAACATCCTGAATGATCAAAAACAGATGACTCATTTTGAAGTGGCCATTCCCACTAATCAACTGTTGAGAAAGGAGGGCCAATTATGATTCGTATTTTCCTGATAGAAGACGATGCGGTGATACGCAGAATGTTGGAAAAGATCATTAATGAGAGCGGACTGGGCGAGATTGTGGGCCAAGCCAATGATGGTATCGGGGTAACGATTGACCAGCTGTACGGCGTTGACGTCATCTTGATTGATCTTTTGATGCCAGGGCTGGATGGGATTCAAACCATCAAAGGACTACAGGCGGAAGGATTTACCGGGCGCTTTATCATGGTGTCCCAGGTAGAAAACAAAGAGATGATTGGAGAAGCATACGCGCAAGGAATCGATACGTTTATCCAAAAACCGATCAACAGGTTGGAGGTGTTGTCGGTACTAAAGCGAGTGGCCGACCACCTATCTTTGGAAGCCTCCCTTTACTCGATTCGCAAATCGCTTCAGATCCTAGATATAAAGGGAAAGGAGCAATCGGGTTTTAGCTTCACGAACCCAGCATCCTATGGCATGGCGGCTTATGAACAGAGTACGCTTGAGCAAAAGATCCGTCAACTAATGCTCCAACTGGGGATCGCGGGTGAAGCAGGTGCCCCCGATTTGCTGCTGATTATCCAATGGCTCATGCAGGAGGAACGGGGCAATCAACTGCGAGAGCTTCAGCTAAAAGAGCTGTATACGCAGATTTTGCATAAGCTGCATGGAAACCTGAATGAACAATTGATCGGAAAAGAAGTCCGTGCGATGGAACAACGTATCCGCCGTATGGTCTTACAGGCGTTTACCCACTTGTCGTCACTTGGCTTGGCCGACTATGCAAATCCTACGTTTGAGCACTTTGCACCACGTTTTTTTGATTTTCAGGAAGTTCGCTTACGTATGAAGGAATTAGAGTCCGGCGAAAAGAACACCAAATGCCGCATCAGCGTACGAAAATTTTTGTCCGCCTTTTTATTTGAGGCTAAGGCATAACTGATTTATCGGAAGATTTTCCAGTAAAAGTAAGCTTCGCTGTCGTCCCTTTCCCCAGCTCAGATGCAAAACTCAGCTCTGCCTGATGATTCACCGCAATCTGCCGGCAGAGCGTCAAACCTAATCCCGCTCCGCCGCCAGAGCGGCTGCGTGAAGGATCGACCCGATAGAAAGCCTCTGTGATATGGGCGAGATGCTCCTCTGTTATTCCCTTGCCGTTATCCTGGACCAAGATCACCTTATGACCATCCTCCAGATCAGCGGCCAGCTTGATGACTCCGCCCGGACTGCATGCTTTGATCGCGTTATCGATCAAATTGACGAGCAGGATGTGCATCAGGTCGGCATCGCAAAACAGCGTCTCAAAGCGGTACTCATAGGTGATCTGCATGTTTTTTTCGGCTGCCTTCAGAGACAGGGCTTGTTCCACTCCGCGAACCAACTCTTCCATGCGAACATCGGTTAGCTCGATCCTGTTTTCACGAAGGGTTGCCAAATCCAGCAAACGGTAAGCGATCTTCTGCAGTCTGCGGCTCTCCGACATGATGTAATTGGTCGCAAACAGCTTGTCCTCTTCTGTGCGAACGACCTTCTGGATGTATTCCGCATACCCGTATATGGCCGTCAGGGGAGTTCTGAGCTCATGGGCCAGATTATCGGCAAATTGCTGCTTCTGTTCCGCGGCTGCAGCCAGCTCCTGGATCTGACGCTGGATTTCCTCAGCCATATGATTGAAGCTTTGCGCCATTTCGGAAAGCTCGTCACGGCCGGATACCGGAAGCCTGGTATTATATGCGCCGGCTGCTATCTCGCGGGAGATTTGAGAAATCTGCGAGAGTGGCTTAAATATGCGATGAAGCAATAAGAGCAGGCCGAATGCAAACAAGCTGGAAAGAATCAGTCCTGCGATAAACAGCGTGTTTTTCATTTGTTCCCATGCGGTGATGGCATCTGTTGTATCGTAAAGATAGACCATTGTGTATGAATCATAGGGTACTGGAAGCTTTCCCGAAACCATGACATAGGTATGGCCGGCTGATTTTTGCATTGAAACCAGTCGAGTTCCGTCCTTCGGCGGTTCCACAAAACGGCTCGGCATTCCGATTTCCTGCCGATTGGAATAGACGAGCTGATTGCCTTGGTAAAGCGCCAGTTTCACCTTTTTATCCCCAGACAGATAACTGTACGGCTGGAGCAGAGAGCCCAAAGAGCCCTCAATATCCGTTCCACGGCTTTCCACAGATTGAAAATCCTTGATAAGCGCAGATGTGATGAAATAATGCTCGCCCAAGCTTTTCTCTTCCGCACGATGAACCGTATCTTTAAACGTCGTGATACAAATGATGACGATGCCAAGATTGAAGGAGAACAAAAAAAGGAGAAGTGTTGTTAAAAAGGTCCGGTATTTCATTGGCATGCCTTCCTTTTCGAAAATATTCGTTCGCGATTCGGTTGAATCCGTTCAAGGAGGGAGCGATCAAGCGTGAAAAGCCGCCAGCATTGGGCGGCTTGTCTTTGTCTTAATCCAATTCTATCACCTGCAGAAAGGGAGTTTCGTTTCCGGTGGCAGGAGGGGCCGACTTTTCCAGCTTTTTAACCTTTTCCTGCACCTGCTTCATGAGTTTTTCATTGAATTCTACCGCGGGCTTATATTCCCCATTATAAACGATACCGAGCAGCTGCTTGTCGTATCGCGAGAATGTCATCAAAGCAATTTCCCCGTTTTCGCCTGTGATATCGAGGGAAATCGTCGGATCGTTGTTGCTGTAACCCTGGCCGTTGTAGGCAACCGACTTGACCTTGCCGTGAACAACGTTGTATTTCTCCGCCAAATTCTTTGCCAGCGCCACATATTCCTGCGGATTTTTAAAAAGCTCCGGATCAAAGTCTAGGGAAACTTGTTTATCCAGCGTTCTTTCACGCGCCAAATCAAATAATTCTCCTGTTACCGAGTCCACAGTGAAAGAATAACTGCGCTTCCCGTCAATCAGCACATCAGCGTACCAGCTCGTACGAGGAAGACTTTCGGATGCCTGGTTGTAGCCCATTTGAATCACCTGACCCTCCAAGCTCTGGCCAAATACTTCCCACAGGGCCTGTGCACCGATTTCCGCGGCAGCTTCTTTTGTTATGTCCTTGCTGGTCGGCGTTTGGTTACGGTAGGATTCAAGGTCAATATCACCTACCGTGTAATTCGCTTTCTTGTAGCCTGCCGGCAAGCTTTTTTGCGTCGCTTGGGCGGAACTGGCTGTATAGTTCGTATAGCTAGTCGCCACCGTATCCGTCTTTTTGAATTCCGCCGCTGTCACTCCCTGTACGAGTCCCTGGAACAGCAATGTGCTGCCCCCGATGACGACCGCAGCCGCCAGCACGGTTTGTTTCAAGCTTTTTCCCGATCCTGTTTTCATCTGAATCCTCTCCTTCTTCGTTTTATTCGTGATCACAATGGCAGTATAAGAGGGGCGGATTATCAAATCGTCATCAAGCGATTAGGAAGTTGTAAAAAATTCGTCCCTACACTTCGAGACGGTATCCCATTTTATAGACCGTTTTAATCCTGCATTCCAGATCCAGCTTCTTCCTCAGCTTTTGAATATGTACATCTACCGTCCTGGTATCCCCTATGTAGTCATAGCCCCAGGCAAGCTCCAGCAGCTTGTCGCGTGACAAGGCAATATTGCGGTTTTTCACCAAAACTTCCAGCAAATCGAATTCTTTGGGCGTACATTCGACCGGATCTCCATGCAGAAATACTTGTCTGCCGGCAAAATCGATTTTTACCCCGTCCAGTTCAAACGTCTTGCTTTCCTTCTTGGTGCGTCGCAACACCGCATCCACCCGCGCCAAGAGTTCCAGCATCTCAAATGGTTTGACCAGATAATCATCAGCGCCGAGGGTGAGGCCCTTCACCTTGTCCGATAGTCCGTCCCGCGCCGTCAAGAAAATGGCAGGCGTCCCGCGGATCTGCCGGAATACCTCGTATCCGTCCATCTCGGGAAGCATGATGTCCAGCAGAACGAGATCCACTTCGCGCTGTTCCAACTCATGAATCGCTGCCCTGCCATCAAACACAGAAATACATGTATGTCCTACTGATTGCAGATTTCTCTTGATTAACTCATTGATGGGCATTTCGTCTTCGACAATCAAGATGGTTGCCACAAGGATCACCTCTCTATAAGCATAGCACGGCAATGTAATAGAGTTGTAAAAGGTGTTACCCTTCCGTGTACGTTTTACTCATCAACTTGGGACAGGTTCGTTCAACCATTAAGATGGGAGGAAAGTTCGAGAGCCATATAAGGACGCATGTCCGGGACTGGCGAACGATAAATAACCGTACTCTTTACGCGATCGTAAAAAAGTACGGTCTTTCGCTTTGCCTGAGGGGCACCTCTCCGCCAGGGTCATATATGGTACTTCACGGTCTGGTATAAAATCACGATCCACAGACAGATGACAGCAAATCCAGCAACCCATGCCCGGGCCCTCATGGCCTTTGACTTGAACTGTTTCCGATGCAAAAAGCCCGGCATCGCCAGAAATGTAAGAACAATATTGAAAAAGATGAGAAACGTGTATAGACCATTACTCAAAGACGTATCCCTCCTTTCCCGCAGCCTTTTGCAAGCAATGCGGCGACATCAATCGATCAAACGGTTGATGTCCAATCCGAATCATTGACAACAAGCAAGCGGAAGAAGAGACACACTTTATTCATCCAATCACCAGCTTGCTTTTTTAAGGTATACGCCTGGAGAATTGGGAAGTTTCAAAAAAGGGAAACGCGGAGAATACGTTGTCCAGGTTTTGGCAAGACCACCCGGATCATCACCTGATGCAAGTTGTAAAAGCCGCACACCACCCAAAATCGGAACATAGACTACAAGACGACAGCAGGAGGAGTGAATGCGGACGATGTACACCTTAAGGCCTGTCAACGCCAACAGAGGACGTTTTTCCCCGATTGCTTCCGCTCAGCAGATGCGCGTACTCGATCAAAAATGGGGGGATGTGAATGGAGACGGCATTCCCGATCTCGTTTATTTGGCGGGCAGTCAAGAGCCGGGCAGCCCCTTTATTCAACATATTACCCTGTACATTCAGGACGGGCGAACAGGGATAACCAATCCGATTCCCTTGAAACAAAATGCCGGCTACCACCCTACCGTACAATTGGCGGACTTCACCGGGAACGGCGTAAACGATATCCTCGTCGTGATCGATTCCGGCGGGTCCGGGGGCTATATCTACAGCTATGTTTTCTCTGATCTCAACAACCAACCCTATCAATTATTTGACTCTGAGCAGTATAATCAAGCACACCATTACTCGGTCAATTACCTGGATAACTACCAGGTCAAAGCTACCAGCCAAAATCCGCAATCGACGTATATCATCGATATAACCTATAAAGGAAGGCAGTATTTATCGGAAATCTATGACAGCAGCGGTAAACTGAAGGAACCGATTCAAGGGGACGTAAACGCATTAAGCGGCCTCTATCCGATCGATTTTGAGCGGTACGGCCAGTATTCATTAATGGCCCTGCAGCGAATTACCGGAAGATACAATGCGGATGGGCTAGGTTATTTCATGAATATCTTAAAATGGAACGGCAGCCAATTTTATACCTATCAGCAATGGGTTTGGATCAAAGGGACAGGTTAATCGGGAGATAAAATCAAACGGGCGGTCAGGTTAAAACTCTGACTGACCCGTTTTTCCTTATCGTTCCTATGCTGGATAAAGCTTTGTCCGAAAAAACAGGCGAATCGAAGTACTTGATCCGTACTTCTAAAATGATGTATATTCATTTTATATTGACATTACCGCAGGTCTAAAAAAGGAGGAGCCATGTCACCACGTACCAAAGAACAGAATGATGCGATCCGGGAGATGCGGATGAACCAAATTATGCAAGCGGCTGCGGAAGTATATTTGGAGAAGGGCATTCAATTGGAAATACGCGATGTTGCGGTCAAGGCAGAGCTCGGCTACGGAACCGTGTATCATTACTACAAAAATAAGCACATGCTTTTGGAAGATTTACTGTGGGATGCCCTGAATCGAACGGAGTCGGCAGTACTGCCCGCTTTGACGGGGGACGGCGGCAGTTTGCTTAAAGCTGAGTCGTTCTCCAGGCTGCTCCTGCGGACGTGCATCCAGGATCCTTCCGTATTTATTTTGCTTAAAACGGTTGCGGATAATTTTCATCACTTCCCGAGAAACCGGTTCATCAAGCTGTCTGCCGATTTTCAGGAACGGATCTATTTGCCGTTTGTGGAAATGATTCGTGAAGGAATCGGTTCCAAATCACCGGAGAAAAC
The DNA here is from genome assembly GCF_046036945.1 of Brevibacillus sp. B_LB10_24. Taxonomy (NCBI): domain Bacteria; kingdom Bacillati; phylum Bacillota; class Bacilli; order Caryophanales; family Paenibacillaceae; genus Brevibacillus; species Brevibacillus sp. B_LB10_24. Next base: position 22,866 of record NZ_JBJQOQ010000014.1, on the reverse strand, counting down.
AGCTAATCTGATATTTGGCTCGCTTGTTGGCTGCACAGCATTGAACATCCACCACAATATGCAAAGCGAGATGGATGTGGAAGGGATCGTCGATATGATTTTTTCAGGCATACAGGCAAAGGAGAAATGAATGGAATGGTCATCCTGAAATCGAGGGCAGAAATTGAAGAAATGAGAAAAGCCGGCCGAATTGTCGCTGCTTTTCATCAAGCCATTGCTGGCATGATCCGGCCGGGTGTCACGACGCTCGATATCGAGACGTTCGCGGTGCGGTTCCTGAAGGAGAATGGCGCCAAGGCTTATACGATAGGCTACAACGGTTATCCGTTTGCGACATGTGCGTCCGTCAACGACGTCATTGCGCATGGTTTTCCGAACCGGAAGCCGCTCAAGGAAGGCGACATCGTCACAATCGACATCGTCGCGGAGGCGGATGGCTGGATCGGCGATTCCGCTTGGAGTTATGCGGTCGGCGAGGTGTCGGAAGAAGCCCGTAATCTGATGCGGGTAACGAAGGAATGTTTAGATCTTGGTATCGAAAAAGCTGTCGTCGGAAACCGGATCGGCGATGTGATGCACGCGGTTCAAACCCATGCCGAGCGAAACGGATTCTCGGTAGTGCGCGATCTGCTCGGTCATGGCGTAGGAAGGGAGATGCACGAGGAACCTAATTATCCTCACATCGGGACTCCGGGCAAAGGGTTCCGCTTGAAGGAAGGGATGGTTCTTACGATCGAGCCGATGCTAAATGCCGGAAAAGCGTTCATGACGATTGATGCCGACGGATGGACCGCCAGAACCGCCGACGGCTCGCTTTCCGCACAGTACGAGCATACGATCGCCATTACTGCGGATGGCCCGATTATATTGACCGCACAATGAACCTCCGCCGCTTACTCGCTAACGCGAGTTGAAGTCGGGGCTTCTTACCATGGGCAACTTCATGTACCTTTTGTAGACAGGGATTTGCCCGATCTACTCCATATCCCAGTACGCTAGGGATTGCCGCATCTATGCGGACTCTGTTGGCGGCAGACAGTAATACGGCAGAGCAAGAAATTCTGCAGCAAAAATCGGTATAGTAAATTTTTGCTTTTGGTTTTGCGTGCAGATGGATACAATGGACGAGATACTTGCTTACACAAAAAGGATGCTGAAAGATGAAAACATATATCGTAGTCGGTGCTGGGATTCTGGGGGCCTCTACGGCATATCAATTGGCCAAAAGAGGCGCAGAAGTGATCATCGTCGACCGCAAAGATAAAGGGCAAGCCACTGATGCGGCTGCGGGGATCATCTGTCCGTGGCTGTCGCAAAGACGCAATCAAGCCTGGTATACGCTGGCGAAGGAGGGGGCCCGTTTTTACCCCTCCTTGATCGAAGAGCTTGAACGGGACGGGGAAACCCAAACCGGTTATGCCCGCGTCGGCGCCATCAGCATACAGAAGGATACGAAAAAACGCGCCGAACTTGAAAAACGCGCATTAAAACGCAAAGAGAACGCTCCGGAGATGGGAGAAATCACCCAGCTTTCTGCAAGCGAAGCAAAGGCCTTGTTTCCACCGCTTGCCGATGACTGCGCCGCTGTCTATGTAACGGGTGCCGCCCGTGTCGATGGACGGGCTCTCCGGGATGCCCTTTTGCGTGCCGCCGTAAAAAAGGGCGCTGTACTTATAAACGGCGAAGCGACCCTTCAGTACGATGGAACATGTGTAACAGGAGTACATGTTGAAAAGGAATCGATCGCTTCCGATGCAGTCATTGTCTGTGCCGGTGCATGGGCAAATCTGCTGCTACAACCTTTAGGTGTAGACTTTCGGGTAACCTGCCAAAAAGCGCAAATCGTCCACTTGGAATGGCCTGGTGCGGACACGGACAACTGGCCCGTCGTCATGCCGCCCAGCGATCAATATTTGTTGGCATTTGAGAATAACAGAATTGTCGTTGGCGCAACGCATGAAAATAATCCGGAAGGTTTTGACACCCGCATAACGGCCGGCGGCTTACAGGAGGTTTTCAACAAAGCCCTGGAAACAGCCCCAGGCTTGGACAGTGCCGCGTTTCTCGAAGCAAGAGCAGGCTTTCGTCCCTTTACCCCAGGCTTTCTCCCTGTCATCGGCGGTTTGCCCGGTTGGGAAGGAATCCTCATCGCAAATGGCCTGGGAGCGTCCGGTCTGACGATGGGCCCCTATATCGGATACCAATTGGCCAAGCTTGCTCTCGGACTGGAGATGGATATCGATCTGGAAAACTATCGTGTGGCAGGCGCCATTGGTAATGAGGCGTAAACAAGACGAGATGAGGGGATTTAGCCCCTCTTTTTCTTTCCTTTTGCATGGGAGTCGGCTGCCACTACTTGTTTTTGTAAGCGACGGGATCAGCAGTTCCCTCCACGCAACGTGCAGCCGATCCTCAAATCTTTCCTTCTCAATAAAAAGGTAAGAGCGGACAAAGCCAAGCTGCTTCCATCCGCAGCCGCTCGCGCATGGCCAGCGGCAAGGTAAAGGTGAATTCCGAACCTCGACCTGGCACAGAGCTGGCCAGCAGTCGTCCATTTACATATAACGTCGATGAGTTTCGAACGCTAGGTACGCGAATGCCTATAAAACAAAGAGATCCAAAGTATGCGAGCGCTTGTCAGCGATTACTCTCCATTTTTTGACCCTATTTCGATTATTTGACAAAGCGTCCTGCTCCTTTTACAAAATCCTGCTAGCGGGAGTTATTTACATAATATTGAGAAGTATACCGTACGCACACTTCCATGTTTAATTGGCAAAGTCATTCCCTGCCCTATGATCGCTACGAATCGTATTTGGACAAGATTTCTGCAAACAGCCGCTTTATCGTATCGATCAGCTCGGGCGGCTGCTTTACAGTCGCCTCGTTGCCCAACCCGATGAAAAACCTGGCATAAAATGGGATGTCATTTTGAGGAATGGGGCCTACCAGCCACCCGGTGCCATCCTCCCGGATATGCAAATGGGAGCCCAGCCATAAGACAGCCTCGCACATCTGGACGCCTTTCTGGCTGAGTTCCGCATAAAGCCCGACCGACTCCTTCTCCGTTTGGAAAACCGTCTCCTTGTTTCCAAGGTGAACATCCCGCAGATCCATAGGCTCCGTACCCTCCGTATCGTATTTTGCCGATTGAATCCGATCGCAGCGAAAGATGCGGAAATCTTTGCGAAGAAAGCAGTAAGCCGGACAAAACCACAAGCCGTTGCTGGCGTAAATTCCGATCGGCTGGATTTTGCGGCATGCCTCGTCTCCATCCGACCCGTATGTAATCAGCAGCACCTTCTGATCGACGGCCGCTTCGAGCAAGATCGATAAAAAAGGGGATTCCTGCTGTCTCGTCGGCGTCACGAAGTCTACCCGGTTTTTCATTTGATCGATGCGATCGCGAACGTCCCCGGACATATGCAGATAAAATTTGTTCAATGCTGAGGCAGATTCCGATTCGAAGGGCAGAGAAGAATAGTGACGGAGAGCGTGCACCGCGAAAAACATCGCCACCGCCTCTTCTTCGGAGAATGCGATCGGCGGCAAAATTCTTTCCTTCAGCACCTGGTAACCGCCGTGAGGGCCTACCTCCGAATAAAGCGGGACCCCAAGCTCGCTCAATTCCTGCAGGTCCCTCAGCATCGTTCTCGTGGATACGCCAAACTCCTGGGCAAGCTCTTTCACCGTAAATTTCCGTTTTCGGTTGATTGTCATCATCAGTTCCAACAGACGTTTTGATTTGGACATGACTCGCTCCCGCTATTTTTTAATTCATGACAATTGTTGTCACTATTATCCTCTACAATAGGTCCCAGATCAAATCGAAAAGGAATGGGTGAGGAAAATGCGCAAAATTGCCATGTTGTTTTTTCTGGTCATGTTCGTGATCGGGACGGATACGTTCCTGATCTCTCCGCTGCTTCCCATACTGCAAAGCATGTTCGGTGTGCCTACGGAAATGGCGGGATGGATGATGGGAGCCTATACCTTGGGCTCGGCGGTGTTCGCGCTGATCGCCGGACCCTTGTCCGATGGATGGGATCGAAAGAAGGTGCTGCTGTCCGGCCTTTGTTGCTTCGCTATATCGACTTGCCTGTGCGGCTTCGCCGTCAATTTTTGGACCATGTGCTTGTTCCGCTTTATGGCAGGAGTTAGTGCGGCGTTTACCGCTCCGCAGGTGTGGGCAGCCATTCCGGCCCTGTTTCCCCCCGCCAAAATCAGCAAGGTACTGGGCGTCGCCTACGCAGGTCTCGCCGTCTCCCAAGCGCTAGGCGTGCCGATCGGAAGCCTCTTGGCGGCAGGCGGCTGGTCTCTGCCATTCTGGGCCATCGGCCTGTTTTCTCTGCTGCTGGCGGTTGCAGTCTTTTTCGCCGTGCCGGGCATGAAGCCGCACCAACAGCAAGGTGAGAAGCCGTCTATTTTAAATCGATACGTTCCCCTGCTGACCAGCAGCAAAGCCAGAGGCACCTATCTCGCCTACTTCTTTGTACATCTGGGGAGCAGCGCCGCCTTTGCTTTTCTCGGGAAATGGATGGCGGACCGCTTTTCCCTTTCGGTTAATGAGGCGGGATATGTGATCATTTTTCTGGGGCTTGGCAATTTGCTCGGCAGCTTGTGCAGTCCTTTTGTGATAAAAGCGTTGCAGCAGTTTCAGACAATGGCGGCGGGGATGCTCATCGCGATTGCGGCTTATATCGCACTGCCTCATGTGTCGTCTCTTTCAATGGTCAAAGGTGTTACCTTTTTCATTTTCGCGATCCTCGGCATTCTGTTCCCGCTTATGGTGGGGCTGTTGAACAGTCTAAATCCGACGATCCGCGGCACCATTTCAAGTCTGGCCACCTCAACGATGAATGCGGCGACAACGCTCGGAGCTTGGATGGCCGGAATGCTGTATGCGGTGTTCAACGGTTATGCTGCTGTCGGAGTTTTCACGGGGATCTGCCTGGCGTGCTCGCTGGTTGTATTTATGTCCAGCGGAGTTTTGTCCGGTCAGGCGGAAAAAGCGGGGGAAAAACCGGTCACTTAGATTATAAAGTTTCACATAGGGTGGTCATGTTGCCGACCGCCCTCGAACATCTACCTGATGGCGAGTAAGAAGAGCCGTGATCATAAAAACCAAAAAACGAACCCGACTTTGTTGCCGCTCAGGATGTAGACTTGAATTCTCTCTCACAAATGGCGGAGGGGCCACCGTCTATCCCCCAATGGAGAAGACTCCGATTTTAGGCATTGAAGTGTACAAGCATGAAATCATTAAAACCTAATAAACGAGCCGCACTCTTCAATAGAAGAATGCGGCTTCTCGCTGTTAGAAAAAGACAATGTCTCATCATGCGCTTTCCGTAAAAGCCTTTTCTTTCATCCTGACATTTAAAAGAAACGAAGCAATGACAGCAATGAAGACTCCAATCGTTCCGAACCAGGTGATCGACGCCAAAGATATTTGATCCACGAGAATGCCGCCAATTCCGGCGCCTGCCGCCATCGACAATTGCATCACGGACTGGTTAAGACCAAGCATGATTCCCGAATAATTCGGCTCGATTCGCACCAAATTATACTGCTGCGTAGGGCCGGAAGACCAGGCTGCAAATGACCATACGACAAGGACGGCGACAACCGGAAGCCATGAATCGGTTAATTGGGCCGTAATCGAGAGCCCAAGCAATGCGACGATGTGCAGCAGCATTCCCCCGGTTAATGTGGGAGCAACCCCCCATTTATCCGTACTGTAGCCGCCAAATTTGGAACCGATCAGACTGGCTATGCCGAATGCCAGCAAGGCCCCGCTCAGCACGTTTTCATGCAATCCTGCGACCGTAAGCAGATAGGGAGAAATATAGGTATAAGCGATAGAATATCCGCCCAGCCAAAAGAACGTGATGGACAAACCAAGGGCGACTCTCTTGTTTTTCAGAAGAGCCAGTTGCTTGGACAAAGGTACGGGAGCATCCCCTTTTACCCGCGGAATCGTCAGATAAAGAACAACGATCGCCACCAGCCCGGCCAATGCCAGGAACCCAAAGACCGATCTCCAGCCAAATGCAGCCGCTGCGATTCGCCCAAGTGGCACGCCAATGATCAAGGAGGCTGTAAAGCCCATTACGACGGTTGCAATGGAGCTGGCTTGCTTTCCTTCCGGCGCGATTTTTGCGGCAATATCCAGAGCGGTAACCACAACCATCCCCGCACCTAAGGCCATGATGACGCGTGCTGCTATGAATAGTCCGAATCCAGGCAGAGTGAACGACAGAAGATTGGCTAACACAAAAATTCCCAGTGCATACACAAGCAGCTTTTGCCTCTCTATTTTCGCGGTCACCGCCATTAATACCGGTGTACAAATGCCATAAATCAAGGAAAAAATAGTAACGAGCTGGCCCGCAGAAGTAATCGAAATCCCCATTGAATCCGAGATTTTGTCCAAGATGCCTGAAATCACATACTCGGATGTCCCAACCAAAAAACTGACCAATGCCAAAAAGGTAATTTTCCATGTGCTTGACACGAAACAATCACTCCTATCTTTGATTTCACATCTATATATCGTAAAATGTAGATATGATAGGGTTATAAATTTACACATCGGGATATGTCGATATGTAAGCCTGAAACAAAACTGAATTCTCACATGGATCATTCAGTTTGTCATTATAATTCGCTTTTTAATAAGTCGGCAATCTCGCGGATTTTTTCTTCATCTCTTTTAAAGTAGGTAAACTTGCCAATCCGCTCTGTTTTGATCAGGCCGGCCCGTTGGAGAATCGACAAATAGTGAGAAGCAGTTGACTGCGTCATGTTCAGCTTTTCGGTTACCTGACTGACGCATACCCCGGTTTTTCTCATATCAATCCCTTCATGTGGCGTAAAATGCTTCTCAGGTTCTTTCAACCAATGCAAAATTTGCAACCTGGCCTCGTTGGACAATGCTTTAAAAATTTCAATTGGCTCCATACATGTGATTATATCGAGAATTGTCGATATGTCAAGTGTGGGTTTGGATGGCAGCCAACATAACCCAAGCAATTTGACTGCTTGGGTTCGTAATGAATAGGTAAATATAGCTTTAACAGCTGATCACGACTTTCATATTAGCGGCACACAGTACTTCACATGACCCGAGTGTCCAGTGAGACCTAAAGTACGATGTGCATTCAACAAAAACCCCCTGGAAGCACTTTCATTCACTACTAAAATTAACCTAAGAAAGCAATAGAACGTTTCACCTTCCTTGCAAATGCAATGGGATTATCGATCGACTCCCAGTGAATATACATAATACGTGGGTTATCAAACAGCCAGTGATTATGGAGTGCTGTTACTTTGATCCCGTTCTTACGAAGGTTTGACAGCAATCGATTCACTTGGTTCTGGAAGAGGGCCGTTTCCCCTAAACAGAGTGCGCGGCCCGAACTGTCCAGTGATTCAAAAGAGAACAGTTGATAACGGACCAATGGTGATGTGGTACGTCTTCCTAAAATGGCGGCATTTATTTTCCTATTTCTAGTAACAAAACAAACCGGACCTTTTGTAATTGAATGCTCTGTTCCACCTAAAATGGTTGAAAATTGGTTACAAAGTCTTCTAAAACGGGGACTTGCTTTCACTTGTTCCGCCATACGAAATCATCCTTTCGTAAAATGATAATAATACAGCTTCATCGCTCAGTTGCATTAACCCAAGAATGCAATGGATTCTTTGGTTTTTCTAGCAAATACAATAGGATTCTCAATGGCTTCCCAGTGCATATACATTAAACGAGGGGTTTCTTTTAGCCAGTGATTATGAAGCGCAGTCACTTTTATCCCACGTTTACGGAGATTCGACATCAATCGATTCACTTGATTTTGGTGTACGGCAGTCTCGCCCAAACAAAGTGCTCGACCCGACTTATCAAGAGATTCAAACGAAAACATTTGCATTTGAACCAAAGGGGAGCGCGTTCTTTTTCCCAGGATTGTCGCCCTTAAGTTCGTCATTCGCATGACAAAACAAACCGGACCCTCGTCAACTTCCGATACACCGCCAAGGATTTTTCCGAATTGGGTACAAAGCCTTTTGAATTGTGGGCTAACCTTCACTTTTTCAGCCATATGAATCCTCCTTTAATCATTTTCGGACTATCTTATGATCAAAGAAGCAAAGTGTATGGACGAAACACCGTGATAAAATAAATTAGGGTGTAGCTTTCGGCCATTCACGCCATTACCTAAGTCAGCCAATACGATCCCTTCGTTTGGAGCCTCCTCTACCCATCGGAATGTTATTGCCTTCTCCCGTTTCCCCCAAAACCCTATACCCTGGCAAAAAAGAAAAAGCCGAGCGAAGATCAGGATAATACCTGAATCTCGTCGGCTTAGCGGTAAACTTATTTACCTATTAAAATGAACTTTCTCTTCCATTTGACCGAAAGTGATTGTTGCTTCGCTCGGTTTTGTTTTGGCTATCAGCTTTCCATTTCTAAAGGAATACGTAACGACCGCTTGCTTGCGAATGGCTTCATATTCATTTTCTGCAGACAAGACAATGAAATTAGCTGGTTTCCCTTCCTCAATCCCGTAATTCTCTTCAATCTGTAGTGTTTTGGCGCTATTTTTCGTGATGAAATCAATGGAATTGACAATTTGCTCATAGCCCATTAATTGTGAAGCATGGATGCCCATATGCAATACTTGAAACATATTTCCTGTTCCCAGTGGATACCATGGGTCAAAAATATCGTCGTGGCCAAAGCAAACATTTAGCCCCGCTTCCTGCAACTCTTTTACCCGTGTTAGACCTCTTCTTTTTGGATACGTATCAAATCTCCCTTGAAGGTGAATATTCACAAGCGGATTCGATACAAAATTGATGGAAGAAAGCTTTAATAGGCGGAATAATTTATACGTATAGGCATCATTGTAAGAGCCCATTGCCGTTGTATGGCTCGCTGTTGTGCGCGTACCTATTCCACGTTCGTATGCCTCTTTTGCGACAACCTCAACAAAGCGTGATTGTTCATCATCGATTTCATCGCAATGAATGTCAACTAATCGATTATACTTTTCAGCGAGGTCAAAGGCTATTTTTAATGAATCCACTCCATATTCTCTCGTAAATTCAAAATGAGGAATACCCCCTACTACATCTGCGCCCATCTTCAATGATTCCTCAAGCAATTCGATCCCATTCGGATAGGAAAGAATGCCTTCTTGTGGAAAAGCAACAAGTTGAATATCTACGAAGGATGCCAATTCTTCCTTTACTTCCAGCATTGCTTTTAAAGCTGTGAGCTCTGGATCTGTTACATCTATATGTGTACGGACGTGCTGAATCCCTTGAGCCATTTGCCATTTCAGCGCCGTTTTCGCTCTTGTTTTCACGTCATCCCTTGTTAATGTTTCTTTTCGCTGCGCCCATCTTTGAATTCCTTCAAACAAGGTGCCGCTGATATTCCACTCCGGTTCACCGGCTGTTAAAGTTGTATCTAAATGGATATGCGGCTCAATAAACGGAGGAAGGACAAGAGAACCATTCACATCAATGATTTCTTTTCCATCAACATCTCCAAGTGTTTGCGTCACTTTATGGAACTTGCCGTCTTCTAGTAATAAGTGCCAAAGTCCGTCTTTCCCTCTAAGCTTTGCATTTTTAATGATCACTGATTACCCCGCCCTTATCTTTTATTTTACTCACGGATGCTTTTTCCTGAGGCAGACATTTCATCACAACGACATAAATAATGGCAGACCCTAATAATCCATTGATTGGAGGGATGCCTGGCGCAAATTTTGCAATGACAACTCCACAAACCCATGCGAAGATCGCAACCCAATTTACTGCTTTAAATGTCAACGTTTCAAATGGTTCGTATTTTCCACGTTTTAAAATAAAATAATCTGCTAATAGTATCGCTCCAATCGATGGCAGTGTAGAACCTAAAATCGTCAAAAATCCAACAAAGTTATTATAAAGCCACATAGCTGAAACTGTACCGACAATTCCGTTAAAGACGACCACTTTATGCTTCGATATTTTCGTAATATTGGCGAAGCCTAATCCTGAGGCGTATAACGCACTGTCATTTGTTGTCCAAATGTTTAAGCCGAGGACAATGATCGCAGGAATAATGAGCCCCTGTAAAAACATAATATCCGAGACATCCGATTTCCCAAAAGCAATGGCCCCTACAGCCCCAAACAAAAACATCAGTGAGTTTCCAAGAAAGAAAGCAATCACAATCGCCGTCACTGCTGAACGTGTTGTCTTGGCAAAACGGGCAAAATCAGGCGTAAGCGTACCGCCGCTAATAAAAGAGCCGATACAAATGGTTAATGCTGCTGCAAGACCCATTGTCTGAGTTGGTTCATAGGCGAGCAAGCCTTGAAGCCCCCCGATTGTTTCTGCTGCATCAAACATGGAATAACTCCCGAAGATGGCAATTGCGGGAACTGCGACAAATCCCAATACGGTTAAAGCCTTCATTCCAAAAATGGCTGACGCTGTCATCATTAAGCCTAAAATCGCAATTAATACATAAACATGAATCCCGGTCGCTTTTTCAACTGGAACAGCAAACATCGCAAGACCGACACCAAACCACCCTACTTGGGTTGCAGCTAATAAAAAGGAAGATAAATAAGAGCCTTTTTCACCAAATGCATATTTCGTCAACAAATGGGTGGATAACCCCGTTTTTGCTGCAATATAAGCCAATGAACCTGTATATAGACCCAGGATGAGATTACCTGTCAGTACAATCCAAATAAACTGGACCAGTGTCAACCCGCTTCCCAATGTCCCTCCAGACCACATACTTGCTGAAAAAAAAGTGAAAGAGAGCATGACCGCAAGAATCTTCCAAAATCCATTACGGTTCGCCTGGGGCACTGCCTGAAACGAGAATTCTTTATCTGCCTTTGACATACCAATTCCCCCAATACAATAGTTGATCAGAAACTGGTACCGAAGAAAACTTCGATTACTTTAGACGTCAGGAAATGAAAAAGCTTCTTGCCAATACCTGACAAGAAGCTTTTTTTAGAGTAATGAACATTGGATATCCTTCACACAGGCTACCCAAGCAATGATCATTTTTTCCGCTGTCCTTGTCAGCCTCTCTGGACTGAATTAAAGGTACCAGTATTTAATTAAGTTAAATTATTGCACAAAACTTTTGGTCTGTCATCCAAAATTTCTGGTACACGGAATTACTTTACCCACAACCTTACTTCATGCGATTAAAATGGGACAGTTTCTCCGGATTCATCACGACATAAAGGTTAGATACCTGATCCTGCAAATATTGAAACGTAATCACTGCGAAAATCATCTCTCCGAAGACTAACCGTATTCCCGGCATGCCGTTGATTTCACAAGTTTCATATCGAGATCCTGCCGGAATCTCATGCGCAATCCCGAGGAAGTAACGAATAATTCTGTCCGAACCCGTTATTGGGCGGAGTGCCGCTTTTACCTTGCCGCCTCCATCCATGTAAAGGACGGTATCCGAAGATAAAAGTTCAATGAGCAGCCCGATATTCCCGGTCATCAACGCCTCGGCAAATCGTTCAGCTAATGCCGTTTTTTTCTCCATGACTTCCGGGCTCCGATCAGGCAATTGACCGATACCCTTCTTCGCCCGATGAAAAATTTGCCGGCAATTTGCCGTGCTTTTGTCGACGATCTCGGCAATTTCATCAAAACGGTAATGAAATACTTCACGCAGCAGGAATACAATCCGTTCTGTCGCGGAGAGCTGCTGCAACAATAATAACCCGGCAGTAGAAAGGGATTCTTTCCATACCATTTCCGCGAGAGGATCGTTCTTCTGTAGTTCCCCGGTATCAACAGGCTCCGGCAACCATGGACCGGCATACGCTTCCCGGTTTCTGCTCGATGATCGAATGAAATCTACACAACGATTATGAACCGACCTGCACAAATAGGATTTGACATCGCGTACTTGCTGCGGCGGTTTCTCTTCCCACGACAGGAACACTTCGTGGACAATATCTTCCGCATCTGTAATGCTTCCCAGCGTATGATACGCTAATGACAAGAGCAATGGCTTTAAATCGCTATATAACTTTCCCCTCTCCAACGCGAAGTTCTCCCCCTCTTGAACGATTGTCGGCAATGATCGCTTGAGCCGCTCGTTTGGCACTGGCAAACGACACATCGGCCAATAGTTCTCCTTGCCCCGTCCAATCTCCTGCCACATACAGTCCGTGTATTTCCGGAACCGCCGGACCGTGATAAACGCCGCTTTTATCCACCGTGTTAAAATCGTGGGCAACCGTTACATTCGGCAAAAACTGCCTGGCTATTTCCTCTTTTCGCCACCCGGGTTGAACGAGATCCATTGCTTTTTCCAACTGCAGCAGGTCCGCTTCAGGTTGGCTTTCATTCATTCCAAGATGTTTGATCAGGTGGATGACGACAGTGCCGTCATCGTTAAGCTTCGCAACAGTAGACGGGAAGTTATAGAAGATAGGTTGATCCAGCCAAAATCCGACAATAAAGTGGGAACCTCTGTCAGGCAGACGGCGCAATACAAGATCGAGACACGCAGCGCGGATCGGTCTTGCGGCGGCTTTCCACTTGGCAAGGGATGTGCTGTCCGCGTTTTTGACCAAATCGTACGCCTCCTTCGGACCAGCCGTGATCACGACATGAGGAGTTTCGATCGTATCGCCGTCTGTACACCGGACACGTCGAACCGTCCCGTCATGTTCAACTTCGACCGCTTTTTTCTGCCGAATAATCGCGACGCCTGCGCGGATGGCCCGCTCTCTTAAATCGTCGACCAGCGCTCCCCATCCCCCATCGATATAGAAAGCTTTTCCGCCAAACGTTCGTTGAAGCTGCCGCACGGCAGGACCCGCAAGATGAAGTTCAGGGTGAGGAACGTAAGAATTTGCCCGACTCACCGAATAAATAACGTGCCTCAGCATCGGATGTCGAATTTCCTGTTCCGCCCACTCCTTCAAACTGATCTGCCCGATCCGCTTCGGATCAATCTTGCCCAGCTTGAGCATTAGACGGGCAAGCTCCATCTTTTCCGAGAATGAAAACAGCCTGGATGCGATTAGTTCCAAAGGTTTTGATGGCAGCGTATATACCCGGTTATTCCACATAGCTCCCGCCGAGGCCGGCGGGTAGGCGCCTTTTGGCTCCACACCTAATTCGCGCAAAATCGCCTCCCCTGCCCCGTCCCGATATAACGCATGCACGCCCAAATTAAGCGATGCTCCGCTTTTTTTGACAGTAAGCCCACGACCGCCAAGTTGATTTGCTTTTTCCAATATCATTACAGATAGTCCAGCCCTTGCCAAATAAATCGATGCAGTTAAACCGGCAAGACCGCCGCCAATGATCACGGCATCATACTGTCCCATGTTGGCCACCTCGCTTTTTTACGAACAAGACGTTTCCAGGGAGTAAAATGTGACACGTTCATAAGAAAAAATCATCAAACATCGAATTGCGAATCGTTAGAGGTACGGCCTCAGTGCTGCCGTCTCCACAGCCGGGCATACAGGCCACTCGACGAAAGCAATTCGTCATGGCGGCCTTGTTCCACGATCCGCCCTTGATCCAGTACAACAATCCGGTCGGCATGCTGCACGGTCTTGAGCCGATGAGCGACGACGATGACTGTTCGGCCTCGAACAAGCCGGTCGATCGCTTTTTGAATCTCCGCTTCGTTCTCGGGATCGAGAGAAGCTGTCGCTTCATCGAGGAGAACGATCGGCGCATTTTTCAGTATCGCCCTGGCGATGGAAATTCGCTGTTTTTCACCGCCCGACAGTGTGCTTCCGCCTTCGCCTACCATCGTGTCGTAACCGTTAGGCAGCTTCAAGATAAAATCGTGACAACAAGCCAGCCGCGCCGCTTCCTCGATTTCCTCGCGAGTTGCGTCGCTTCGTCCGAAGCGGATATTGCCGGCAATCGTATCCTGAAAAAGGTACACATCCTGGAATACCATCGATACTTTGCGCAGCAACGCTTCCGGGTCCATCGCGCGGATATCCTCCCCGCCCATCGTCACCGTTCCCTGATCCGGGTCGTAAAACCGGGCAATGAGCCGAAGGATGGTGCTTTTGCCGCTGCCCGAAGGGCCGACCAATGCGGTAAAGGAACCTGCCGGCATGCTTATGCTCACGTCTTGCAAGATCGGTTGATCCAGATAGCCAAACGTAACCTGCTTCAACTCGATATCATGATCTGCGGGGGGCGTCCGTTCTCCCTGCATGACCGGCTCTCGCAGCAGCCGCACCATCCGTTCGCCCGCTTGCTCGATATAGCGAAACTCTGCATAACCGGCAAGCGCAGTCGTCAGCGGGTCGAAGATTCGGGTTCCGATGATCAGGAACGCGACGAATGTGATGACGTCCAGGCTTCCCCCGAGCAGCAGATGAACGCCAATGAAGACCATGAAGGTAAGACCGGCACGAACAAAACCGATCGCGCTCAGTATAATCGGCCCCAATATCCCTTCAAAGCGGATGCTCTGCCGCATCAATTCCCGGAATGACCGTTCAAGCCGGACAAAACGTTCTCCGGTCATGTTGTAAGCTTTGATCACGCGGATCCCGTTCAAGTATTCTTGCAGCCGGCTGCCGGCGTCGATCTTGGCCCGCATATGCTGCGAGCCGAGTTTGCGCTGAATGCCGGACGTCAAAATCAGCAGCAGAATGGCCGCCGGCAGCGCCGCGAACAGGGAAAGCGCCAGGCGCCAGTCGAAGAAAGACAGGCCGATCAAGGCCAGCACCGGCATGACGGCACCCCCGATCATCTGCGGAACCACATGGGAGACGCCGTGTTCCACCTTGGAGAAATCGCTCGTCATCATATTAGCAAGCTCGCCCGGATCGCGCTTGTTCAGGTATCCCAGCGACAGCTTGCGCAGGTGCTCAGCCAACCGGGACCGTCCGTCCACCGCCGCGCCGTATGCGTCGCGGTATTGAGAACGATAAGCGGGAACTTCGAAGACGAACGAGAGAACCATCGAAGCAGCCAGCCCGCCGCACACCCACCAGAGACGTGCCGTATCAAGCGGAATATCGGGATGAACATACGAGGTAAAGATCAATCTCGCTGCTGCGACCGACAACATAAAAGGGACCATGCCCGCCAGATAGGCAACAGTCGTGTAACAAACAGGTTTGATCAACGAGCGCGGATTATCCACCGTAATATTGCGGAACATGCTCATCATCATCGTCCACCTCCCCTTTGCCCATATGCCACTGTGTTGCATGTTGATAGGAACGCCACATGCGTCCGTACAAGCCTCCAGCCGAGAGGAGCGCTTCATGCCTTCCCCGCTCGACGATTCTCCCGTTCTCCATCACGAGAATTTGATCCGCATCCCGTATGGTCGACAAGCGATGCGCGATGACGAGGACCGTCTTGTTTTTCATCAACGCTTTGAGCGCCAGTTGCATCTCGTACTCGTTCTCCGGATCGGCAAAAGCCGTCGCTTCATCGAGAACAAGGATCGGGGCGTTTTTCAAGATCGCTCGGGCCACGTTGATCCGCTGCTCTTCCCCGCCGGACAAGTAGACGCCGCCTTCTCCGATCCGCGTGTCATATCCAAGCGGAAGGTTCTCGATGAACGCCTGGCACTGCGCCGCTTTCGCCGCGGCGTACACGGCTTCCGGCGGCGCGTCCGGCCGGCCGGCAGCGATATTGTTGTACACGGTATCATAGAACAAAAACGAGTCCTGAAACACGAAGGCGACGGTGTCCATCAGATCAGCGGTCGACATGTCGCGGATATCCACGCCGCCGATGCGGATCGCCCCCATGTTCACATTCCAGAAACGAGGCACCAGATGGGCAACCGTCGATTTGCCGGCTCCCGACGGACCGACGAGGGCCGTCACTTCTCCCTGGCGGGCAGTAAAGGAAATGTCCGCAAGCGCATCGGTATCCGAAGGCTCCGTTCCATACGAGAAGAAGACATGATCGAGCGAAACATCGAATGAAGTCGGCCGCCTTGGAAGCTCGGGCTCCGGCAATGGCGGCTCCTCCAATATGCGGTCGAATCGCTCCACGCCTTCGTTCATAAATCGGATCGATTCAGCCAAGTACATCAATTTAAACATCGGTGCGGCTATGCCCGGCGCCATGACCAGGAAAAACAGCAGAGCGGAGGCGACGGTGACGCTGCCCGGATCCCGGTTCAACAAGAACACGCCGACCGGCAAAATAAACGCAACTAACGAGCTCAGGATCACCTTGAATGTCAAATTCCCGTATAGAAACAGCTCCGTTATTTTCACGCCGTGGTCGCGGTAGCGGACCATGTCCCGGTAAAACTGTCGGAACGATTGCACGGTTTGCCCGAACACCTTGACGGCCGGCATCCCCCGCACGTACTGAACGGCGGAAGCATTCATCCGTTCCAGCGCGTCATAGGCCATCTTGAAGTTTTCTTTCGTCTTGGACCCGATCATGAACGTGATCATAACCGCTATACCGATGATCATCGGCACGAGGCACGCAATCGCCAGCCAAACATGAAACGAGAGCATGACGGCGATCATCAGGATCGCGGTCACCGCCACATGAACGAGATCGGGCAATTGGTGGGCAATAAACGTTTCCACTTTATCCACGTTTTCTTCCAGCGTTTTCTTGACGGCCCCCGTCGAATGGCCGTTTAACCATCCGAGCGGAAGCTTGCCGATATGGCCGACAAGCTTGATTCTAAGACCGTATAGAATACGGAAAGCGGCGATATGCGCAATTTGTCCCCCCGCGTACATCGCGGCCAATCCGGCTACGAAGCCGACTAGAGCGGTAACGCCCCAGCGGATCATCTTCGCTCCGTCAGCCGATGCCGGGGACGCCGCGTGTTCCAACAGCTCTTTCAAAATGAAATAGACGGACACGTAAGGCACCAGCATGCAAACGGCGCTAAGCGCAGAGAACAGGCCGGAGACGATCAACAGCTTGCGCTTTTCTCCGGCGATTTCCAGCAGTCGTGGGAACCCTTTTTTCCGAGTCATTCAACCCCTCCTCCAATCGTTTTCGGAGACGGAATGGCCGCCTTTCTCTTGGTGAGCGCAAAGAGAAAGGATAAACCGATGAGAAGCGCGAAAACCGAATACGGAGCTGCCATATGCGCCGTGTAAAGCGCAGTCCCGGCAACCGGCCCCAGGAAGGCGCCGCTTCCCTGCAAAGCCGTGACATAAGAAGCAATTCTCCGTTGTTCATGATCCTGTACCGCAACGGAAGCGCTCGCGCTATATCCAAGCAAAGCAAACCCGAAGCCGATTCCCAGAACGATAAAATTCACATAGGTCAACCGAAAGAATGCCAGCAGTCCTAACAGCCCCAAGGCGACAATCAACAATCCGAGACGCAGCATTCTCGCAGGGCGCCGCTTCAGATATTTGCTGGCGACGATTTGCGCGGCCACAACCGTGACGCCCGCAACAGCCAATCCATATCCGATCAGTTGTGTCGTTGCCTGAGCATCAAACCCCAACGAATCTTGCACGTAAAAACCAATGGTCACCTGAAGAATATTTAGCGTGACCGACAGAAGGAGACCGACCCATAAGTAAAAACGAATTCGCGGATCGAACGGCGAAAGCGAAGAGATCGATCGTTCTTTCTTTTGTCCTGCTTCGTTCGGAATCGATATCCATAAAAAGAGGATCATGATAAAAAGCAGGGCGGAAACGGCATACATCGGCGCGGTAAGCCCGATCGCGGCCATGACGCCGCTCATGGCGGGGCCCAGGACGAAGCCAAGCCCGTTGGCTGTGCTGAATAAGGCCATTCCCTGCGTTCGTGTCTCCTGTGTCGTCCAACTCATCACATAAGCTTGCGCTTTGGCCGGAATGCCTCCGAAGAAAAATCCCGAAACCACGCGCAACAGCAAAAAGATCCAAAAAAAGCCTGAAGAAACGTGTGTTTGGGTCGCCGCGTAATCGGCTAGCCAGGCGAATGCAATCACGGTCGCCAAATAAACAAACATAACGAGAGCCAGCATCTGTTTACTGCGCAGAAAGGTCATCTTTTCCCAGAAGTATCCGCCAAGCAGCCAGAAAAGCCCCGTAACGGACACCAAACATCCCGATTGAAAATCGCTCAGCCCCAGATTACGGGAAAGCGGACCGATAATCGGATTGAACACCGCGATCGAGATCGTGCCGCACAGGACAATGAAAAACATCACGACAAATCTGGATTTCAAAACTTGCTCACTCCTATCGCAGATTGAATTCGTTCACTCCGGCAGGTTGACGGTCGCGCTGCCGATCTCAAACGGGGAATAGACGCCTTCATAGGCGAGGTGTGCCGACATCCCGACGGCGGCGTGGTCGAGATTGTGGCAGTGATCCATCCAGATGCCGGGATTGTCGGCAACGAAAGCGACCTCATACGTTTCCCCTGGCGCCGCGTTCAGCGTATCGGCAATCCAAGGACTGCCGGCAACGACCTTGCCGTTGCGGCTGAGCACTTGAATATGGTGACCGTGTAGATGCATCGGATGATCCTCAAAGCCGCGGTTTACGAACGTCATTTTGACGAGATCGCCTTCCCGAACTGTAAACATCGGCGCATCCGGAAAAACATGGCCGTTGATCGTCTGCACGAACGTGAACTTCCCGTTATAAAAACCGAGCCGATTGTCGAATACAAGCTTGTAATTCCGATCATACCGGGTATCGGGACCGAACTTCGTCTTGGCGGGCGTTCCATAGGACACGGGATCAAAGACCGGTCCCTTAATGATGTCCGGCGGCATTCCTTCATTCGACGGGCTGATCACGAGAACATTGCCGTCTTGGACAAACGGTCCGATTTGCCGCGAAATGCCGACGGCCGTATCCGGCATCACAAACGTCACGTCGTATCTTCCTCCGGCCGCTAAATCCAGACGGGCATTTGTCAGGTCCTCAGGTTCATGAATGTCGGTGCCGTCAATGGCCGCCACTTGAAACGGAACGCCCGAAATATAAATCGGGGCAAGAATGTTTTCCGCATTCACGAACCTAAGCCGAACAAACGTTCCTGGTTCAGCCGTTTTGTGCTGCAGTCTGTTCAGTTCCCCTAAGGTAACGGACGTTCCGCTCTCCGTCTGCCATTTGTGCAAAACAACCGCCATATCGGCCGTTTTCTGCGGAGGCGCTCCGTCCGGTTCCACGATGAAGATTCCATAAAGCCCCATTCTTACTTGTTTGGACGATTGCTGATGGGAATGGTACCAATACGTCCCCGCTTGCTCGGCAATGAAACGATAGACGTGCTGTTGCTGCGGCATGACGGCATCTTGCGTCATGCCCGCGACGCCGTCTTCGGCGTTCGGTACGTCCACGCCGTGCCAGTGGATGGTAACGCCGGCATCGACGTCTTTGTTGATCAAAGTGACTTCGACCAAATCTCCTTGCTTCACTCGCAATTCAGGTCCGGGAATTTGCCCATTGTAGGTCCAGGCTTCTTTCCTCTCACCTGAAGGCAGCGTAATCATCGTTTTTTTCGCTTCCAGGATAAACGATTGATCGGCTTTCCCGGTTTGGGGTCCGGTCAAATCGGCCACGCTCACGAATTGCGATGCGGTGCCGCCGGTATGAGCGTGCTCATGGCCAGCCATGCTCATTCGCTCCGGAACGCGGCTCGCCTGCGCTCCGAGCGCAAACCAAACGGCAGCAATCAGCACAACCGTCAGTAAGACTCCCCCTTTCCGGGATAGTCGTACGGCCAGCGTGCCTGTATCCGGCAAACCGGCCTCTGAGAAGCGGCGGTAACGACTTTTTTGGCGAATCCATAGCAGGTAGTCGACAATTGCGTAAACCAGCCAAACCGCGAGGACCGTTCCGATTTTGAGCGGCCATTGCGCGATAAAGAACTGTTGAATAACCGACAAAAGCGAGCCTATAAACAAAACCTGAACCGGGAACAACCAGCCTGTAGAAGCCGCCGCCAAACGATCCTGGGCCGCAGGCGGTTCCTTCGACGCTTTAGCCGCGGCCGCCCGAATCTTCCTTGCCGCCGGAATCGAGAACAATACGATCGCTGCGGCAGGGAACGCCAGCATCGGCAGCTGCATCGTCACCTTATCTTCGACGAATACCTCATCGGAAGCCGCTAGGACGACAACCGCCGTCACTTTGACGAGAAAGACCAGTCCGCTGATTCCCATCCAAACGAGCGACAACCGCAAACGGGAATACAATTTCCCTTTCGTAGGCGCCAGATAGGTTCGGCTCGCACACAGGGCAGCGATTCCCGAGAATACAGCCAATAAAATCGTCGATGCAAACTGCACAAACAACCAGACCATGTACAACATCCCCCTCTTTTAGAATCCTAGCTCACTTGCGTTATCCGCCTTGCACCTACTCGTTATGCCTGACCGGCTCCAATCTTCGTACCCTGTTTTGTCACCAATCTTGCAACCGATACTACGCACTCTATATGAACGTAATTTGAACGAATTGGGGATAAATGTAAAAAAAGATGGACGGATCGTCCACCTTTTCGCTTGCTTTATTCGATTGTTTAAATGACTTACACGGCTGGCAGAAAGACGGTTACAGCCGTTCCTTTTCCTAAGTCGCTGTCGATCGCGACCGAGCCGCTGTGCAATTCGACAACGCGCTTGACGATCGCGAGACCAAGCCCGCTTCCCCCCGCTTCGCGGTTGTGCGATTTATCGGCCATATAGAAGCGTTCGAAGACGCGTTTGCGGTCTTCTTCGGCAATGCCGATGCCCGTATCCCGGAAGACGACTCCAATTTCGCCGTTTTCTTGCCGAAGCTCGATGGAGATTTCGCCGCCCTCGGGCGTAAATTTGATGCTATTGCCAAAAATATTCAGCCATACCTGGCTCAGCAGGTCTTCGTCCGCATGAATCGACGTTGTGGGAAGCTCGAGGCGAATATTCAATCGTTTGGCCGCCCATTGCGGCTCTGCGGCTACGACGATGCGGCGTAGCTGCCTGTCAAGCCGAACGAGCGTCGGGTGAAAGGGATAATGGTTCGAATCGATCGTGGCCAGCCTAAGCATGTTCTCGCTGAGCCGGGACAACCTCATGCTTTCCTGCCGGATAATGTTCAGACAGCGCAGTTGCTCGGCTTCATTTAGACCGTCTTTTTGCAGGATGGAGACAAAACCCGAAATGGACGCCAGCGGGGTTTGAATTTCGTGGGACACGTTGGAGACGAACTCCTGACGCATCCTTTCGACCTGGCTGATCTCGTGGGCCATTTGCTGAAATTGCTCCGACAAGACGCCCAATTCATCCTTGCTCTTCGTCTGAAGAACGATGTTATAGTCTCCTTTGGCCACTTTTCGGGTTGCGGCCGTCAAGGCTCTTAAGGGCTTCACCACGATTCTCGTAAATAGAACGAACTTGAAGCTGCCGATCGCAAGCGCAATCAAGATAAAAGCACCCGTCATGGTGAGTACAAGCCCGGTTTCGGAGCTTTCCGGATGGATGACGATTGCCAGCTGCTCATCTGCCGTCCGTAAAGGAAAACCCAGGTTCATGCTCGTCGGCAAGGGCAGGACGGACATGCGCTTCACGACTTCGGCACCGTCCTGGACGAGACGGATATCGTCATCCGTAAGGTTGTGCTTGCTTGCCCGGCCATATGCGTAACGCAAACCATTCCGATCGTATATCCAAAGGGATACCTTCTGTGTTTCGGACAACTGTTTCAGATAAGGGCCGCGCTCGGCTGGCGCCAATCGGGAATAAACATCCGCGATCAACCCGCTTCGCATCGCATACTCGTTCCGGATGGATTGCGCGATCGGGTTTTTGAACAAATACACGGTGATCGGAACGGAGATACTGAAACCTACCGCTAAGGCCACAATAAAAATTAATAAAATTTTCAAATTAATGCTCTTAATCATGGCTTTGCGTCTCCAATCGGTATCCGAGACCGCGGACCGTTACGATGCGAAACAGATGGGTATAGGCGGCGAACCGCTTCCTCAGCCGCTGGATATGAACATCGACCGTCCGCTCGTCCCCCGCGTGGTCGAATCCCCATACCGCTTCGATTAATTGCTCCCGCAAAAAGATTTGGCCGGGATAGCTTGCAAGCTGGTATAACAGCTCGAATTCCTTCAGCGGCAAATTCCAATTCTCGCTGCCGAACGAAACGGTTCCCCGAAGCCGATCCAGCTTGAAGCTGCCCAATGTAACCCTCTTATCGGCCGCAATCCGGTACCGGCGCAGCACCGCTTTGATTCGGACCACCAGCTCTTGCGGATCGAAAGGCTTGACCAGGTAATCGTCGGCGCCTAAGCCAAATCCTTTCACCTTCTGACTCGTCTCGTGCTTGGCCGTAATCATGATGATCGGCAGTTCGGGGTTCAAATGTCGCAGTTCGCGGCACAAATCCCACCCGTCCATAACAGGCATCATGACATCAAGCACAACCAAATCCGCAGGCGAGCTTTCCATTTCTGCCAGCGCCTCTTTGCCGTTGACCGCTCCCCGGACACGATATCCTTCGTAGCTTAAAACCATTGAAATCATTTCCAACATATGCGCATCATCTTCAACTACAAGAACACTTGTCAATCCTTATGCCTCCTTACTAATCGCTTTTTTAGCTTGTCGTCATCTTAGAACTCCTTCCCTAACACGAACAATATTACATATGGTTGCTTTGTTCCTTATTCACTGTAGAATGCTTAAGGATATTCAGAATGCTAAGACGGAATTATCCAAATACCAGTCTAGAATTAAACCGTATTCGTTCCAATTTGTATCTGTTGTCTTACCATCCCATTCATGCTTGTCATTGTGCCCCGCTTATTTTTATGATCAAGTTAAACGCTGATCATTGGTTTTTTTTCTACGACTGACCAATTATCTAACAAGGATTTCCAATC